>JBDSMR010000016.1:0-3640 GCA_039915735.1 Usitatibacter sp. | reverse complement strand
GCCGTCGCCGGCCCACAGGGAGAAAGACGCAGATGAGCACCGCCTTCGACCAGCGCGCCGAGATACGCTGGTACGACATCGGCATCATCGGATCGGGCCCGGCGGGCCTGTCCGCCGCGGCCCATGCTGCCGAGCTGGGCATCTCACACGTGCTGCTCGAAGCCGAGGACCACGTCTCGAACACCATCCACAAGTACCAGAAGGGCAAACACGTGATGGCGGAGCCGCAGATCCTGCCGCTGCGCAGCGCGCTGTCCTTCGCCGCGGGCAAGCGCGAGGCGATCCTCGAGACGTGGAACCGCGAGGTCGCGGGCCGCAAGGTCAACGTGTGCCACCACAGCGAAGTCGCCACCATTCGAGGTACCGATGGCGCCTTCGAGGTGCTGACGCGTACCGGGACGACGTATTTCTGCCGCAAGATCGTGCTGGCCATCGGCCTGCAGGGCAACCTGCGCACCCTGGGCGTGCCGGGCGAGGAGCTCGAGGGCGTGCAGTACCAGCTCGACGATCCGGATGAATACCGGGACGAAACGATTGTGGTGGTGGGCGCGGGCGACGCGGCGATCGAGAACGCCCTGGCCCTGGCCGAGACCAACCGCGTGGTGCTGCTCAATCGCAACGAGGAATTTGCGCGTTGCAAGGAGGGCAACCTCGCCCTGGTGCTGGCGGCGATTCGCGAAGGGCGCATCGAGTGCCGCTACGGCACGTCGCCCGCCAGGGTCGATCCCTCGCGGGGAGAAGGGCGGCTTGCGTTCGCGCTGAAGACGCCGCAGGGCCCGGACGTGATCGAATGCCACCGCATCATCGCGCGCCTGGGCGCCATCGCGCCGCGCAAGCTGGTCGAAGGATTCGGCGTCAAGTTCCCGAGCGCGGACCAGACCGCCATTCCCGCGCTCTCCGAGACCTACGAATCGAACGTGAAGGGGCTCTACATCATCGGCGCGCTCGGCGGTTATCCGCTGATCAAGCAGGCGATGAACCAGGGCTACGAGGTGGTGGAGTTCGCGA
The DNA here is from genome assembly GCA_039915735.1 of Usitatibacter sp. Lineage (GTDB taxonomy): Bacteria > Pseudomonadota > Gammaproteobacteria > Burkholderiales > Usitatibacteraceae > Usitatibacter. The sequence goes on along the minus strand of JBDSMR010000016.1, from coordinate 2,632 downwards.
TGGGTCGCACGGTGTCCCCGGCGGACGAGCCGCTGCTGGCGCGCAAGTTCGCGAGTTTCGCGGACAAGATGAGTGTCTCGCAGGTGCTCGACCACATCCAGTCGAACATGCCGCTGCTGCAGGGCGTGAACCGGCTGCAACTGCGCGAATTCATGCTGGAGAGCGAGCTGATGGCGCCCGCGCGCGGCGCGCCGATCTTCGAGCGCAACGACTACACCAACTCGTTCTACATGATCGTCGGCGGCAGCGTCGAGATCGAGATGCTCAAGGAAGGCAAGCACTCCGGCTGGTTCATCCTCGGGGCGGGCGAGTTTTTCGGCGAGCTGGGCCTTATCTCGGGCCGGCGCCGTTCCAACTCGGTGCGCGCGGGGTCCGATTGCGTGCTGGTGGAATCGCCGCGGCGCGCGATGCTGAAGCTCATCGCCTCGGTGGAGTCGGTGCGCAAGCGCGTCGACGATACGTTCCTCAAACGCGCGGTCGGTACCTATCTCGCGCCGATGCTGCCGGCCGCGGAACTCGATGAACTGCTGGCCTCCGGCGTCAAGGTGAAGACCTTCGGCGGCGGCGAAGTCCTGTTCTCCGAGGGAGAAGCCCCGGACGGCCTCTACCTCCTGCGTCGCGGCTCGGTAACGATCTCCCGCATGATCGCCGGGCGCGAGGTGGTCCTGTCGTACCTCTCGGCCGGCAACTATGTGGGAGAAATGGCGTTGCTGAGCGAATCCCCGCGCACGGCGACGGTGAAGGCCGCAGTCACGACGGAAGCCGTGGTGCTGGATGCCGACGTCTTCAAGCGTGTGCTGGCCCGCAACCCCAAGTGGCGCGAGGACATGGAGGAGCGCTTCCTCGACCGCCTGCGTACCAACGCGGCCATGGAGGCGCAGAGCGATCCGGGCAGCATCATCTCGTTCCTGATGCAGCAGGGCATGGGCGAAGCCACCGACGTCCTCCTGATCGACGAGTCGCTGTGCGTGCGCTGCAACAACTGCGAGAAGGCCTGCGCCGACGTACACGACGGCACCTCGCGGCTGAACCGCGAGGCGGGCCCCACCTACGCGCAGATCCACGTGCCAACCTCGTGCCGCCACTGTGAGCATCCGCATTGCATGAAGGATTGCCCGCCGGACGCGATCCACCGCTCGGCCAACGGCGAAGTCTTCGTCAACGACACCTGCATCGGCTGCGGCAACTGCGAGAAGAACTGCCCCTACGGCGTGATCCAGATGGCGCTGGTGGATCCGCTGCGCAAGCCGCCGAGCCTCTTCTCCTGGCTGGTGCTCGGGCTGGGCCCGGAGCCTGGCATGGAACCCAAGTCGAAGTCGAAGGACATCCCCAAGAAGGCGGTGAAGTGCGACATGTGCAAGGACCTCAAGGGGGGCGCCGCCTGCGTGCGCGCGTGTCCCACCGGCGCGGCCATCCGCGTGAGCCCGGAGCAATTCCTGAACTTCGCCGGCCCTGCGGGGTGACATGATGGGGGCCGCTGACCACTATCCCGGCAAGGAGCTCGAGGCGATGAGCTCCGCTGAGCACTACCGTCGCTGGATCGTGGATTCGTTCGCGCCCTATCTCGGGCCGGAAGTAGCCGAGGTCGGCGCGGGCATCGGCAGCATCACACGCATCCTGCTCGAACGACCGATCACGCGCCTGGTCGCATTCGAGCCTTCCACCAACATGTTCCCGATGCTCGCCACGGCGGTGCAGGGCGAGCCACGCGCCACGGCGATCAACGGGATCTTCGGCGCTGGGCAGGCAGGCCAGAATTTCGACTCGATTGCGTATATCAACGTGCTCGAGCACGTCGAGCACGAGCGCGAGGAGCTTGCCGCGGCATTTGCCGCGCTCAAGCCGGGGGGATATCTGCTGGTCTTCGTTCCGGCGTTGGCGTGGCTCTACAGCGACTTCGACCGCGAGGTCGGCCATTTCCGCCGCTACACGCGCCCGGTGCTGGAGAAGCTGGTGGCCGCTGCGGGTTTCGAGGTGGTGGAGTCGCGTTACTTCGACTTCGCCGGCGTGCTGCCTTGGTATATCTACTTCACGCTCATGGGCGGCAGCATGCGGCGCGGCAGCGTCTCGCTGTACGACCGCCTGGTGGTGCCGCCGATGCGGCGGGTCGAGGGGGTGGTGAAACCGCCGCTGGGCAAGAACATTCTCCTGGCCGCGCGCAGGCGGGGCACGTGAGAATGACTCTGTCCGCGCGTTCCGTCGGGCGCTTCTCATGGCGCGTGCTCAAGGCATTCAAGGCCAACCAGGGACTGCTGCTGGCGGGCGCGGTGGCCTACTACGCGCTGCTTTCGCTTATCCCGCTCCTTATCCTTACCCTCATCGCTCTTTCGCACTTCGTGGCTCCCGCCGAGCTCCTCGAGGCGATGAACCGCTACCTGGACTGGCTGGTGCCAGGGCAGGGTGGCAGCCTGACTGCTGAGCTCTCCCGATTCCTCGAGCACCGCGAAGTGTTGGGGCCACTGCTGCTGCTCACGATGTTCTTCTTCAGCTCGCTCGCCTTCACGGTGCTCGAGAACGCGATGTCGGTGATCTTCATCCACCGGGTGCAGGTACGCCGCCGCAAGTTCCTTTTTTCCGCGACGCTTCCCTACCTCTACATCGTCACGCTCGGCTTCGGCATGCTGCTGGTGAC
>JBDSMR010000176.1:0-13150 GCA_039915735.1 Usitatibacter sp. | reverse complement strand
AAGCCGCAGGACTTCAAGACCGGCGAGGAGACCTTTGCCTCGCGCGTCGCCAACGGCACCGGCCCCTACACATTGGTCAAGCGCGAGGCGGAAGTGGTGTCCGTGCTGCGCAAATACCCGGGCTGGTGGGGAATGCGCGAAGGCCGCTTCGAGGGCAACGTGGACGAGATGGTGTATCGCCCGATCAAGTCCGACGCCACGCGCATGGCCGCACTTGCCTCCAGTGAGCTTGATCTGGTGCTCGATCCGCCGCTGCAGGACATCCCGCGCCTCCAGGCGGATCCGAAAATGAAAGTGGTCCAGGGCGCAGAGAATCGCGTCTTGTTCCTGGTGCTGGACCAGGAGCGCGACGAACTCAAGTATTCGAATGTGAAGGGCAGGAACCCGCTCAAGGACCTGCGCGTGCGCCAGGCGATCTACCAGGCGATCGACATCCAGGCGATCCAGAAGCAGGTGATGCGCGGACTCTCGCGGCCCACGGGTGCAATGATCCCGACCGAGCGCGTGAGTTACCCGGAACTCGAACCCCGTGCGCTGCCCTTCGGCGTGGCGGCCGCGAAACGCAAGCTGGCGGAGGCGGGATACCCGAACGGCTTCCAGCTGCGCATCGAATGCCCCAACAACCGCTACGTGAACGACGAGCGCATCTGCATCGCCATCGCCGGCATGCTCGCGAAAGTGGGCATCGACATGAAGGTGAACGCAATGCCACGCGCGCAGTTTTTCCAGAAGGTCGACAACTTCGACCTCTCGATGCACCTTTACGGCTGGGGTGGATCTGCCGTGGATCCGGGTTTCACGCTCACGCCGGTGATCCATTCGCGCGACGGCAAGGGCCGCGGCGACTTCAATTCCGGCCGCTACAGGGACGAAGCACTCGACCGCCTGGTCGAGCAAGCGGAAGTGGAGATGGACGTCCCCAGGCGGTGCGCCATCATGCTCGAGGCCTTCAGGCGCGTGCGCGATAATTTCTACTTCCTGCCGCTGCACCGCCAGGTGATCCCGTGGGCGATGCGCTCGAAGGTCACCGTGGTGCACCGGGCGGACAACACCATCGAGCCGCTCTGGGTCCGATTGGACTAGCGGGAATTCGCGGCGGCCGGTGCTAGGCTGGAGCGGTGTCGGCTTGGCGTCTTGCTGCGCGGTCGAACGGCCGTTCATCCACGCGGATGACAATGGGGCGCTCGCTAGGCGAGCGCCCCATCAGGTTTACGGAAAGCCTCGGTACACCCCAAAACCGTAACCATGCACTGCGAGTCCAACCTGATTTCTGGCAGTGTTGTTATTTGTCCAGATCGCTGGGCTGATGTCGTAAGAAGCGCCTGGCGCAGTTTCGCCAGTTACGGTGACTTCGCCATAGATTCCTGCGTACTCCAGTACGTAGTCACCGAGATTCGCAGAATAGCCGGTCGGTAGGCAGGGCGTTCTTCCTGCCGGGCAGCTATACGCGTTGATCTCTGTGATGATCTGCCTCATGTTGGCAGGACTAACGTGCGCCCTGAAGAAAGGCATTGCCGGACTTCCCCCAGTATCGATCGGCGCCAAAGCTGCCAATAGCTGGCCGTCCGTGTAGTACGTGTCGACATATTGCTGGGTGTTTCCCGCTGCCTTGCTGATGGGTCCGGACGCAAACCACACGCCGTCGCCGGTCTGGCCCGGTAAGAACCAGTTCGGTTGGGCGCTCACGTACGCTGTAGTCTGGGGGTTGTTGTAGTCAAAACTTAAAAGGCCGGAGGTCGCATACGTTGGGGCGAGCGCAGAGTCATAAGCGCCTGCGATGATCGCGATCGGGGGCAAAGATGGATGCGAAGTATCTCGAACGTACGCGAACAACCCGGTCTGACCCGTCCCTGCAGTCGAGCTCGTCATCCGCGGGGACGTGTTGGCGAGTGATGGGAGAAAGGTCCCCACTCCTATGTTTGCCTGCAGTATCAAGTGGGTTTCGATGCCGTACTTGAGGAAGGGCCGCGGTCGCAAGCTTGTCGACCACGCATAACCCCACATGTCGTTGTATCCCCCTCCTACGATGGGACGGTGTGGCGTATTCCAGGTATTGATCAGCATGCCGATGTCGTAGCATTTCACTTGGACACCCGGCGTCCCATTTGTATTTTCGGTTTGATAACCCCGTTGCCCCGATGAGGACACGCCGTGTAAACCCGACCATCGCCCCATATCGTATGTAACGCTGTTTGAAACAAAGTTAGCTCCCTGCCACCGAGTAAGCATCGACCACTCCCCGAGTGGCACACCGTTTCCAGAATCCCTGTATTGACCGCCTACGGTGAATTGAGCCCAGGACGCTGTGTCGATGCATTCAGGGTCCTTGATAGCTTCGACGCCGCCAGTGAAATCGCCACCTTTCCATCCCGCCAACGATGCGGACGCTGCGCATAGGCCAGCCAATGCGGCGATAACAACTTTCACCTTAATGTTCATATTGATCTCCACGAGTTGTGCGAACAGTCGCGGAGACGGACTAGCGTAGATCGTGCCAAATCTAATTGTGTTAATTGGTCCGAGTGGATTATAAATAAACGTGTATTTGATCGAAAGATGCGCTCGCGGGAGGGCAGCAGAAGGGTCCTCGTCGCTCCCGAGCGAATTTCGCTATCGCGCTAGATTTTAGAAAATATCTTTTTAAGTCTCCTAGAGGCGACCGGCGCTACAGAGCAGAAAGCAAATGCGATGTATATTTTGTCGCTCTGTGCCAACACCAAAGTCTCGACCCGTGGAATTCCACCATGCCACTACGCGACCGCCTTCAAATTTTTGAATCGAAAAATGCCGCTCCTTTGGCAAGCAAGTTGTTCGAGGAGTCTTTTGGCGCTCCATTTCCCGTCCCGCGGGAAGAGGGAGCCCTCTCAATTTCGACGCCGCTCGGTGCGTGGCATCAATATGTCGCGACTTACGCATGGCCCGACAGTTGCTTCGAGACTGTGGGTTTTTGCAACTGGATCAAATTTGACGATGTTTACCTCGAGGGTGGAATGTGCGTTCGTGCGAATTTCTATCGTCGCCTGCAAAAGGGGGACTTTATTGAGTGTCGCGCACTTGGCGGCGTGGCCCAGATGATGATGGCAACGGCGGCGACTCAGCTCGTTGATTGCACCGCTTGGTTCGGCTACTGCGGAGACGCCAAGGCGATGGCAGTCGATCTGCGCGCTGGCTATGAACGGACTGAACACCCCAATCTGATCGTGAAATGGTTCGCGCAACTGTCAGACGAGGCGCAACGTGACCTCATTGCATCGGTCTCCCGCATTGGACCGTTCTAGCTTCGACAGCACGAACCCTGGCAGTGAGTCGCGCGATTGGATTTACCTCGCGCTCGTCGCTACTTTGATGGCGACCTACACAGCGGGCTACGCATGGAGCGTGCCAAATACGGATACCGCCGATGAGCTGATGCGCGCTTTCGAAATTCGTAACGCCATAGCATATCCACTCGAAGGCCCGCCGCTGGGTAACGTGTTGCATGTAGGCCCGGTTTGGTTTTATTTGACCGCTCTACCCTTATGGCTCCACCAGAGTTGGCTTGCGGTTGCCATATTCATCGGCGCAATTTGCGGATTGAAATTTCCGCTGGCGTATCTATGCGGCTCAAAACTGCTGGATAGGCGTTTCGGCCTGCTATGGGCAGTCGCGCTTACGCTGCCAACTTGGAATACAGTTGAGCAACTGGTATTTCTCAATCCCAACGCATCTTCCGCTGCGATACTTGCAATACTTGCGCTCGCGCTGCATACCAAACGTTGTAAGTTTCCAGTCGTCCTGTTTGGCATTTCGGGGCTGGCAGCCGGCTTGGCGTTCCATGTCCACCCAACAACGCTGCCATCGCTCATCTTTGTCGCGATCGCATTTCACTTCTACTGTCCTCGGGCGCTCAAGGTTAAGGCGGTGGCTGCTTTCGGAATTGGCTGCAGCATCCCATTTCTGCCGTATATCGCCAGCCAGGTTTCGAATTCGTTTGCGGACTGGACTGCGGCAACTGGCTACGTAAAAGATCAAGTTTCGCTCGCCAATGCGGCGAACGCACCGGCGATCCTCCTAGGGTATCTGTATGGTGGCCCCCACTTGATCTTGCAGTACATCGCCAAATGGCCCGCCTGGGCCGCTGCCTCTGTTGGAATTGTTGTGATTGTGTTGTCCGTAGTTGCCGGAGTTATGACGACCGCGCGTGTACGAAGATTATTTGTTTCGATGTGCATTGCCCTGGCTACATTCGCTGTATTCATTGCGATACTGCGTCCCACCACGCCAGTGCAATTCGCATGGACCTTGGCGCCAGCGTCCGCAGCCCTTGTCGCCCTAGGGCTGTGGGCATTGTTCCGCCGATGGGAAGCATTCTTCACGCCGGGAATTGCAATAGTGCTCGCGATATCTGTCAGCGCGATGTTCGGAATGGCCACCATCGTGCGAAGCGGAGAAGGGCGCCTCCCTCACACCTTGCTTGATATCAAGGAAATGACACCAGAGTACGACTTCCGCGACGTCTGGTTCCCGGCACATGCACACGCGCAACTGGGCAAGCAGCTTTGCTCAATGAATCAGCTTACGAGCGTTCACGGGCACCTTGCATATGTGATAGACAAAGATATCGGGCTCGACGCGCTGTTTGCTTGCAACAGACGCGCAAACGCCGTTCTTGCCGCGTCTCAGTCGGATCGCAGGCTAGCTGGAATGACACGCGCGTTCTGGAGGGCAGTCGATATGGAGCCCAAGTGTTGGACGGGTTCGCTGGGAATTACTGATGAAGTCAGAGCGATAGACCCGGGCAACGGCATTGGTGTGGCAGTAGGGGACACCTACCTCCCTCGTCGACCGACCGGACATGCCCGATCGCGAAAGCAGTTTAGGTTCGAGGCAAAGATTGGGGACGCCGTGCTTTTAACGAACGTGCTAGGTGACTATGAGCACTTCCGAATATTGACCGCCGAAGTGAACGACGTGCCGCTCGACGCGCGAGCGTCGAATCGCCTTTCAGCGCTGTTTCTAGCCTCCGCCGCCACGGATGCAGCTTCGCGCAGGTGGCATCTCGTTGTCGAGACGACGTATCCGGATGCCGTTGATGTCATAGTGGTAACCACAGCCGCGTTGTCTGCCGTGCGCTGCATAAATGCAAACTAGCAGTCAGTGGCGAAACTCACATATCGGCAAATTCGGCCTCTACATCGCGTCGGGCCTCTTGTCGACGGGTAGTCATTACGTCGCCATGTTTGCGATGATCAAGGCCGGAGGAATCGAGCCCACCGCTGCATCGGCGCTTGGGTTCTGCGTTGGTGCATTGGTAAAGTACATTCTCAACTATTTCCTAGCATTCCGTAGCACGCAACCGCACCGCGCAGCGACGATTCGGTTCGTCGCCGCCACGGGAGCGCTGCTTGGACTGAATACCGCCATATTTTGGGTTCTCCAAAGTGGTGTCGGCGTCCACTACGCCGCAGCCCAACTGATTGCTACTGGACTCGTGGTGCCAATCGGCTATGTTGTTAGCCGCTACTGGGTTTTCGAATAGTGCTTAATAATCAGAAGATCGCGGTCGTGATGCCTGCCTACCGCGCTAGTCGGACACTGCGTGCGACACACGAGGCGATTCCTCACGACATTGTCGACATGGTGATCCTCACGGACGACGCATCGGATGACGGGACCGCTGAAATGTCGCGTGAGTTGGGCATCGTCACCATCGTGCATGATAAGAACCAGGGATATGGTGGCAACCAAAAAACTTGCTATGCCGCGGCGCTCGACGCGGGCGCGGATATCGTCGTGATGCTTCATCCTGACTACCAATATGAGCCTCGACTTGTAACAGCGATGGCATCAATGGTCGCGTCGGGTGTTTACGACATGGTGCTGGCATCGCGAATATTGGGTGGAACTGCGCGTGAAGGCGGAATGCCCGCTTGGAAATACGTTGCCAATCGGGCGCTCACGTTTTTCGAGAATCTGGCTCTCGGCAGCAAGCTCTCAGAATTCCATACCGGCTTCAGAGGATACTCGAGGAGCGCAATTCTCAATCTCCCGCTCTTAGCTAATTCAGACGATTTCGTCTTTGACAATCAGTTGTTGGCACAAGCGGTGGCGCGGAAACTGCGAATCGGAGAAATCTCATGTCCCACTAGCTACCACGCAGACTCCAGCTCCATAGGATTTAGGCGATCTGTGCGGTATGGACTTGGGGTGCTCGCCACGTCGGGTCAATTCGTGGCTTGGCGACTGGGGCTGTGGACCCCAAAAATATTCCGATTCGAAGCTGAGGACTTCTTAGGCCGTGCTTCGCGCCTCGCGGATAAGGCACCGTAGTTCCTCAGATGTTCGCCAATGGTGCCCGCAAACAGCACGCGGGATATTCCAGTGTGTATCGGAGGAACTGATTCCTCGACCTTCAGTTCCGAAAGCGGCGACCATTCCGTGCTCATACCCTCGATTGGGAAAGTAGTCATTGACCAGGTAGTCGGGCGCATGGCCGAACGGGTAGGCGAACATCTCGCACTCTCCAACTCGCGCGGAGATGTACTCACCAGCCACACGTATCTGTCTATTGGCATCAGGATACGTTTGTATGACATGGAAATTGTCTCGCTCTGAGGGCGAGGCATCAGCGTCAGCGACGGTATGGTGGACGTGATCCCAACTGTGATTTTCTATGGACATGAGGCCTGAGTTCGCAGCATCCCGCCACCACCCCTCCCCTAACCACTCGCCTTGATCGGGATAACCACAGTCTGGGGAGCGCTGCATTGCCAGCCGAGCCGCCGGCGACGCAATGACAAAACTAGACGCATGAAGGTCCGGCTGCGCTTGATCGCCATGCCGACCCTGAAAATCTCGTAACAGGTTCAAAAATGACCTCTGCTGGCCAAATTCCCGATGCTCGAAATCGGCCACGTCGAAAATCGGTCCATCGTCAAAACTGAGTGCAACAAGCGATCTGCTGCCGCCTAGCCGCCTGGACAGCATCTCGTCGACAATCCGCTTCAGCGAAACGATCTCGCATCCCTGCAAATGGAGTAGCTCGAGATCTGCCGCAAAAGCAACGTGATCATTGTTCTGATAGTCGTTACCCGCGATGTTGTGCGAGTGATAGGTGAGAACGATTAGAGGCATGTGTTTGCAGCGCAGAGGCGGTCTACTTAATGATATGCGATGTCGCCACAGGCTAAATCGACCCTGAACCTTCTCCCGTCCAAAGCGCACGCAGATCCATCCGGCTCACTCTCCGCGCAACTTTTTGAGTTCACTCTGGGACTGAAGAATTAGGCGAGTCGCGCTGCGGCAAGTCCCCGGTGGTAGATATGGTCGTTGACGAGCACCACCGCGGGCGCGAAGGTCTCGCGTCCCCGCAGCTGCGCGTAATACGGCGAGAAATCCGGCGCCGTCGCCTCGAACAACTCGCTGAAGTCGCGGATGACGAAATACGTTTCCTGGTAGGTATCGATCTTGTAGAGCGTCTGCATGATGCGCAGGAGGTCGAAGCCGATGCGATTGGGATCGGGGCTCTCGACGCTGTAGGCGATCTCGCCACCTGACGACAGGATGCCGGCGCCATAGGCACGCAAGCCCTGCGGCGTATCGATGAGTCCGAACTCCACCGTGTACCAATAGAGCCGCGCCAGCATCTCGATGGCGCCCAGCTCGTGTGCCTTGATGCCGCCGCGCCCATAGGCCTGGATGTAGTCGGCGAATACCGGGTTGAACAGCATCGGCACGTGGCCGAAGAAGTCGTGGAAGATGTCCGGCTCGACGATGTAGTCGAACTCTTCCGGGTCACGCAGCCACACCGTCACCGGGAAACGTCGATTGGCGAGATGGTCGAAAAACGTGAGGTCGGGCACCAGGCCCGGGACCGCAACCAGTTGCCAGTCAGTCGCCGGTCCCAACTTCGCATTGATGGCGTCGAAGCGCGGGATGCCAGCGCTGAAATCCAGTGCCTGCAACGTATTGTTGAATTCATCACACGCGTGGCGCGCGATCAGCGACTCCTGCCGCTTGTAGAGTCGACGCCAGAGATCGTGTTGCTCCAGCGTGTACGCCTCCCACTCCTGGTCCACCGTGTGGTCGGGGCGCATGCGGCTGTAGTCGCCGCGCAGCTTGTGTTGCGTTTCGCCTGCCATGGAATTGGGCCCCCGCCTACGCGGGGGTGACGACCTTTTCCACCACGTGGTTGATGGCGCCGAACACGGATTCGCCGGCGGCGTCGAGCATCTCGATACGCACGCGATCACCAAACTTGAGAAACGGCGTCTTGGCCTCGCCCAGTTCCACCTGTTCCACCAGGCGCGCCTCCATCAAGCACGCATAACCGGTGGCGCGATCCTGGTTGGAGATGGTGCCGGTGCCGATCATTGTTCCCGCTGCGAGGTCACGCGTCTTCGCTGCATGGGCAATCAACTCGAACAGGTTGAAAGTCGCATCAACTCCGGCGTTCGGGTCGCCGAGGCGCTTTCCATTCACGTCGCAGAGCAGCTTGAGGTGGACCTTGCCTTCGCGCCACGTGCCACCCAATTCGTCGGGCGTGACCGCAACGGGCGCCAGCGCATTCGCGCCCTTGCCGTTCACGAAGCCGAATCCTTTGGCGAGTTCATTGGGAATCAGGCGGCGGAACGAGATGTCGTTGACGAGAGTGAGCAGGCGCACGGCGTTGGCGGCCTGCGCGGGTTTCGACCCCATCACCACGTCGCCGACAATGGCAACCACTTCTCCCTCGAGGTCGATGCCCCAATCCTCGGTGATGGCGCGGATCGGATCGCGTGGACCCATCATCGAGCCGGCGCCGCCCTGGTACATGAGCGGGTCGGTGTAGAAGCTTTCGGGCACCTTGTCGTTGCGGGCGCGGCGCACGCGCTCCACGTGCGTGAGGTACGCCGATCCATCGAGCCATTCGTAGGCGCGTGGCAGCGGAGCCGACACACGGCCGGCATCGAGCGCTTCCGTGAAGGAAAACGCATGGCGCTCGTGCCCATCTTCAAGGCTTTGGGCGACGTCGCGCAGCTGCGGCGCCAGCACATCCCAGTGCTCGATCGCGAGTTGCATCGTTGGCGCGATGCCGGACACGGCGACCGCGCGCTTCATGGCCCGGTCCACCACGCAAAGCGTGCCGTCCCGGGTGGGGCCCTTCAGGGATGCGAGTTTCATTCGATGCGTGCCTTGGGAAATCCGCTCCAGGCCGCGTCATAGGCGGCGTCGAGCGTGGGAAGGGAAAGTGCAAATGACGTCGGCTCGAGCAGGTATCGGGTCTCGAACATGAATGCGAGCGTGCCGCCGAGGTATTGCGGCTCCAGCTTCGCCGCCACGGCGCGCTCGTAAGAGGCGAAGTCCGGCCCGTGCGCACTCATGGCATTGTGCAGGCTGGCGCCACCGGGCACGAACCCGCCCTTCTTTGCGTCATATTCACCCTTCACCAAGCCCATGAACTCGCTCATCACGTTGCGATGGAAATACGGCGGGCGGAACGTGTCATCGGCCACCATCCAGCGCGGCGGAAAAATCACGAAGTCGACATTGGCGACGCCGGGCGTTTCCGAAGGTGAGGTCAGCACCGTGAAAATCGACGGATCCGGATGGTCGAAACTCACGCTGTTCATCGCGTTGAAACGCGCGAGGTCGTACTTGAACGGGCAGTAGTTGCCGTGCCAGGCGACCACATCGAGGGGTGAGTGTGAATACGACGCGCGCCACAGATGGCCGCCGAGCCTGGCGACGACTTCGGTCGGCTTCTCGATGTCCTCGAAGGCCGCGACCGGAGCAAGGAAATCCCGTGCGCTCGCCAGCCCGTTGGACCCGATGGGTCCGAGCTCGGGAAGGCGGAAAGGCGCGCCATGGTTTTCGCAGACGTAGCCCCGCGCAATACCGGCGGCGAGCTCGACGCGGAAACGCAGCCCGCGGGGAAGCAATGCAATTTCCCCCGGCGCCACGTCAAGCACGCCCATTTCGGTGGCGATCCGCAACGCGCCTTCCTGTGGCACCAGCAACATCTCGCCGTCGGCGTCGTGGAACACGCGTTGCATCGACGTATTGGCGCAATAGAGATGGATGCTCGTGCCGTTCTGCGCACACGCATCACCACACGTCGCGTAGGTGAAGAGTCCCGCGATGAAGTCCGTCCCGGCCTGCGGCGCGGGCAGCGGAGACCAGCGCAATCGGTTGGGCGAAACTTCGGCCTCGCGGCAAGGTGCCGTGCGTAACCGGCCATCATCTATGCGCTCGAAAGTGGAGTGCATCGCCGAGGGACGCAGGCGATAAAGCCAGCTGCGGCGGTTTTCTGATCGCGGCGCCGTGAAAGCGGATCCCGAAAGCTGCTCGGCGTAGAGGCCGAAGGGCACCTTCTGCGGCGAATTGCGGCCGACCGGCAGCGCCCCGGCCACGGCCTCGCTCTCGTGATGATTTCCAAACCCGGACAGGTAGTTGTTTTTCATTGGCATTGATCCGCGTTGATCGGCGGATGTTTTTTCCTAGATAACCCCGCGTGCAATCTGGTCCGCCTCGATCGACTCGAACAGCGCCTTGAAGTTGCCCTCGCCGAAGCCTTCATTACCCTTGCGCTGGATGATCTCGAAGAAGATCGGGCCAATCACCGTCTCGGTGAAGATCTGCAGCAGCTTGTCCTCGTGGTGGTCCTTGTCCACGCCTTCACCATCGAGGAGGATCTTGTTGCGCTTCATGCGCTCGAGGTCCTCGCCGTGGTTGAGCACGCGCGTGTCGATACGCTCGTAATACGTGTCCGGCGTATCGAGGAACTTCACTTCCTGGCCGCGCAGCTTCTCCACCGCCCCGAAGATGTCCTCGGTGGACAGCGCGATGTGCTGGATGCCCTCGCCGTTGTACGCGTCCAGGTACTCCTGGATCTGCGACTTGGTGTCCGAAGGCTCGTTGATCGGGATGCGGATCCTGCCGCACGGGCTGGTGAGCGCGCGCGAGGTCAGGCCGGTCTTCTTGCCCTTGATGTCGAAGTAGCGAATCTCGCGGAAGTTGAAGAGTTTCTCGTAGAACCGCGCCCACGTGTCCATGCGGCCCACGTAGACGTTGTGCGTCAGGTGGTCGATCTCCTTCAGCCCCGCGCCCATGGGATGCTGCGGCACGCCTTCGAGCGGCACGAAGTCGACGTCGTACACCGAGAGGTTGTTGCCATTGCCCGGGTAGCGGTCGATGAGATAGATGAGGCTGTCGCCGATGCCGCGAATCGCGGGGATGTTGAGCTCCATCGGGCCGACCTTGCCCTGGAACGGCTTGGCGCCGAGGGAAATCGCGCGTTCATAGGCCTTCGTGGCATCCTTCACACGGATGGCAAATGCGCACGCGGAAGGGCCGTGCACGCGCGCGAACGACTGCGCGAAGCTGTCCGGCTCGCGATTGACGATGAAGTTGATGCGCCCCTGGCGATACAGCAGGACGTCCTTGGAGCGATGGCGCGCGACGGCCGTGAAACCCATCTGCTCGAAGAGGGCGCCAAGCTGGCGCGGATCCGGCGCGGTGTATTCGATGAACTCGAAGCCGTCGGTACCCATGGGGTTATCGTGCGCGGTCATCGTATATCTCCTCGGTAGCCGCCGATTGTAAACCGGGGCGCCCGCCATCAAACCGAGGCGGAATTGCGCCGCTGAACAGCCGCATGCGGGCACTTGAACGCGCGGGGCTGCTGGTATCATGCCGCAGTTGTTATTCAAACAAAATCAAGGACTTTTCCGGGAAACCCTCATGAAGACATCCCGCATCCTGGGCGCCACGCTGCTCGCCACCGCGATCGCTTTCGCCGCCCCCGTCGAAGCCAGGACCCTGCGCTTCACCAGCCAGGGCGACATCGTCACCATCGATCCACACGCGCAGAACGAGGGCTTCACCAACGCGTACCTCGACAACATCTACGAACCGCTGGTCACTCGCGGCAAGGACCTCAAGGTCGAGCCTTGCCTCGCACTGTCGTGGCAGCCAGTCAATCCGACGACCACCCGCTTCAAGCTGCGCCCGAACGTGAAGTTCCATGACGGCACGCCGTTCACCAGCGATGACGTGGTCTTCACGATCCAGCGTGCGCTCGCCGACACCTCCAACTTCAAGCCCTATCTCGCGGGCGTGAAGGAAGCCAAGGCGGTCGACGCGCTCACCGTCGACGTGATCACCGAAGGCCCCGCGCCGGTGCTGATCCCCCAGCTCACCGAGATCCGCATCATGAGCCGCGGCTGGGCGACGAAACACGGCGTGCTCAAGCCACAGGACTTCAAGAACAAGGAAGAGACATTCGCTTCGCGCAATGCCAACGGCACCGGCCCCTACATCCTCAAGACGCGCGAGGCCGACGTGAAGACCGTCGCCGTGCTCAACAGCAACTGGTGGGGCAAGGTCGAAGGCAACGTCGACGAGATCGTCTACATGCCGATCAAGCAGAACGGCACGCGCCTGGCCGCCCTGCTCTCCGGCGAAGTCGACTTCGTCCTCGACCCCCCGCCGCAGGACATCCCGCGCCTCAGGCGCGATCCCAAGGTAAAGGTCGTCGAGGGCAACGAGAACCGCACCATCTTCTTCGGCATGGACCAGAGCCGCGACGAGCTGGTGTACGCGAACGTGAAGGGCAAGAACCCGTTCAAGGACAAACGCGTCCGCGAGGCAATCCAGCTGTCGATCGACCTGCAGGCGATCAGGACGCAGGTGATGCGCGGCCTTTCCTTCCCCACGGCGGTGATGTTCGCCCCGCAGGTCGACGGCTATCCCAGGGACCTCGACAAGCCGGTCAAGGTAGACCGCGAGCGCGCCAAAAAGCTCATGGCCGAGGCGGGCTATGCGCAAGGCTTCGAAGTGACGCTCGATTGCCCGAACAACCGCTACATCAACGACGAAGCCATCTGCGTGGCCACCGCCGCGATGCTGGCGCAGATCAACGTGAAGGTGAAGGTCAACGCGATGCCGCGCGCGACCTATTTTGCCAAGATCCAGAATCTCGACACCAGCTTCTACATGCTGGGCTGGGGCGTGCCGACGTTCGACTCGCAATACGCGCTGCAGAGCCTGCTGCGCACGCTGATCCCGAAGACCGCGGATGGCGACTACAACTTCGGACGCTACTCGAACCCGAAGGTCGACGCGTTGATCGACCAGCTCAAGACCGAGGTCGACACGAAGAAACGCGCCGCACTCGCACGCGAGATCACCC
>JBDSMR010000110.1:0-14282 GCA_039915735.1 Usitatibacter sp. | reverse complement strand
GGCCAAGGTGCAAAAGTCGTGTCTGACACCAGTTTTTCGACTCTGACCCCATTTATCACCAAGTGACAACTCCAGTATCAGCGAGTGATGGCGACGAGCCCGGTAACCTTCCTGCCATTGAGGAAATCGATCACCTTGCCGAGGTTGCGATCCAGCGTCTCCGGCGTCTTGATGTTGGCGAGGTAACGCAGGATCTCCTTCTGGCGATACGGCGCCAGCTGGTCGAAGCGCTTGCGGGCCTTGGGATCGCCGGCGAGCGCACGCGTGAACTCAGGCAGCTCCCGTGTCTTGCGCGGCACGCTGTCGACGTCGAGCATCACCGTCACTTCGTCACCGACATCGACCCCGGCCGACGAGCGCATCGGGCCATTCAGGTACAGCCGCCAGAGGCCGCGGAACTTCACCACCGTCGCGCTGATGCGCTTGCCCTGCAGCGTGCCGCGGACGGGAATGGGGCCGGTTTCCCTCATGCATTCGTAGAGCAGCTCGTGGACGATCACCGCCGGCACCCGCACGTACGGGTTGATGTCTACCTTCTGGACCGTGGCGTCGAAAGAGTGCGACATCAGCGCTTGGGCAGGCGGTCGGCCTTGCGGCGATTCTCGTAGGTCTTCAGGTGTGTGTACGCCATCGACAACATGGTGACGTCCACGCCGTGCTTGATGGCACGCTCCAGCATCCAGCCAACGATGTGGTCGCTCTCCACCTGGCCGCCGGCTTCGAGGTCGCGCAACATCGAGGCGCTCCAGAGCCCTTCGGGGTCCGTGAGGCGCGCGGTGGCGCGCTCGATCGCCTGCGGCCGCGGGGTGTAGCCCTCCGCGATCGCGATCAACCGGTTGGCGTCCAGCGTGCGCTGCATCGCCTCGCGCCCGCCGGGCGCGCCCATGATCTCGCGCACGTTACCGCGGAAAAGGCAGGTGATTGCCGCGAGGGCCGAGAGGAACACAACCTTCTCCCACATCTCCAGGCCGACATCCTCGGAAAGCACCCAATCGATCTTCGACTTGCCGAGCTCGTCCGCGAATGCCTGCGCGCGCGGCGACTTGCTCTTGTTGCGCTCGCCGTAAACCAGGCGCTGCAGCGGATCCGCATGCAGGATGCTCCCGTCGGGTCGCAGCATCACATTGATCTGCGCGGTACCGCCCATGACGTTGGCGGCTCCGAAGCGCGCATCGAGCTTTTCCATGTGTGCGATGCCGTTGAGCATCGGCACCAGCGCCGCGCCCTTCATCGCCGGCGCGATCGCGTCCATGGCGGAATCAAGGTCGTAGGCCTTGCAGGTGAAAAGCACGATGTCATAGCCGGGCTTGAGTTCCTCGGCCAGGACCGTCTTCACCGGCAGCTTCATGTTGCCCTTGGGGCTCTCCACCACCAACCCGTCGCGCTCGAGCACCTCGCGGCGCCTGGGCCGGACCAGGAACGTGACGTCGGAGCCAGCCTCCGCCAGGCGTCCACCAAAATATCCGCCGATAGCACCGGCGCCGAGTACAAGTGTTTTCATTTGTCCATATCAGTGGGTGATAAATGGGGTCAGAGTCGATTTAATTAAACCGGATTAAATTAAATCGGCTCTGACCCCATTTATCACAGGGTGGACTCGGCGAAGGGGCCGCGCTTCACCAGCGCGTCGATTTCCTTCATGGTCGTGAGCAGCTCTTTCATCCGGTTGAGAGGCCAGGCGTTGGGGCCATCGGAGAGTGCCTTGGACGGATCGGGGTGGGTCTCCATGAAAACGCCGGAGATGCCTGAAGCCACGGCGGCGCGCGCCAGCACCGGCACGAATTCACGTTGGCCACCGGACGACGTTCCCTGGCCGCCAGGCAGCTGCACCGAGTGCGTGGCATCGAAGACAACGGGGCAATTGGTTTCGCGCATGATTGCGAGCGAGCGCATGTCGGAGACGAGGTTGTTGTAGCCGAAGGAGGCGCCGCGCTCGCACACCATGATGTTGTCGGTGCCGCTCGCCTCACGCGCCTTGTCAACGACGTTTTTCATGTCGCCCGGGGCGAGGAACTGGCCCTTCTTGATGTTCACGGGTTTGCCCGCGCGCGCCACGGCGTGGATGAAGTCCGTCTGGCGGCAAAGGAACGCCGGCGTCTGCAGCACGTCGACGAACTGCACCACCGTGGGCACTTCCGCCTCCGTGTGCACGTCGGTGAGCACCGGGACATTGAGCGTCCTGCGCACCTTGCCGAGGATCTCTAGGCCCTTCTCCATGCCCGGACCGCGGAACGACTTGCCCGAGCTGCGATTGGCCTTGTCGTAGCTGCTCTTGAAGATGAACGGGATGCCGAGCTCCGAGGTGATCTCCTTCAGCTGGCCCGCCACATCCATCTGCAGTTGCTCGGATTCCACCACGCACGGGCCGGCAATGAGGAAAAAGGGTTTGTCGAGGCCCACTTCAAATCCACACAGTTTCATTTCAAAGATCTCGCGAACTTCATGACGTCTATCTGGAACACAGAGGACACAGAGGAAAAATCGAGGGCACAGGGTAAAACAAAACGATTGATTCGAGTCGCCGCCGGCATCATCTCGAACATCACCCGTTTTTACCCTGTGTCCTCGCTTTTTCCTCTGTGTCCTCTGTGTTGAAAATCAGCTCATCAACCTTGGTGATTCCCGCCGATCACCTTCAGCGCCGGCTCCGGAACGCGCAGCTTGTGCTGCTCCAGCGCCGCCTTGATGAACGCCTTGAACAACGGATGCCCGTCACGTGGCGTGGAAGTGAATTCCGGGTGGAACTGCACGCCGATGAAAAACGGATGGTTCTGCAGCTCCGCGATTTCGGTGAGGTCCTCGGCCTGGGTCTTGGCGCTGACCGTGAGCCCGGCGGCCTCGAGACGCGGCACATAGTGGTTGTTGACCTCGTAGCGGTGGCGATGGCGCTCGGCCACCGTGTCCTTGCCGTAGACCTTGTGCGCCAGCGTGCCGCGCTTGACCGATGCCGGCTGCGCCCCCAGGCGCATGGTGCCGCCGAGGTTGGATTTCTCGTCGCGGCGCTCCACCTTGCCGTCGTGGCCCTGCCACTCGGTGATCAGCGCGATCACCGGATGCGGGGTGTCGGGATCGAATTCCGTGGAGTTGGCACCCTCCAGCCCGCAGACGTTGCGAGCGGTTTCGATGGCCGCGATCTGCATGCCGAGGCAGATGCCGAGGTAGGGCACCTTGTTCTCCCTCGCATATCTGACCGCCGCGATCTTGCCCTCCACGCCGCGCTTGCCGAAACCGCCGGGCACCAGCACCGCGTCCATGTCCTTCAGCGTTTCGATACCCCTGGATTCGATGACTTCTGAATCCAGGTAATGGATGTTGACCTTGGTGCGCGTGTGGATGCCGGCGTGCACGAGTGCTTCCGACAGCGACTTGTACGAATCCTGCAGGTCCACGTATTTGCCCACCATCGCGATGTCGACCGCGTGTTCCGGATTCTCCAGCGCCTCGACGATGTTGTCCCACATCGAGAGATCCGCCGGGTAGGCAGCGAGGTCCAGCTTGCGGCAGACGATTTCGTCCAGGCCCTGCTTGTGCAGCATGGTCGGGATCTTGTAGATCGAGTCCGAGTCGTAGCAGGAGATCACCGAGCGCACGTCGACGTTGGTGAACAGCGCAATTTTCCGCCGGTCGTCCTCGGGGATCAGCACCTCCGAGCGGCACATCACCACGTCGGGCTGGATGCCGATGCCGCGCAGCTCCTTCACCGAGTGCTGCGTGGGTTTGGTCTTGATTTCGCCCACGCTGCTGAGGTAGGGCACCAGCGTGAGGTGGATGTAGCAGGTGTTGGTGCGGCCCTCTTCGATCCCCATCTGGCGAATCGCCTCGAGGAATGGCAGTGACTCGATGTCGCCCACGGTGCCGCCGATTTCGATGATGCCTACTTCCGCGTCCTTGCACGCCGCCTTCACGCTCGCCTTGATCTCGTCGGTTATGTGCGGGATGACCTGCACGGTGCCACCGAGGTAGTCGCCACGGCGCTCCTTGTTGATCACGCGCTCGTAGATCTGGCCGGTGGTGAAGTTGTTGCGCTTGCTCATCTTGGTGGAGATGAAGCGCTCGTAATGGCCGAGGTCGAGGTCGGTTTCCGCACCGTCTTCGGTAACGAAGACCTCGCCGTGCTGGAACGGCGACATGGTGCCCGGATCCACGTTTATATAGGGATCCAGCTTGACCATCGAGACCTTGATCTTGCGCGATTCGAGGATCGCGGCGAGGGAGGCGGCAGCGATCCCCTTGCCGAGGGAAGACACCACCCCACCAGTCACAAAAACGTATTTGGTCATTGCGACCTCTGTGCTGGAAATTTCGATTTTACAGCAAAGCACTCTATTCGGGCGAACGCCCGCAGTAGTCCTTGCTAGTAAAATGCAGGAATGAAAGTCGGCGACACTTACTACCGCAGCCTCTGGGCGGATCCCGCCCGCGACGCAGTCCACATCATCGACCAGTCACGCCTGCCGCACACCTTCGGAGCATTGCGGCTGGACAGCGTCGATTCAATCGCCGAGGCGATCCGCACCATGCGTGTTCGTGGTGCGCCGCTGATCGGCGTGGCAGCCGCCCACGGCCTGGCGCTGGCCGCCCGTCGCGACGATTCGGATGCGGCGCTCGACGAGGCCGCCCGCCAGCTCCAGGCCACGCGTCCCACGGCGGTCAACCTGGGCTGGGCCCTGGCGCGCATGCGCGGGCGCCTTCAACGGGTCGAGCGGGGCCAGCGGGCAGAAGCCGCCTGGGAAGAAGCGCTGGCGATCGCCGACGAAGACGTCGCCATCAATACCTCCATCGGGCGCCATGGCCTCGCGCTCCTGCAGCGCGAATACGAACACCACAAGCGGCCAGTCAACATCCTCACCCACTGCAATGCCGGCTGGCTTGCCACCGTCGACTGGGGCACGGTCACCGCACCCATCTACATGGCGCACGAGATGGGCATCCCGGTGCACGTCTGGGTCGACGAGACCCGCCCGCGCAACCAGGGGCTGCTGACCGCGTGGGAACTGGCGGCCCACGGCGTGCCTCACACCCTCATCGCGGACAATGCCGGCGGGCACCTGATGCAACACAAGCAAGTCGATGTGGTGCTGGTGGGCGCGGATCGCGTCACCCGCCGCGGCGACGTCTGCAACAAGATCGGCACCTATCTCAAGGCGCTGGCCGCGCGCGACAACGGCATTCCCTTCTATGCCTGCGTGCCTTCGCCCACCATCGATTGGACCATCGAGGATGGCATCGAGGAAATCCCCATCGAGGAACGCGATCCGGAAGAAGTCCGCGTCGTCCGCGGCCTCGACGATTCCGGCAACCCGGCTTCGGTGCGCATCGCCCCTGAATCAACCGCGGTTGCCAATCCTGCCTTCGACGTGACGCCCCACGACCTGGTGACCGGCATCATCACCGAGAAGGGGATCGCGCGCGCCTCCGAGCGCGAGCTGCTCGCCTTCTGGCCGCGTGAACAGCGCAGCAACGCCTACCTGACCTGATGGCGCTCCATGTCACGTGGCTGCAGACGATGCAGCGTCCCGGCCTGACGGGTTAAAATTGCGCGTGCGGCAACTCTTCCCAGCCCTGTGTCTGCTCGCTGCGTGCTTCACCGCCGGCGCTGCGGCATCCGACGCTCCCGTGTTTCGCCTCGGCGACGCAGCTACGCCGCTGGCCTACGAAGCCACGCTCGCGATCGACCCTCGCGCCGAGACCTTCCAGGGCGAGATTCACATCCGCTTCCGAATCAACCGTCCCGCGCCGCGCATCTGGATGCATGGCACCGACCTCAAGATCGAATCCGCACAACTGCGCCAGGGCGAGCGCGATATCCCGATCCGGGTGTTGACCGCCGCGTCCGAATTCATCGCGCTCGAGGCGACGCAGGGCATCCTTGAAGCAGGCGAGGCCGTTGCGTCGATCCGCTATCGCGGTCCGCTCGACCCCGACGCCACCCGCGGCCTCTTCCGCCAGAAGGAATCGGGCGATTGGTACGTGGTCTCGCAACTCGAGGACGACTATGCGCGGCGCGCATTCCCCTGTTTCGACGAGCCGGGATGGAAGACGCCATGGCAACTGACGCTCGACGTACCCGCGGGCAACGTGGTGGTGAGCAATACGCCGGAGAAAAGCGTGGTGGCCACACCCGGGCGCGAGGGCTGGATGCGGCACGAGTTCCTGCCGACGCCGCCGCTGCCGACCTACCTGGTCGCGCTTGCCATCGGCCCGTTCGACGTGGTGGAAGGCGGTACGGCCGGCCGCAAGAAGACCCTGCTGCGCTACCTCGCGTTGCGTGGCCACGGCGCCGAGATGCGTTACGCGAAGCAATCCACGCCGCGCCTGGTCGAGCTGCTCGAGGAATATTTCGGCACGCCCTACCCATTCGACAAGCTCGACTTCGTGACCATCGGCCAGACGGTCAATTTCGGCGCGATGGAGAACGCCGGCATGATCACCTACGTCTCCACCCTGCTGCAGGCGAAGCCGAACGAGGAGACCGCGACCTTCCGCCAGAACTACGACTCGGTGGCCGCGCACGAGATCGCACACATGTGGTTCGGCGACCTCGTGACCGCCGCGTGGTGGGACGACATCTGGCTGAACGAAGCCTTCGCAAGCTGGATGTCGCGCAAGGTCACGCGCCAGTTCAATCCCGCGCGTGACGATGGATGGGAGCGCAACCGGGGGCGCAGCCGCTCGCTCTTCGCCGACCGCCTGCCTTCGGCGCGCCGCATCCGCAACCCGGTGCTGTCGAAGGGCGCCATCAACGAGGCATTCGACCGCATCACCTACGACAAGGGCAGCGAGGTGCTGTCGATGTTCGAGGCATGGCTCGGGCCGGAGACGTTCCGCCAGGGCGTGCGCGATTACCTGCGCGCGCACGCCTACGGCTCGGCGACTTCGCGCGACTTCTTCCGCGCGCTGGGTGCTGCGGCCGGCAAAGCGGATGCGGCCCTCGCCGCCTTCGACACTTTCGTCGACCAGCCCGGCATTCCAATGATGGATGCAACGCTTGAATGCCGCCCGGGCAAGGCCCCGATGCTCAAGCTTACCCAGCAGCGCCTGCGGTCGGCCGGCACGCAGATGCCGCCGATGAAGTGGACCACGCCCGCGTGTTTCGCGAGCGGTGGTGAAGGCCCGGTCGGCAAGTACTGCACCGAAGTGGTCGATGGCGACAACACACTGAAGGTCGGCGCAGTGGGCACCTGTCCCGCCTGGGTCACCGGCAATGCGGGCGGCGGCGGGCATTACGTGGTTCGCCCGGATGCGGCGTTGTACTCCCGTGTGGTGACGGCGTTGCCCGCGATGCCTGAGTTCGAGGCCGTTGCCGTCACGCAAGACGCGTCGCTGCTCTCGCGCGTTGGCCTGCTTGCGCCGCAGGCAGCGCTGGTTGTCCTGCGCCGCGCGCTTGCGCATCCCGCCGCCAGCGTGCGGCGCACCGCGATCGAGGCACTGCGGGTTTTCCCGCCCGAGTACCTGCGCGGCGAAGTCGCGCAGGCCAAGGCCGCCCTCGACCGCGAGGTTGTTGTCCCGATGGCCGAAAAGAAGGGATGGACCGAGCATCCGGGAGAAACAGACGCGCAACGCGAGCTGCGCGTGATCCTCCTTCCCTATGCCGCGCGGGGCACTGCGGGCACGAAGCTGCGTGCGCAAGCCCGCACGCTGGCATTGCAGTGGGTCGCGGATCGCGGCGGCGCCGACGCCATGATGGTCACGCCGATCCTCGATACCGCGGCGCGTTTCGCCGACGAGGCGACCTACAACAAGCTCGAGGCCGAGGCGCTTTCCACTGCCAGGCTGCGCGATCGCCAGCAGCTGCTGTCGGCGCTGGCGAAGGTGCACGATCCGCGTTTGCTCGCGCGTGCCCTCGCGCGCATGGTCGAGAAAAGCGGCGTGGTAGAGCGCGTCGCGAGCCGCGACATGCTCACCTACCTGGAGGACGCGCTCGAGGAGGATACGAGCCGCGTCGCCGCGTTCGCTTTCGTGCGCGCGAACTTCGATCACATCGCCACCAAGCTGCCCGGGGACACCACCGCCAACCTCATCGGGCATCTCGATCGCTTGTGCACGCCGGCGGATCGCCAGTCCTTCGTCGAGTTCTTCCGCGATCGCGCGCCCACGATCCTGCATGGCCCGCGCAAGTACGAACTCACGCTCGAGGCCATCGACATCTGCGTCGCAGCGAACCCCCAACGGTGACGAGCTCTTCGAATGCCGACGCGGTTGTCCTCGGCGCGGGCATCGTCGGCATCTGCGTGGCAATCCATCTGCAGGAGCGCGGCAAATCAGTGGTCCTGGTCGATCGCCGTGGCGCCGCCGAAGAGACTTCCTACGGCAACGCCGGATTGATCCAGAGGGAAGGTGTCTATCCCTACGGCTTCCCGCACGACTACGGCGCGTTGTTCCGCTACGGCCTCAACCGCACCATCGATGCGCACTATCATCCTTCCGCGGTCGGCCGCCTCGCGCCCTTCCTGTGGAAGTACTGGCACCACTCGCGGCCGGCGCGCCACGAGAAAATCGCGCACATCTACTCGCACTTGATCGAGCGTTGCGTCACCGAGCACGAGGCCATCGCCAACCAGGCCAACGCCACGCAATTCTTCCAGCGCACCGGCTGGATGAAAGTCTTCCGCACCGAGCGCGAGCGCGACATCCGCTTCGCGGAGGCGGCGCGCTGGAAGGCCGAATACGGTCTCAACCACGTGACGCTCGATCGCGCCGGCATCGAGGCGGCGGAGCCTCACCTCGCGCCGGTGCTGGTGGGCGGCCTGCACTGGACCGATCCCGTCTGCGTCGACGATCCGCAGGGCCTGGCGCTTGCATACCTCGCACTGTTCGAGTCGCGTGGCGGCAAGCTGCTGCAGGGCAACGCCGCAAGCCTTGCCCCCTCCGGCAGCGGGTGGAGCGTGCGCACCGGCGACGGCAACGTGGAAGCGCGCGATGCGGTGATCGCGCTTGGCCCCTGGGCCGACACCCTCACGCAGAAGCTCGGCTACGACCTGCCGCTGGCGGTGAAGCGCGGCTACCACATGCATTATCGATCGGCCGGGCACGCGAAGCTCAACCGCCCGGTGCTCGACCACGAGCGCGGCTACTTCCTCGCGCCGATGCGCCAGGGCATCCGCCTCACGACGGGCGCGGAATTCGCGATGCGTGATGCCATCAGGACGCCGGTGCAACTCGGCCGCGCGGAGCCGATCGCGAGGGATCTCTACCCGCTCGCGGAGCGCCTCGACTCGGAACCGTGGATGGGCGCTCGTCCCTGCACTCCGGACATGCTGCCGATCCTCGGCAAAGCGCCGCGCCACGCCAACCTCTGGTTCTCCTTCGGCCACGCGCACCACGGCCTCACCCTGGCGCCGGTCACCGGCCGCTTGATGGCGGACCTGATCACCGGGGCCACGCCTTTCGTCGATCCCACGCCGTATCGCGCGGAACGCTTCGGCTAGCGTCCAGGGAAAAAGTGCAGCCCGAAGGGTGCCCTTTCGCCGGCAACCCCAGCTCAGCGGACAATAGCAAAGTGAGATAATCCGGAAACGCCCAAAGCCGCTTCCCTCCTGAGGAATCCGGCGCCACGAGGAGATGCAATGCACGCCCAAGCAGTCCCCGTTTCCGCGGACGCGCCAACCCGCAACCGCAAGCTTCTCCAGTGGGTCGACGAAGTCGCCCGGCTCACCCAGCCGGATCGCATTTATTGGTGCGACGGCTCGGACGCGGAATACAACCGCCTCGCCGGCGAGCTCGTCGCCGCAGGAACATTCCACAAGCTCGACGAAAAGCTCCGCCCCAATTCCTATCTCGCCTGGTCCGATCCTTCGGACGTCGCGCGCGTCGAGGACCGCACCTTCATCTGCTCCGCCACGAAGGAGCAGGCAGGCCCCACGAACAACTGGGTCGACCCGAAGGAAATGCGCGCCACCCTCGAGGGCCTCTTCCAGGGCTGCATGCGCGGGCGCACCCTGTACGTGGTGCCCTTCAGCATGGGCCCGCTGGGCTCACCCATCGCGCACATCGGCGTGGAAATTTCGGACTCCGCCTATGTCGCCGTCAACATGAAGCTCATGACGCGCATGGGCTCGAAGGTGCTGGAGGTGCTGGGTGACGGCGACTTCGTCAAGTGCCTGCACTCCGTCGGCGCGCCGCTCGCCGCGGGCCAGGATGACGTCGTGTGGCCGTGCAACAAGGACCACAAGTACATCGTCCACTACCCCGAGACGAAGGAGATCGTTTCGTTCGGTTCCGGATATGGCGGCAACGCGCTGCTGGGCAAGAAGTGCCTGGCGCTGCGCATCGCCTCCGTCATGGGCCATGAGCAGGGTTGGCTCGCCGAACACATGCTGATCCTCGGCGTGCAATCGCCCGATGGCGAGAAGCGCTACGTCACCGCCGCCTTCCCGAGCGCGTGTGGCAAGACCAACTTCGCGATGCTGATCCCGCCGCCCGCCTTCGAGGGCTGGAAAGTCACCACCGTCGGCGACGACATCGCCTGGATCAAGCCCGGCAAGGATGGCCGGCTGCGCGCGATCAATCCCGAGGCCGGCTTTTTTGGTGTGGCCCCCGGCACCGGTTGGGACACCAACCCCAATTGCATGGAGACGATCAAGACCAACACCATCTTCACCAACGTGGCGCTCACGCCCGAAGGTGACGTGTGGTGGGAGGGCATGACGAAGGAGGCGCCGGCGAAACTCACCGACTGGACCGGCAAGGAGTGGACGCCGGGCTGCGGGCGACCTTCCGCGCATCCCAATGCGCGCTTCACGGTTTCCGCCGCGCAGTGCCCGTCGATCGACCCGTCGTGGGATGACCCCGCGGGCGTGCCGGTGGACGCTTTCATCTTCGGCGGCCGCCGTTCGACCACGGTACCGCTGGTGACTGAAGCAAAGAGCTGGAACGACGGCGTGTACATGGCCGCATCGTTGGGCTCGGAGACCACGGCCGCGATTGTTGGACAAGTCGGCGTGGTGCGGCGCGATCCGTTCGCGATGATTGCGTTCTGCGGCTACAACATGGCCGACTACTTCGCGCATTGGATCTCGCTCGGCGCCAAACTCACGAAGCAGCCGAAAATCTACATGGTCAACTGGTTCCGCAAGGACACCAACGGCAAGTTCCTCTGGCCGGGTTACGGCGAGAACATGCGGGTCCTCAAGTGGATCGTGGAGCGCGTCGATGGCAAGGCGCCGGCAATGTCCACGCCCCTGGGCAACGTGCCGACGCAGCTCGACATGAAGGGCATGCAGTCCTTCACCGCCGAAAAGTTCGCGGCTGCCACCGCCGTGGAGAAGGCGCAGTGGCATGACGAGATGAAGCTGCACTCGGAGCTGCTGCAGGGCAAGCTCTCCGGCACGGCGCCGAAGGAGCTGGCGGCGCGGTTCGATGAACTCAACGCAGCATTCAAATGAAAGCCGTCGCCATGTCCCGTTTCCTGCGTTCCGTGCTCACCACCCTCACGCTCTGCCTCTCGCTGGGCGCGAGCGCCCAGCAATCACTCATCGCCGACCTTCCCGCGCTGGAGAAATCCATCGCCGCGGGCGCGCTGGTGTGGGATGTGCGCAGTGCCGAGGAATACAACAAGGGCCATATCCCGGGCGCGGTGAACATCGGGTCGGTGGGCGACGTGTTCCGCGATGCCAATCGCGAGGACCCGCCCTCCGCCGCAGCCGCTTCCCGCCTCTTCGGCTCCGCCGGGATGGATATCCTCAAGCGTGACGTCATCACCTACTCCACCAAGGGCGACCCCTTCGCGTATTACGGCGCCCGCATGGTCGAGTACTACGGCGGCAAACACGCGCTCGTTTTCCATGGCGGCATCGACGACTGGAATGCCGCCGGCAAGCCCTTGACCGCGGAGGCGGCAAGGCTCGAACCCGTGACGCTTGCGCTCACGGCCGAGGGACGCGGCTCCATGAACACCAAGGACGTGGTCGATCGCGTGAAGGCCGGCAAGGCCCAGATCCTGGATACGCGCACCGCGAAGGAATTTACCGGCGAGGACATCCGCGCGATTCGCGGTGGCCATGTCGCCGGTGCCGTGCTCATTCCCTATGAGCACAACTGGAGCGATCCCGACGCCGGGTCCAAGTTCGCGCAGAAGAAGGTTGCCAGCCGCGACGGCATGAGCCTCAAGCCGCAGGCGGAGTTGAGGGCGCTCTACGCGAAGCTCGACCCCGAGAAGGAAACCGTCGTCTATTGCCAGAGCGGCGTGCGTGCTTCGGAAACCGCCGCGATCCTGCGCGACCTCGGGTTCAAGGACGTGAAGGTCTACGAGGAATCCTGGCTCGGATACGCCGGCCACCTTTCCGCGCCCGCCGAGCAGGAAGTGTTCGTCAACGTGGGCGCGCTCAGCGGCCGCCTTTCGTCGTTGCAGTCCCGGGTGAAGGAGCTCGAAACCGAGCTCGCCAAGGTGAAGGCGGCGCGCTAAGTCATCGCCGGCTGGCCGTTCGACGCGGTCACGCCGGCAGGAAAATCCATGATTGAAACCGCAGTCCGCGAGCGCTCCGAAGCGCTCGTCAAAACGCTGCTCGACTCCGTGCGCATCGCCTCCGTGAGCCTCACCGGGGAAGGCATCGCCGACCAGGTGTCGTTCCTGCGCAAGCGCCTCGAGGGCTGGGGCTTCGACGTGGTCGAGGTGCACGACACCACCAGCCACCCGATCATCTACGCGGAAACGGGGCCAAAGGACGCCGCCAAGACGTGGTTGCTCTACGGCCACTACGACGTCTATCCCGCTGACGAAAAACAGGAAGGCTGGCGCACCAAGCCGTTCGAGCCGGTTGTCGAGGGCGACCGCATCTGGGGCCGCGGCACCGGTGACAACAAGGGCCAGCACCTCGCGATGCTCAACGCAATCGCGCTGTGGCGCGAGCTGCATGGCGAGCTGCCGGTGCGCATCAAGGTGATCCTCGAAGGTGATGAGGAAACCGGCAGCGTGCCGCTGCCAAAGTTCGTCGAGGAAAATCGCGAGCGCCTCAAGGCGGATTTCTGCTGCTACGCCGATGGCCCGATGTTCCCCAACGACCAACCGGTGCTGCTGATGGGCGTACGCGGCAACCTCGGGCTCGAATTCCATGCCACCGGCGCCAAGCGCAACCTGCACTCCGGCAACCTCGGTGGCGTCTCGCCCAATCCCACGCTGGATCTCATTCACCTGCTGGCGGAGATGGTGGATCGCGACGGCCGGTTGCTGGTGCCCGGCGTCGGTTACGCCGATGTGGAAGTGGCGCAAGTCGACCTCGATGCGGTGCGCTCGCTCAAGGTCGACCATGAAGGATTCGTCGAGACCGTCGGCACGGAGCCCATCACCGGCAATGACGATGGCCTCTTCCACGAGCGCCTGATGCTGCGCCCGGCCTTCAACGTCTCCGGGTTTTCTGCGGGCTACACCGGCAAGGGCATCAAGAACATCATCCACAAGGAAGCGATGGCGAAGGCAGACGTGCGCCTGGTGGGCGGGCAGGACCCCACCACGGTATTCAACGCGATCGAGAAATTCGCCAAGGACCGCGGCTATCACTCCATCAGGATCACCAACCTCAAGGGCACGCCCGCTTCCCGCACGCCACTCGACCACCCGCTGGTGCCGATGGTGAAGGCGGCAGTCGCGAAAGGTTTCGGGCGCGAGCCGTTGGTGGTTCCCTCTCTCGGCGGCACTACGCCGGACTTCGTCTTCACGCGCATCCTCGGCATTGCCTCGATCGTGGTGCCGCTCGCCCCATACGACGAAAACAACCACGCTCCCAACGAATCGACCAAGGTCTCGCTCTACCTCGCGGGCGTGCGCTCCGGCATGCACCTGCTGGAAGCGCTCGCCGCAAAATGAAAAAGGACAACGCAATGGAATACCGCAGCCTTGGCCGCAGCGGCCTCAAGGTTTCGCGCCTGTGCCTCGGCACCATGATGTTCGGTGACCAGACGAATACGGGTGAAGCCGCGCGCATCGTCAGCTCCGCGCGCGAGGCAGGCGTCAACTTCCTCGACACCGCCGACGTCTACGCCAAGGGCGAGTCGGAGCGCATCACCGGCCAGTTGATCGCGAAGGAGCGCGACTACTGGGTGGTCGCAACGAAAGTGGCAAACCCGATGGTCGAGAGCGACCCCAACCAGCGCGGCACCGGTCGCAAGTGGGTGATGCGCGCGGTGGAGGAAAGCCTCAAGCGCCTGGGTACCGACTACCTGGACATCTACTACATCCATCGCGATCCCGGCAGCGTGCCGATGGAGGAAACCGTTGCCGTGATGGGAGATCTCATCCGCGCGGGCAAGATCCGCTTCTGGGGAGTTTCCAACCTGCGCGGCTGGCG
>JBDSMR010000169.1:0-17367 GCA_039915735.1 Usitatibacter sp. | reverse complement strand
CACCAAGGGCGTCGCTGAAGAAATCATCGATGCCGCCTTCAAGACCGCCGGCAGCGACGGTGCTTCGAATATCGAAAAGATCTGGTCCAGCCGCTTCGACACGCCCGCAGTGGACGATCGTGAACGTGCCCGGCACGTTCGCTTCCTCCAGGGGCGCGGTTTTTCCCTCGACGATACCCTTCGTTTCCTGAAACGGAATCCTTCAAGATGACTCCACGCGCACAGAACCTCCTGTCCCTCGCCACGCTTGCCATCTCGCTGGTGATCGCCTCCTTTCCCACCAAGGCCCAGTCCGCCGTGATCCCTCGTGCAACCTCGGCCGGCTATGTCGCCGTGGAGCGCTTCATCGGATCGCTGGCGGGCCGCAACGGCAGCTTCATGCTCCAGCACAGCGGCACCATGAACCGCGGAGAGCCGCAGCTTGCCGTGGGTGTTGTGCCGGACTCCGGCACTGGCGAGCTCTCCGGAATCACCGGGCGCATGGGAATTCGCATCGAACAAGGCAAGCACTTCTACGATTTCGACTACGAGCTGAAGTAGCGTTTTGCGAGGGGCGGGAAGGCCCCTCCCCTTTGGTATCCTTACGGTTTGCCCCGGCCACACGCTGCCGGCGCGCGAGGTGCACCGCAAGGCCATGAAAACCAAAGAGATCCGCAAGAAGTTTGTCGACTATTTCGCCGCCAAGGGCCACGCGCCCGTGGCCTCGGGCCCGCTGGTGCCGGGCAACGATCCCACGCTGCTCTTCACCAACGCCGGCATGGTCCAGTTCAAGGACGTCTTCCTCGGCCTGGAGAAGCGTCCCTACAATCGCGCCGTCACTGCGCAGCGCTGCGTGCGCGCCGGGGGCAAACACAACGACCTGGAAAACGTCGGCTACACCGCGCGCCACCACACTTTTTTCGAGATGCTGGGCAACTTCAGCTTCGGCGACTACTTCAAGCGCGACGCCATCAAATACGCCTGGGAATTGCTCACGGTCGAATACGGCCTGCCGAAGGAAAAGCTCTGGACCACCGTCTACGAAACCGATGACGAAGCCTTCGACATCTGGACCCAGGAAATCGGAGTCCCGCCGGAGCGCTGCGTGCGTATCGGCGACAAACCGGGCGGGCGCAAATACGAAAGCGACAACTTCTGGCAAATGGCGGACACCGGCCCGTGTGGCCCGTGCTCCGAGATCTTCTTCGACCACGGGGCCGACGTGGCCGGCGGCCCGCCCGGTTCGCCCGATGCCGATGGCGATCGCTACATCGAGATATGGAATCTCGTGTTCATGCAGTTCAACCGCGACGAGGCCGGCACGATGCATCCGCTGCCCAAACCCTCCGTCGACACCGGCATGGGCCTGGAGCGACTCACGGCTGTATTGCAGCACGTGCATTCGAACTACGAGATCGACCTCTTCCAGGGATTGATCAAGGCCGCCGCGCGTGAAACCGGCACGAAGGATCTCGCATCGCCCAGCCTGCGCGTGATAGCGGACCACATTCGCGCCTGCGCTTTCCTCGTATGTGATGGCGTCATCCCGGGCAACGAGGGCCGCGGCTACGTGCTGCGCCGGATCGCCCGCCGCGCCATGCGCCATGGCTACAAGCTCGGCCAGAAGAAGCCGTTTTTCTTCAAACTGGTCCCGGACCTGGTACGCGAGATGGGCGAGGCCTACCCGGAGCTCGCCCGGGAAGAGGTCCGCGTCATCGCCACACTCAAGCAGGAAGAAGAGCGCTTCGGCGAGACGCTCGAGAACGGCATGGCCATCCTTGAGTCTTCCCTCGCGAAAGACGCGAAGCGCCTCGATGGCGACGTGGCCTTCAAGCTCTACGACACTTTCGGATTCCCGGTGGACCTCACGGCGGACATCGGGCGCGAGCGTGGCTTCGAGATCGACATGCCGGCCTTCGATGCCGCCATGACGGCGCAGCAGGAGCGTTCGCGGTCGGCCTCCAGGTTCAAGGCCGGCGCGCAGCTCGAGTACAAGGGCGTCAAGACCGGCTTCCGTGGCTATGAAACGCTTTCGGAGGAAGGCCACGTTGTTGCCCTCTATCGCGAGGGCTCGACGGTGGAGAGCCTCTTCGCGGGAGAGGAGGGCATCGTGGTGCTCGACAGGACGCCGTTCTATGCGGAGTCCGGCGGCCAGGTCGGCGACCGTGGCGAGCTCACCAAGGGCGGCACTTGCCTCACGCTCTTCGACGTGCAGGACACCCAGAAGATCCAGCCCGACGTCTTCGGCCACCATGGCGTGGTGAAGACCGGCGAGCTGGCGATCGGCGACCTCGTTGCCGCGCAGGTGGACCTCGACAAGCGCGCGCGCACCGTGCGCCACCATTCCGCCACGCACCTGATGCACAAGGCCCTGCGCGAGGTACTCGGCTCGCACGTGCAGCAGAAGGGATCGCTGGTGGACGAGGACAAGACGCGCTTCGACTTCAGCCACAACGCTCCGATGAGCGCGGAGCAGATCCGCCGCGTCGAGTCGATGGTGAATGCCGAAGTCCTGAAGAACGAGGCCACCAACGCCCGCGTGATGGCCATCGACGAGGCGCAGAAAACCGGCGCGATGATGCTTTTCGGCGAGAAATACGGCGACGAAGTGCGCGTGCTCGACATCGGCTCGTCGCGCGAGCTTTGCGGTGGAACCCACGTTACCCGCACCGGCGACATCGGCCTCTTCCGCGTCACTTCCGAAGGCGGTGTCGCCGCCGGGGTGCGACGCATCGAGGCGATTGCCGGCACCGTGGCGCTGGCTTTCACGCAACAGGAATCGGCGCGCCTGGCGCGGCTGGCATCGACGCTGAAAGCGCAGCCCGCCGAGGTCGAGGCCAGGCTCGCGCAGGTGCTCGAGAATTCGCGCGCGCTCGAGAAGGAAGCCGCCAAGGCCAAGCAGAAGATTGCCGTGAGCCAGGGCTCGGACCTCGCTTCCACGGCCGTCGACGTGAAGGGGGTCAAGGTACTGGCCGCCACTCTCGAAGGCGCGGATGTGAAGATGCTGCGCGACACGCTGGACCAACTCAAGAACAAGCTCAAGTCGAGCGCCATCGTGCTCGCCGCGGCGGAGGGCGACAAGGTGAGCCTCATTGCCGGGGTGACCGCGGACCTGATCGCGAAGGTCAAGGCGGGTGAGCTGGTGAACTTCGTCGCCACGCAGGTGGGTGGCAAGGGTGGCGGGCGGGCGGACATGGCGCAGGCCGGCGGCACGGACTCCGCGGCGTTGCCGAAGGCGCTCGCTTCGGTGCAGGGCTGGGTTGCAGAGCGGCTCTAGTGTGAACGAGGCGCGCAGCCGTATCTCCGACTACCTGCGCATCGCGGGTCTCGAATCCATCGGGCGAAGGGATGGCGACGTCGAGCGCGCGGTGCGCGACCTGGTCGAGGCCATGGGCGAGAAGGTCGAGATCGGCGACGAGTCGTCTCTCTATTCGTATCCAGTGCCGGTGATGACCGAGGACGGCACCTGCTCGGTAGTCGACGAGATGTCGCCCGTGCCCTATGACCTCGGCGGCATCCTCGGCGGCCGCTCGGAGCAGACCACGCGCCGGCTCGCGTTGCTCGAGCGCCTCGTGGAGCGCGCGCAGGAAACAACGGGGGCGGAGTGGATCGGCATCTACCAGCGGCGCGTCAACTCCGCCGGTGTGCCCGTGCTCGTGAAGCTCGCGTATGTCGGCCGCCCCAGCCGCGCAGAATTTCCGCTGACCAACGAGTTCGCGCAGCGCAGCACCAACAGCACAGTGGGCCTCACCGGACGCTCTACCGTCATCGACGACGTGGCGAAGCATGTTGAAGCGGGCGGGGGGTTCTACGTCTGCGATGACGGCGTGCAGTCGGAAGCCTGCGTGCCGATCCTCGATGGCGATCGCCAGGTGGTGGGCATCGTCGACGCCGAGGCGAAGCCGAAAGGCTTCTTCGGCAGCGACCGCCTGGCAGTGGTGGCGGCGCTGGCGATTGCCTCCGCTGCAGTCCTGCCCTAGGCAATCACCGCCGCCCGTCCTGGCGCGGCGGTTGCAGGCTACCTCTTCGGCGGCATCATGTCGGTGATCGAGCCTTCGGCCATCTCGGCCGTGAAGAACACCGTTTCCGAAAGCGTCGGGTGCGGATGGATGGTCAGGCCGATGTCCTCGGCGTCCGCGCCCATCTCGAGGGCCAGCACGGTCTCCGAGATCAGCTCGCCCGCATTCACGCCGACGATGCCGGCGCCGAGGATGCGCTTGCTGCCTTTTGCGTACAGCACTTTCGTGAGGCCTTCCTCGCGTGCCATGCCGATAGCGCGGCCGCTGGCCGCCCAGGGGAACACGGCCTTGTCGTATTCGACGCCTTGCGCCTTCGCCTCGGTTTCCGAAAGTCCCATCCAGGCCACCTCGGGATCGGTGTAGGCGACGCTCGGGATGGTGCGCGCTTCCCACGCGTGGTGGTTCATGCCCGCGATCACCTCGGCGGCGAGCTTGGCCTCGTGAGTTGCCTTGTGGGCCAGCATCGGCTCGCCGACGATGTCGCCGATGGCGAAGATGTGGGGCACGTTGGTGCGCATCTGCTTGTCGACGGGGATCCAGCCGCGCTCGTTCACGTGCACGCCAGCCTTCTCCGCGCCGATGTTCTTGCCGTTGGGCCGGCGCCCCACGGCGAGCAGCACGCGATCGTAGATCTCGGCCTTGGGCGACTCGCCCTCGATCGCCTCGAAGTGCGCCTTCAGTCCCACCGAAGTCGACTCGAGCTTTGTGACCCTTGTCTTGAGCATGATCTTCTCGTAGCGCTTCTCGATGCGTTTCGCGAGCGGCTTCACGATGTCGGGATCAGCGCCGGGAATCAGGCGGTCCATGAATTCAACCACCGAAACCCTGGAGCCCAACGCGTCGTAGACCGTGGCCATCTCGAGGCCGATGATGCCGCCACCGATCACCAGCAGGCGCTTGGGCACGTCGTCGAGCAGCAGCGCGCCGGTGGAGTCCATGAGGCGCGGATCGTCATAGGGGAAGCCGGGGATCCGGGCTGACTGCGAGCCCGCCGCGATGATGCAGTTATCGAAGGACACGACCTTGCGGCCTTCCTTCGTCTCGACCTGAAGCGTCTGTGGCGAGGTGAACTGCGCCTTGCCTTCGACCACCGTCACCTTGCGCGCCTTCGCGAGGCTCGTGAGCCCCTTGGTGAGCTTGGCCACCACGCCTTCCTTGAACTTGCGCAGGCCATCGAGATCAACCTTCGGCTTGCCGAAGGTCACGCCGATGTGCGCGCTCTCCTGCGCCTCGGTGATCACCTTGGCGGCATGCAGCAGCGCCTTCGACGGGATGCAGCCGACGTTCAGGCAGACGCCACCGAGCGTTGCGTAACGCTCGACCAGCACCACCTTCTTGCCGAGATCGGCGGCGCGGAATGCCGCGGTGTAGCCGCCGGGACCAGCGCCGAGGACCAGGACATCCGCGTGCATGTCCGCGTCGAGGCTTGCGAGTGTCGTGGTGAGCGCCTGGCGCACGGTCTGGCCGGGAGCCACGGCGGGTGCCGCCAGCGCAGGGGGAGCGGGAGCAGCAGCGGGAGCGGGAGCGGAAGCAGCGGCGGGAGCAGGTTGCGGCGCGACAGCCGCCGGCGCTTTTGCCTGCGGTGCCGCGGCAGGGGCGGAATCGGTAGCCTCGAGCACGACGATGACCACGCCCTGGGAGACCTTGTCGCCCACCTTCACCCGAAGTTCCTTCACCTTTCCGGAGTGCGAGGACGGCACTTCCATCGTCGCCTTGTCGCTTTCCAGCGTGACGAGCGAGTCTTCCTTCTTCACGATGTCGCCGGGCTTCACCTGGATCTCGAGCACGGGAATATCGGTGAAGTCCCCGATGTCCGGAACCTTGACTTCGATGTCGGCCATGTCAGAGCATCCCGCGGCGCAGGTCGCCGATGACCTGCGCAAGGTGGGCGGTGAAGCGCGCGCCCAGCGCACCATCGACGACGCGATGGTCGTACGAGAGCGAGAGCGGCAGCATCATGCGCGGCACGAACTCCTTGCCGTTCCACACCGGCTTCATCGCGGACCTGGAGACACCGAGGATGGCGACTTCGGGCGCGTTGACGATCGGCGTGAACGCCGTGCCGCCGATGCCGCCGAGCGACGAGATCGAAAATGTCCCGCCCTGCATGTCGGTGGGCGCGAGCTTGCCCTCGCGCGCTTTCGCGGCCAGCTCGGATGTCTCCTTCGCGATCTCGATCACGCCCTTCTTGTCCGCGTCCTTGACTACCGGGACCATGAGGCCGTTCGGCGTGTCCGCCGCGAAGCCGATGTTCCAGTAGTGCTTGACCACGAGGTTGTCGCCGTCGAGCGAGCTATTGAGCATCGGATATTTCTTGAGCGCGGCAACGACGGCCTTGATCAGGAAAGCGAGCGGCGTGACCTTGATCCCCGCCTTGGCGTTTTCCTCGTTCACTTTCGCGCGGAAGGCTTCGAGCTCGGTGATATCGGCTTCGTCGAATTGGGTGACGTGCGGGATCATCACCCAGTTGCGTGCGAGCGCCGGGCCGGAAATTTTCTGGATGCGCGAGAGCGGCTTCGCTTCCACCGGGCCGAACTTGGCAAAGTCGACCTTGGGCCAAGCGGGCAATCCGAGGTCCGCAAATCCGCCGCTGGCACGCGCGCCCGCAGCGGCGGGCGATGCGCCACCTGCCAGCACGCCCTTCACGAACGACTGGATGTCTTCCTTGAGGATGCGTTCCTTCGGGCCCGTGCCCTTGACACGCGCGAGGTCGACACCGAGCTCGCGTGCGAAGCGGCGAACACCGGGGCTTGCGTGCGCGGGAGTGCCTTCAGCAACCGCGGCAGGAGCTTGCGGAACCGGAGCGGGCGCGGGCGGGGGAGGGCTTGCGGGTGCTGGCGCGGGCGGGGCCACTGCGGCCGGTGGAGCGGGAGATTGGGCCCCTGCCTGCGCGGGGGCGGCCGCGGGCTTTTCCGACGCCGGCGCAGCGGCGCTTGCGACCGCCTCGAGCATCAGGATCAAGGAGCCCTGGCTCACCTTGTCCCCCAGCTTGACACGCAACTCCTTCACGGTGCCGGCCTGGGGCGCGGGGACGTCCATGGTCGCCTTGTCGCTTTCCAGGCTCACCAGCGAATCGTCCTTCTGCACCACGTCGCCCGGCTTCACCAGGATCTCGATCACCGGGATGTCGCTGAAGTCGCCGATATCGGGGACCTTTACTTCGATCGCAGCCAACTGGTTCTCCTCGTTCTTTTTCGGTGGGCCGGAATCGGTCAGACCGTCCAGGGCGCGGGCTTGTCCGCGTCGATGCCGTACTTCTTGATCGCCTCGGCGACCCTGGTGGCGGGAATTGTGCCTTCCTCCGCCAATGCCTTCAGCGCGGCAAGCACCACGTGCAGGCGGCTCACCTCGAAGAAGCGGCGTAGATTTTCGCGCGAGTCGCTGCGGCCGAAGCCATCCGTGCCCAGCACCTTGTAGCGGCGCGGTACATATTCGCGAATCTGATCCGCGAATGTGCGCACGTAGTCAGTAGCGGCAACGACCGGCCCCTGCGTGGCGCCAAGGCACTGCTCGACGTACGGGACGCGCTGCTTCTCGGCCGGATGCAGCAGGTTCCAGCGCGCGGCTGCCATGCCGTCGCGGCGCAGCTCGTTGAAGCTCGGGCAGCTCCAGACGTCGGCGATGACGCCCCAGTCTTTCTTGAGCATTTCTGCGGCCGCGATCACTTCGCGCAGGATCGTGCCGCTGCCGAGGAGCTGGACGCGCGGGGACTTCTTGTCGGCGGGGCCTGAGCCTGCCCCGGCAGTCCCCAAGCCGGGGTCGCTGAGCCTGTACATCCCCTTGATGATTCCCTCGCGCGCGCCTTCAGGCATGCCCGGGTGCGGGTAGTTCTCGTTCATCAGGGTGATGTAGTAGAAGACGTCTTCCTGCTCTTCCACCATGCGGCGCAGCCCGTCCTGCACCACCACGGCGACTTCGTACGCGAAGGTCGGGTCGTACGAAACGCAATTGGGGATGACGGAGGTGAAGACATGGCTGTGGCCGTCCTCGTGCTGCAGGCCTTCGCCGTTGAGCGTGGTGCGGCCCGCGGTGCCTCCCATGAGGAAGCCGCGCGCGCGCAAGTCGCCGGACGCCCACACGAGATCGCCCACGCGCTGCATGCCGAACATCGAATAGAAGAGGAAGACCGGGATCATCGGCACGTTGCTGTTGGAGTACGACGTCGCCGCCGCCATCCACGAGCACATCGCGCCGGCCTCGTTGATCCCTTCCTGCAGGATCTGGCCGTTCTTGTCTTCCTTGTAGAACATCAGCTGGTCGCTGTCCTCCGGCTCGTAGAGCTGGCCGAGCTGCGAGTAGATGCCCAGTTGGCGGAAGAGGCCTTCCATGCCAAAGGTGCGCGATTCATCCGGCACGATCGGCACGATGTTCTTGCCGAGCGCCTTGTCCTTCACCAGCGCGGTCAGCATGCGCACGAAGGCCATGGTGGTGGAGATTTCGCGGCCTTCGCCCGTCGCATCCAGCAGCGCCTTGAAGGTCTCGAGCTTCGGCACCTCGAGCCTGGTGCTCTTGCGGCGGCGCTGGGGCAGCGAGCCGCCGCGCGCGGCGCGCAACTCCTTCAGGTACTTCATCTCCGGGGAGTCTTCGGCCGGCTTGTAGTAGGGCAGCTCGGCGAGCTGGTCGTCGGGAATGGGGATGTTGAAGCGGTCGCGGAAGTGCTTGAGCGCCTCGATCGGCATCTTCTTCTGCTGGTGCGCGATGTTCTTTCCTTCGCCCACCGCGCCCATGCCGTAACCCTTCACCGTCTTGGCGAGGATCACCGTCGGCTGGCCCTTGTGCTTCACCGCCGAGGCATACGCCGCGTACACCTTGTGCGGATCATGGCCGCCGCGATTGAGGCGCCAGATGTCCGCGTCGGACATGTTGGCGACCATCGCCTTGAGCTCGGGATACTTGCCGAAGAAATGCTCGCGCACGTAGGCGCCATCGCGGCTCTTGAACTTCTGGTATTCGCCGTCCACGGCGTCTTCCATGCGCTTCAACAGGAAGCCGTCCTTGTCGCGGGCGATCAATGGATCCCAGTAGGAGCCCCAGATCACCTTGATCACGTTCCAGCCGGCGCCACGGAAATCCGCTTCCAGCTCCTGGATGATCTTGCCGTTGCCGCGCACCGGCCCATCCAGGCGCTGCAGGTTGCAGTTGATGACGAAGATGAGGTTGTCGAGGTTCTCGCGGGAGGCCATGCCGATGGCGCCGAGGGACTCCGGCTCGTCCATCTCGCCATCGCCCATGAAGGCCCATACCTTGCGGTCGGTGGTCTTCGCGAGGCCGCGATCGTTCAGGTAGTGGAGGAAGCGGGCCTGGTAGATCGCCTGGATCGGCCCCAGGCCCATCGAGACCGTCGGGAATTGCCAGAAATCCGGCATCAGCCACGGATGCGGGTAGGAGGAGATGCCCTTGCCATCGACTTCCTGGCGGAACATATCCAGCTGGGCCTCCGTGAGGCGGCCATCGAGATACGCGCGCGCATAGACGCCAGGCGACGAGTGGCCCTGCATGTAGACGAG
The DNA here is from genome assembly GCA_039915735.1 of Usitatibacter sp. GTDB lineage: Bacteria > Pseudomonadota > Gammaproteobacteria > Burkholderiales > Usitatibacteraceae > Usitatibacter. The sequence continues at coordinate 7,862 of JBDSMR010000169.1, read as the reverse complement.
GTCGCCGCCGTGTTTTTCGGTCGGGGCATTCCAGAAATGGTTGAAGCCCACGTCATAGAGCGTCGCGGCGGAGGCGAAGCTAGCAATGTGGCCGCCGAGCTCCAGGTCCTTCCTGCCGGCGCGCAGCACCATCGCCACCGCATTCCAGCGCACGTATGAGCGCAGTCGCGCTTCAAGGGCGTTGTCACCCGGGGCCTGCTCCTCGAGGTGCGGAGGAATGGTGTTGATGTAGGCGGTCTGCGCGCGATAGGGCAGGTAAGCGCCCGAGCGGCGCGCCTTGTCGACGAGTTGCTCAAGGATGAAATGGGCGCGTTCCGGGCCTTCGATCTCGAGCACGGCTTCGAGTGAATCGACCCACTCCCGGGTCTCGAGGGGATCGATGTCTTGCAGGCGTTCCATGGCGGCCTCGGCTGGATTTTCGGGTAAAGGAGAGCGGAAAGGCTGGCGAGAACGGCGGGCCTTTCGAAGCCCAATCGTATAATGATTGAGTTGAGGGCGGAAAGCGCGTGGGGAACAGGTGCTTTGCCGGCGGGGATGAATTAAAATCATCCGAGAAATCATGGAGATCGGGGACGAAGCGGAATTGTTTCTTAAAAAAGCATTTTAAGTTACTATAAACCCGCCGTTTTTACGGGTTCAGGGACCGCGTCAACAACAAGCCGGAAACGGAATGACAGAACAGGCGCATGAAGGGCGGGTACGCCCATGAATCTCTCGCAGTCGCTGCAGTCGGCCAGTCTTACAGACCCGGGCCGGGTGCGTGACCATAACGAGGACTGCATCGAGTCGAGGCCCGAGATAGGGCTGTTCGTGCTCGCTGACGGCATGGGCGGCTACAACGCGGGCGAGGTCGCCAGCGGCATGGCCACGTCCCTGATTTCCGACGGCATGCAGGACTCCTGGAATCCGACGGACGTCGCTCGCGGCAGCAGCCGGGATGAGGCCAAGGCCCTCTCGGAGAAGCTGATCCGCGAGCACATCGGCCGGGCCAACAATGCAATTTTCACCACGTCGCAGAACAACCCGGAATGTGCCGGGATGGGGACGACGCTGGTGGTCTGCCTTTTTTTCGACAATTTCGTCTCGGTGGCGCATATCGGGGATTCGCGCCTTTACCGGCTCCGGGGCGACACGATGGAGCAGGTGACCCGGGACCACTCGTTGCTGCAGGAGCAGTTGGACTCGGGACTGATAACGCCCGAAGAGGCGAAGCTTTCGCAAAACAAGAACCTCGTCACGCGCGCGCTCGGCATCGACCCTTCGGTGGACGCCGAGATCCACGTCTACGAGACTCAGCCGGACGATATCTTTGTGTTGTGCTCGGACGGGCTGAGCGACATGGTGGAGGATGAAGAGATCCGCCTGACACTCATCACCCTCAAGACGAATCCAAACCTCACTGTCCAGCAGTTGGTACAGGCGGCGAACGACAACGGCGGCCGGGACAACATCTCGGCAATGCTCATCCGCGTCACCGAGCCCTATGGTGTGCCGCGCGGCTGGATTGCACGACTCAAGGCACTTTTCCGGTAATACGCAAGGACAACGACCATGGCCAAGCTGATTCTCAGCGTCGACGGGCAGGTGCTCAAGGAGTTCAATCTCTCCAAGGAGCGAACCCTTATCGGACGCAAAGCCCACAACGACATCCAGATCGACAACCTCGCCGTCAGCGGCGAGCACGCGGCGATCATCACGATCCTCAACGACTCGTTCATCGAGGACCTGGGCTCGACCAACGGGTCCATGGTCAACGGGAAGCCGATCAAGAAACACTTCCTCCAGAACAACGACGTCGTCGAGATCGGCAAGCACAAGCTCAAGTACTTCAACGACGCGCCGCAGGCGGCGACCGCCGCGGACTTCGAGAAGACGATGATCATCCGCAACCCGGCCAAGGCCGCGCCGCCGCCCAAGCCGGCAGCCGAACCGGGCCTGGGTGACACCCAGACCAACCTGAGGCCTGCGGGAGAGGCGCCGAAACCGGCCGCTCCCGCTCCCGCTCCTGCGGCGGCGCCGCCGCCGCCGCCTCCCGCCCCCGCCCCGATGGCGGCCGCCGTGTCGACCGCCCCCCACGCTGCTGTTCCGTCGATGGCTCCTCCGCCCGCCGCACCTGCGGCTGGTGCCACGCCCTTGCGGGAAGCCGCGATCCAGGTGCTTTCGGGCGCGGCCGCCGGCCGTACCCTCGACCTCACCAAGAACCTCACCACCATCGGCAAGCCGGGCCTGCAGGTCGCGGTGATCACGAAGCGCCCGAATGGCTACTTCATCACCCACGTGGAAGGCGCCACTTACCCGACGCTGAACGGAGCTTCCCTGGGCGGCCAGGCCCATCCGCTGAACGACCACGATCTGATCGAGATCGCAGGCGTGAAGATGGAGTTTTTCTACAAGCCGTGAGGCTTGCGCGTGGCAGCCCATTCCTTCCGGGCGGCCACGTTACAGATGCGCGATTCTGCAGTGCTAATTCTGTGGAATCGCGCACACCCTCCGTGGTAACGTTTATTCGATAATGGATCGGGAGACCGTTCTCCATCGGGCGCCAAGCCAGAGCTCCGGCGGCCTCAGCCATGTGGCCGCGGCGGGTTTGGAACAAACGATGAAGATCAGGGTACTGGGTTGCAGCGGGGGCATCGGCGGTGGCCTGCGGACAACGGCCATGCTGGTGGACGACGACGTCCTGATCGATGCAGGTACCGGGGTGGGCGACCTGTCGCTCGAGAGCCTGGCCAGGATCGACCACATCTTCGTCACCCACTCGCACCTCGACCATGTGACGAGCATCCCGTTTCTCGTGGACACCGTATGCTGGATGCGGGGCAACCCCATCGTGGTCTACGGCATCAAGGAGGTGCTCGATATCCTGAGAGCGCACCTCTTCAACTGGAAGATCTGGCCCGATTTCACCCAGATTCCCGATGGAGACAAGCCGTTCATGGTGTACCGCGAGATCAAGGTCGGCGAAACGGTGGAGCTCAAGGGCCGGCGCTTCACCGCCATTCCCGCCGAGCACACGGTTCCCGCGGTAGGCTATGCCCTCGAGACGCCGCGCGCGGCCCTGATCTACAGCGGCGACACCACGGTCAACGACGGCCTCTGGAAAGTCGTGAACTCCACACCCAACTTGAAGTACCTGATCATCGAGACCGCGTTCTCCAACAAGGAGCGCGACATTGCGGTGGCGTCGCGGCACCTCTGCCCGGAGATGCTGGCCCAGGAACTCGGGAAGATGAACGTGAATCCCGAGGTCTACATCACGCACCTCAAGCCTGGCGAGGGCGCGCTTACGATGAAGGAAGTAAGCCAGGCGGCAGGCCGCTGGCGGCCGCGCATGCTGGAAAACAACCAGGAATTCTCCCTGTAGCAGCCCTACCTAGAAGCAGGTGACACGATGAGCGCAGTCCTCGATACCAAGATCCAGCCGGGCGGCAATACGGCCGACATGAGCGTGAAGCTTGCCTTCAGCAAGAAGCTGCAGGCGGTCACGAACCGGATCCACTCCACGAGCAACGTCGACGAGATCATCCTCGACGTCTCGCGCGACATCTGCCAGCTGTTCGAGGCGGACCGGATGACGGTCTACATCACCAGCGAGGATGGCTCCTCCATCGTCTCCAAGGTGAAGACCGGCCTCAACTCGTTCAAGGACATCAAGCTGCCGATCTCTGAGTCCTCGCTCGCCGGCTACTGCGCACTCAACAAGCGCCACATGAACATCAAGGACGTCTACGACGACGCCGAACTCAAGCAGTATTCGCCCAACCTCACCTTCCTCAAGGCGGTCGACCAGCGGACCGGCTACCGCTCCAAGCAGATGATGATTGCCCCGATCCTCGGCGGCGAGACGGGCAGCGACCTGATGGGCGTGATCCAGCTCATCAACAATCTTTCTGGCCAGCCGTTTTCGCCGCTGCAGGAAGAAGGCGTGGTCGAGTTGTCCAAGACGCTCGCGATCGCCTTCCGCGTCCGCCAGCAGATGCCGGGCTCGGTCCAGAGCAAGTTCGAATACCTGGTGATCGACAACGTGATCGCCGCGGGAGAGCTGGACCTGGCCACCAAGGCCGCGCGCCGCAAGAACAAGAACGTCGAGGACATCCTGATCGACGAGTTCCAGGTCAAGCTGCCGGCCATCGGCGCCGCACTCGCCAAGTTCTTCGGCGTCGACTACGAGCCGCACAAGTCGGACCGGATCAAGCCCCCGGACCTGCTGAAGAACATCAAGCGCGACTACGCGGTGCTGAACCACTGGGTGCCGCTCGAGGACTCGAAGGCCGGCGTGGTCGTGATGTCGACCGACCCCGAGCGCCTGCGCAACTCGCGCATGGTGGAAAACGTATTCCCGCGCGCCAAGATCGTGTTCAAGGTCACCACCGAGCGCGACTTCCGCCTCACGCTCGACCTCTTCTTCGGCGCCGACAGCGGCATGACGGGTGCCAGCGGCGAGTCGATCGGCGACCTGCTCTCGAGCCTGGATGACGAGGAGGACGGCATCGGAATGGGCAGCGCGGACGACGTATCGGCTGCCGCCGACAACGAGCTGGTGAAGCTCGTGAACAAGATCATCGTCGATGCGTACAACCAGGGCGCCTCCGACATCCACATCGAGCCGCTGCCCGGCAAGGGCAAGACCGGGATCCGCTTCCGCAAGGACGGCACGCTCTCGAACTACATCGAGGTGCCGGCTGCCTACCGTTCGCCGCTGGTCACGCGCCTGAAGATCATGTGCGACCTCGACATCTCGGAAAAGCGCCGGCCGCAGGACGGCAAGATCAAGTTCAAGAAGTTCGGCCCGCTCGACATCGAACTGCGCGTGGCAACCATTCCCACCTCCGGCGGCGTGGAGGACGTGGTGATGCGTATCCTGGCGGCCGGCGAACCGATCCCGCTGGACAAGCTGGGCGTGCTGCCAATCAACATGGAGCGCCTCAAGGGATGCATCTCCAAGCCCTACGGACTCTTCTTCGTGTGCGGGCCTACCGGCTCCGGCAAGACCACCACCCTGCACTCGGTGCTGGGCTCGCTCAATGACGTCGAGACCAAGATCTGGACCGCGGAGGACCCGGTTGAAATCACGCAGAAGGGCCTGCGCCAGTGCCAGATGAACCCCAAGGCGGGCCTCAACTTCGCCAATGCGATGAAGGCGTTCCTGCGAGCTGATCCGGACATCATCATGGTCGGTGAGATGCGCGACAAGGACACCACGTCCATCGGCATCGAAGCCTCGCTCACGGGCCACCTGGTGTTTGCCACGTTGCACACGAACTCCGCGCCGGAATCGATCATTCGCCTGCTCGACATGGGCATGGATCCCTTCAACTTCGCCGACGCGCTGCTGGGCATCCTGGCGCAGCGCCTGGCCAAGCGCCTCTGCAAGTGCAAGGAGGCCTATACGCCGGACCAGGCCGAGATCAAGCACTTCATCACCGAGTACTGCGCGGAGCTGCTCAATACACCTGAGTTCAAGCAGGACGCCAACGCGGGCTACAAGCGGGTGTTCGACCGACTGGGGAAGGATTACGGACTGGGCAAGCCCGAGTTCAAGTTGTACAAGCCGAAAGGCTGCGACATCTGCAACGGCTCCGGCTACAAGGGTCGGGCGGGCCTGCATGAGCTGCTCGTCGGCACCGATCCGATGAAGAAACTGATCCAGGAACATGCGCGCGTCGCCGAGATGCTCGCGTTGGCACTGGAAGAGGGCATGCTGACCCTGAAGATGGACGGCATGGAGAAGGTCCTCCAGGGTGTCACCGACATGGCACAGGTCCGGGCGGTCTGTATCAAGTGACGACGGAGATACACGCCCGGCCCGCAGTCGCGCCCCCGCGCACGCCCGCCGAGCTGGGCCGCGCACTCGAGACTCATTTCCTCTCGAAGCTCGAGTATCTCAACGCCATCGGCATCGCGCTCTCCCAGGAGCGCGACATCAACAAGCTGCTGGAAACCATCCTGATCGCGGCGAAGAACCTCACGCAAGCGGATGGCGGCACGCTGTACCGGCTGGTGGGCGACAAGCTGCAGTTCGAGATCGTCCGCACCGACAGCCTCTCGATCGCGATGGGCGGCAGTTCCGGCAACGCGGTCCCGTTCTACCCCATCCCGCTGCACAGCGCGGAGGGCAAGCCCAACTACACGATGATCGCGGCCTACGCCGCGCTCATGCACAAGACCGTCAACGTGGCGGACGCGTACACCGAGGAAGGTTTCGATTTCTCCGGCACGCGCAACTTCGACAAGCGCACCGGCTACCGGTCCACGTCCTTCCTCACGGTTCCGATGAAGAACCACGAAGGCGACATCATCGGCGTGCTGCAGCTGCTGAACGCCACGGACCCCACCACCACTCTCGTGGTGGCATTCGGCGAGGAAGACCAGCGCCTTGCCGAGTCGCTTGCCTCGCAGGCCGCCATCGCGCTTACCAACCGATTGCTGATCCAGCAGCTCGAGATGCTGTTCGAGTCGCTGATCGAGCTCATCAACACGGCGATCGACGACAAGAGCCCGTACACCGGCGGTCATTGCAAGCGCGTGCCGACGCTCACCATGATGCTGGCGGAGGCCGCTTCCGAGACCTCCCACGGGCCGCTGTCGGATTTCCACATGTCGGAGAAGGACCGCTACGAGCTCAAGATCGCCGGCCTGCTGCATGACTGCGGCAAGATCACCACACCGGTGCACGTAGTCGACAAGGCCACCAAGCTGCAGACAATCTGCGACCGCATCGAGCTGGTCGCCACGCGCTTCGAGGCGCTCAAGCGCGAGGCGGAGGTGGACATGCTTCGCGCCAAGGTGCGCGCGCTCGAGCACCACGATGATGAGAGTGCGCGCCGCGCGGAGCAGGAATATGCGGACAAGGTCCGTCAGTACGACGACGACCGGGAGTTCCTGCGCCGCACAAACATCGGCAGCGAGCGCATGCGCCCCGAAGACCAGGCGCGCGTCTCGCAAATCGCGCGCTACACCTGGCACAACGAGCGCGGCGAGGTGGATCGCTTCCTCTCCAAGGACGAGGAGCAGAACCTCAACGTCGCCTACGGCACGCTCACGGGCGAAGAGCGCGAGGTCATCAACCACCACATCGTGGCGACCATCAAGATGCTGGAGGCGCTACCCTGGCCGCGGCACCTGGTGAACGTGCCGGAATACGCCGGCGGCCACCACGAGCGCATGGACGGCAAGGGCTACCCCAAGGGCCTCACGCGCGAGCAGATGAGCGTGCAGGCGCGTGTGATGGGCATCGCGGACATCTTCGAGGCCCTGACCGCGAAGGACCGCCCCTACAAGAAGGGCAAGACGCTCTCTGAGTCGCTCGGCATCCTCGGGCGCATGAAGGAGGGCGGCCACGTGGATCCGGACCTTTTCCATATTTTTGTGCGTGACAAGGTGTACCTGCGCTATGCGCGCGAATTCCTCGACCCCGAGCAGATCGACGAGGTCGACGAAAAGGGAATCCCCGGCTATCTGCCCTGAAATGCCGGCCCGGCTGCCCAATTGCGGCGCTTTGGGCGGTTATGCGCGGCGTACGCTGGGCTGGGATGACAAAACAGGTGTTAATCCGGCCCGGCAGACGCATAAGGCGTTCGGCCGAAATACGTAAATGATTGAAAATAAAAGTTTAAGTTAATATCGGTGCACATTTTCGGCGCCGTCAGGGCTTGGCATACTCGTTGCGTTATGCACCCCACGCGTGTGAACGTTGTGCCGCGGAATCCAACGAAGTTTCATTACAGGAGCTGTCCATGAAAAACGTCCAAAAAGGCTTCACGCTCATCGAACTGATGATCGTGGTTGCCATCATCGGCATCCTCGCGGCCATCGCCATCCCGGCCTACCAGGATTACACCGTTCGCTCGAAAGTGACCGAA
>JBDSMR010000164.1:0-3350 GCA_039915735.1 Usitatibacter sp. | reverse complement strand
TATGACCAATAAGTAGGGTGCGTCCCCGGTTTTCGGGTCTTAGTGCTTGGTGACCACCGGCCGCACTTCAGCGGCAGGCGGGGGCGCGGTGGCGGGCGCATCGACCAACGGGGTGGGATTGCGCTCGAGGGCGCGCTCCAGCACCTCGTCAAACCAACGGACCGGCACGATCTCGATGGCGGCCTTCACCTCGTCCGGGATCTCCTGCAGGTCTTTCACGTTTTCCTGGGGGATCAGAACGATCTTGATGCCGCCGCGGTGGGCCGCGAGCAGCTTCTCCTTCAGGCCGCCGATCGGAAGCACTTCACCGCGCAGCGTGATCTCGCCCGTCATCGCGACATCGCAACGAACCGGGATCGAGGTCAGCACTGAAGTGATCGCCGTGGCGATGGCGATACCCGCCGACGGGCCGTCCTTGGGCGTGGCGCCTTCCGGCAGGTGCACGTGGAGATCCAGCGTCTGCCAGAAGTCCTCGGCGACACCGAGGCGCTTGGCGCGCGCGCGCACCACCGAGATGGCGGCCTTGATCGATTCCTGCATCACGTCGCCGAGCTTGCCGGTGGTGACCGTGACGCCCTTGCCGGGGAGTTTCACCGCTTCGATGGTGAGCAGCTCGCCGCCAACTTCCGTCCAGGCGAGGCCGGTCACCTGGCCCACCTGGTTTTCCTTCTCCGCGATGCCGTAGGTGTACTTGCGCACGCCCAGGTACTTGTCGAGGTTCTTGGAGTTGACCGCGACGTGGGCCGCTTCCTTCTTCTTCGTGAGGATGGCCTTGATCACCTTGCGGGAAATTTTTGCCAGCTCGCGATCGAGGGAACGCACACCCGCCTCGCGCGTGTAGTAGCGCGTGATGTCGCGCAGCGCCCCGTCGGTGACCGTCAGCTCACCATCCTTGATGCCGTTGGACTTGAACTGCTTCGTCAGCAGGTACTGCCGGGCGATGTGGACCTTCTCGTCTTCGGTGTAGCCCGAGAGGCGGATCACTTCCATCCGGTCGAGCAGCGGGGCCGGGATGTTGAGCGTGTTGGCGGTGGCAACGAACATCACGTCCGAGAGGTCGTACTCCACCTCGACGTAGTGGTCGACGAACGTGTGGTTCTGCTCCGGATCCAGCACCTCGAGCAGCGCCGAGGACGGATCGCCGCGGAAGTCCGCGCCCATCTTGTCCACTTCGTCCAGCAGGAAAAGCGGGTTGCGCACGCCCACCTTGGTCATGTTCTGCAGGATCTTGCCGGGCATCGAGCCGATGTAGGTACGGCGATGGCCGCGGATTTCCGCTTCATCACGCACGCCGCCGAGCGACATGCGAATGAACTTGCGATTGGTGGCGCGGGCGATGGACTGGCCCAGCGAGGTCTTGCCAACGCCCGGGGGACCCACCAGGCAGAGGATGGGCGCCTTGAGCTTTTCAACGCGCTGCTGCACCGCGAGATACTCGACGATGCGTTCCTTGATCTTCTCGAGGCCGTAGTGGTCGGCGTCGAGGATCTTCTCGGAATTTTTCAGATCGGTCGAGACCTTCGATTTCTTCTTCCACGGCAGGCCCACGATCGTGTCGATGTAGTTGCGCACGACAGTGGCTTCCGCGGACATGGGTGACATGAGCTTGAGTTTCTTCAGCTCGCTCTCGGCCTTGGTACGTGCCTCCTTGGGCATGTGGGCCGCCTTGATCTTCTTTTCCAGCTCGTCGAGGTCGGCGCCTTCTTCCGAGTCGCCGAGCTCCTTCTGGATGGCCTTCACCTGTTCGTTGAGGTAGTACTCGCGCTGCGACTTCTCCATCTGGCGCTTGACGCGGCCGCGGATGCGCTTTTCCACCTGCATGATGTCGATCTCGGTTTCCAGCAGCTGCAGCAGCTGCTCGAGGCGGCGGCCGACATGGAACATCTCGAGGATCTGTTCCTTCTGCTCGAGCTTGAGCGGAAGGTGCGCAGCGATGGTGTCCGACAGGCGGCCGGCGCCGTCGATGCCCGAGAGCGACGTGAGCACCTCGGGCGGAATCTTCTTGTTGAGCTTCACGTACTGGTCGAACTGCGCCAGCAGCGTGCGGCGCATGGCTTCCACCTCGGTCGAATCCGGCTCTTCCGCGGCGATCAGCTCGATTTCGGCTTCGAAATTGGGTTTTTCCGTGAGCACGCGCTTGATGCGGGCGCGCTGCACGCCCTCCACCAGTACCTTCACCGTGCCATCGGGCAGCTTCAACATCTGCAGGATGGTCGAGACCGTGCCGACGTCGAAGAGGTCTTCGGGGTTGGGCTCGTCCTTGGCTGCCGATTTCTGCGCCACGAGCACCACGTTCTTGCCCTCTTCCATTGCGGCTTCCAGCGCCTTGATGGATTTCGGGCGCCCCACGAACAGCGGAATCACCATGTGGGGGAACACCACGACATCACGCAGCGGCAGCAGCGGGAGGATGCGGGAGTCAGCAGAGATAGCAGCGGTCATGGTTGTTCCTGGGGTTGTGCGTATGCAGAGGGATACGTGGCGGCGGCGGAGACGGAAACCAAGCCCCCGCGCGGGGTGCGGAGGCGGACAGAGGGGCTATTGCTGCCCACTCGCGACCTTCGGCTGGTCGGAGTAGATGAGTAACGGCTTGGCGTCGCCGATGATGGAGCCTTCATCAACCACCACCTTCTGCACGTTGGCGAGCGAAGGCAGGTCGAACATGATGTCGAGCAGCGCCGCCTCGATGATCGAGCGTAGCCCCCGGGCGCCGGTGCGGCGCTCCAGGGCGCGCTTGGCGATGGCCTGCAACGCATGTTCGCGGAACTCCAGCTCCACGCCTTCCATGGCGAGCAGCTTCTGGTATTGCTTCACCAGGGCATTCTTCGGCTCGACGAGGATGGTCATGAGCGCGGCGGTGTCGAGCTCATCGAGCACCGCAACCACCGGCAGGCGGCCGACGAATTCCGGGATGAGGCCGTACTTGATCAGGTCTTCCGGTTCCACGTCATGCAGGAGTTCGTTCATCACCTGGCGATCGCTCATCGAGCGCACCGCGGCGCCGAAGCCCATGCCGGAGCGGTCCGAGCGGTTCTGGATGACTTTCTCCAGTCCGCCGAAGGCGCCACCGCAGATGAAGAGGATGTTGGTGGTGTCGACCTGGACGAATTCCTGGTTGGGGTGCTTGCGGCCACCCTGCGGCGGAACGGAGGCGATGGTGCCTTCGATCAGCTTGAGCAGCGCCTGCTGCACGCCCTCGCCGGAAACGTCACGGGTGATGGAAGGGTTGTCGCTCTTGCGCGAGATCTTGTCGATCTCGTCGATGTAGACGATGCCGCGCTGCGCCTTCTCGACGTCGTAGTCGCACTTCTGCAGCAGCTTCTGGATGATGTTCTCGACGTCCTCGCCGA
>JBDSMR010000052.1:0-41795 GCA_039915735.1 Usitatibacter sp. | reverse complement strand
GAAGCACATAGAGGTTCAGCCCGACGGGGGGCGTGATCAACCCGACTTCCATGTTGATCGTGAGCATCACCGCGAACCAGATCAGGTCGAAGTTGTTGGCTTCGAGCACCGGGGTGAGGATCGGCATCAACATGAGGATGATCGCCACCGGCGGCAGGAAACAGCCGAGAACCAGCATGAAGACGTTGATGAGCGCCATCAGCACCCAGCGATTGAGGCTCAGGCTCACCAGCCACTCTGCCGCGGTCTGTGACACGTAGAGCAGCGACATCATGTAGGAGAAGAGCGCCGCCGAGGCAATGATCATGAGGATCATGCTCGACTCGCGCACGGAATCGCGGAAGATGAGCCAGAGGTCGCGTAGGCGGTACGCCTTGTAGATCGTCATCACCAGCACGATCGCGAGGAAAGCGGCGATTGCGGCGATTTCCGATGGAGTCGCCACGCCGCCGTACATGAAGTAGGCGATGGCGACCATGATCGCCAGGAAGGGCGCGACCCGAACCAGGCCTTCCATCTTCTCCTTGAGCGTGAACCTCTCGGCGACCGGCTGGATTTCCATCTTGCGCGCCGACGCGAGCGTCGCGGACCAGGCGTACACCGAGAACAACAGCACCAGCAGCGCCCCCGGGATCACGCCCGAAAGGAAGAGCCGACCGATCGAGGTGTCCGTCGCGAGCCCATAGAGGATCATCGTGATCGACGGCGGGATGAGGATGCCGAGCGTGCCGCCGGCGCAGATCGCGCCCGTTGCAAGCGAAGGCGGCACGCCGCGCTTGATCATCTCCGGAACCCCGGCCTTGCCGATCGCGGCGGCCGTGGCGGGTGACGATCCGCAGACGGCGGAGAACATGCCGCAGGCGAGGATGTTCGCGATGATCAGCCCCCCGGGGACCCGCGAAAGCCATCGGTAAAGGGAGTTGTAGATATCCTTGCCCGCCGCGGAAACACCCACGGCCGCCCCGAGCAGCACGAACAGGGGAATCGTCACCATGGCGAACGAGTTGAGCTCGTCCATGAACTGTGTCGCGATCACCGCCAGGCTGCCCGCGCCCTTGAACACCAGCAGGAATCCCACCGAGACCAGCGCGAGTCCCCACGCGATCGGGAAACCCGAGAAGAGCACCACCAATGTCACGACGACAATCAGCAATCCGATCTGCAGCTCGTTCATCGCTAGGCACCCTGCCCGGAAATGGCCTGCGTGGTGGTGTCGACTTCCGTGTCGCGCAGCATTTCGGCCACGTATTGCAGCGCCGTCAGCGACAGGCCGAGCGGCATCATCGCGAAGAATGGCCAGCGCGGCGGGTTCCACGAAGAGCCGCTGCCTTCATTCGATTCATAGGCGCCTATCGTGAGCTCCAGACCCTTCCAGGCGAGGTAGAGGCAGACGGCGATCCCGAGCACCGCCAGTATCCGCTGGAGCACGCGGCGGTTGCGGGGCGAGAGCAGGTGTGAGACGAGGTCGACCCCGATGTGTCCCTTGGTCATGAGGCAATAGGGCGAGCCGACCAGCACCGCGCCGACGATGAGATAAACCGCCATCTCGATTTCCCAATAGGTCGAATGGCCGGTCACCCGCCAGATCACCATCCAGCAGACAATCAGGGTCGCCGCCGCCATGAAGACGGAGGCGACGACCGCGAGGCCGGTGGAGAGACGGTCGACCGCGCGGACGAATCCGGCGGCACCCGCCATCATTTCACCTGGAGGATCAGGTCGAGGAGCTGCTTCGCGTCAGCCGACTTCGCGGCGAATTCGGGCCACGAGGTCTTCTTCGCCAGGTCGATCCAGGCGTCAAACTCGGCCTTGGTGAGGGCATGCACCTCGGCGCCGGCCTTCTTGTAGGCCGCGATCATGTTATCGACCGCGTCTCGCTGGGCCTGGGCGAACCATTTGTCGCTTACATCCGCGGCGTCTTCGAAGATCTTCCTCTGCGCGGGCGTGAGCTTGTCCCACGCCGTTTTCGACATGAGCAGCGGCTGCATCAGCCACCAGAGCGTGTAGTCGCCGCCGATGGTGGCGAACTTGGTCTGCTCGTAGATGCGCATGCTGACGAACGACTCCGCCGACGTGAGGGTCGATGTGAGCACGCCCGACTGCAGTGAGGGGTAGATTTCGGTCGAGGGGATGTTGATCACCGAAGATCCCGCCGCCTTCAGCATCGTCTCGAACGTCGGATCGGCGGCGCGCATCTTCTCGCCCTTCACCGTGTCCGGCCCGCCGATCATGTGGTTCTTGGCGGCGAAGCCGCCCGGCGTCCACCACCACGTGACGATGTGGGTGCCGTTCTTCTCCATGACCTCCTGCAGTTTCTTGTGGAACGGCGTGTTCTTCAGGCGCAACGCATGGTCGAGCGTGTTGATGGTGCCCGGCATGATCGCGATCGATACCTCCGGCACCTTGCCGACGGCATACGAAAGCGGGAAAACGGCCATCTCGAGCGTGCCGGCCTGCAGCGCGTCGAATTGCGCGAACGGCTTGATGTTGAGCGAGCTGCCCGGATAGATGCGGAACTTGAGGCCCGGGTCCTTCTTGTTCACTTCCTCCACGAACAGTCGCGTGGCCTTGTCGCGTGCATCCGTGTTGGCCTTGAACTGGTGGGAGATCTTGATTTCCTGCGCGACAGCGGGCACGGCGAACGCCGCGGCCACCAGAGCGATGGCGGCTTTGCGAAGCATGGCTTTCATGGGTGTTCCTCCTATGGACGTTTGAGCGCCGTCTGCGCGGCGATGTGGGAGTTTAACCGGTCGCGCCGGGCAGGCCGCGTTTGCGCCCCGGTTCAGGCCGCGCGGCGTTCGGCGTCGCGCTTGCGCGCCTCCGAGGCCAGGAAGTCCATCGCAGCCTGCGCGCCACCCTTCTTGTACGGCACGCCGGCAAGCTCTAGCCCCATCTCCACGCCCGCCAATGTACCCGCGAGCGTGAGGTCGTTGAAATCACCCAGGTGACCGATGCGGAAGACCTTACCCTTCACCTTGGAAAGTCCCATCCCGAGCGACATGTCGAAATGGGCGAGGATGGTCTCGCGCAGCTTGTCGGCGTCGTGCCCCGGAGGCAGCACGATCGCCGTCAGCGCGGAGCTGTATTCCTCCGGATCCTGCGCGAGGATTTCCAAACCCCACGCCCTCACGGCGCGGCGCGTGGCCTCGGCATGGCGGTCATGCCGCGCGAAGACATTCGCGAAGCCTTCTTCCTCCAGCATCACGATGGCCTCTCGAAGGCCATAGAGCAGGTTGGTGGAGGGCGTGTATGGAAACCATCCGTCCGGGTTCATCGCCAGCATCTCGCTCCAGTCGAAGAACGAGCGTGGAAGCTTCGCCGACTTGCTGGCCGCGATGGACTTGTCCGAGAGCGCATTGAAGGACAGGCCCGGCGGCAACATGAGGCCCTTCTGCGATCCGCCGACGGTCACGTCGACGCCCCATTCGTCGTGGCGATAGTCGATCGAGCCCAGCGAGGAAATGGTGTCCACCAGCAGCAACGCAGGATGCTTCGCGTTATCGATCGCCCTGCGCACCAGCGGAATTCGCGTGGTCACGCCCGTAGATGTTTCGTTGTGGACCACGCACACGGCCTTGATCACATGCTGCGAGTCGGCCTTGAGGCGTTTCTCGATTTCAGCGTGATCGGCGCCGTGGCGCCAGTCGCCCGGGATCATGTCGATCGAAAGGCCGAGCTTGGTGGCCATCTTGAACCACAGGGTTGCGAAGTGGCCGGTTTCCGACATCAGGACCTTGTCACCGGGAGAAAGCGTGTTGAGCAGCGCGGCTTCCCACGCGCCAGTGCCGGAGGCGGGATAGATCACCACCGGATGGCGCGTCCTGAATACGCGCTTCATGCCCTCGAGCACGTCCTTGGCGAGCGCCTGGAATTCGGGGCCACGATGATCGATGGTGGGGCGGTCGATCGCGCGCAAAACGCGGTCGGGAACATTCGTGGGGCCAGGTATCTGTAAAAAGTGTCGTCCGGCAGGCATTGGTCTTCTCCTCAGAACTTCCTCCATAATGCCGCAGCACGACCCGGTTTGACACGCCCTCCGGTAAAAGCCCCCATGACCCAACCCCAACCGCAAACGGTGCGGTTTGCCCGAGGCGCCGAGCGGTCCCCGCTTGCGCGCCGCCTTGCTCGCGAAGTCGATGGCGAAGTGTTCTTCGACGCCGCCAGCCGTGGCCGCTATTCGACCGACGCATCGATCTACCAGGTGACGCCCGTGGGTGTCGTCATCCCTCGAACTGTCGACGCTGCGATCAGCGCGATGCAGATCGCGGTGGAGGAGGGCGTTGCGGTCCTGCCACGCGGGGCGGGGACTTCGCAGTGCGGCCAGACCGTAGGCGAAGCCCTTGTCATCGACGATAGCCGCTTCCTCAATCGAGTGCACGAGGTCGATGCGGAATCGCGGCGTGCAGTGGTGGAACCGGGCGTGGTGCTGGACACGCTCAATGCGCAGCTGCGATCGCAGGGACTCTGGTACCCGGTCGACGTGTCGACTTCCGCGCAGGCCACGATCGGCGGCATGAGCGGCAACAATTCCTGTGGATCGCGCTCACTCGCCTACGGCAACATGGTTGATCGCGTGCTGGCCATCGATGCGTGGTTGCCAACCGGGGTGCGTGGACGCTTCGATGCGAAGGGTTCCGATGCGCGCATCGAGGAGATCCGGAGCAAGGCGATGGCGCTTTTCGAGCGCGAGCGCGAGGAGATCGCCACGCGTTTTCCGAAAGTTGCGCGCCGCGTTGCCGGCTACAACCTTGATCGACTCGGGCCCCCAGGGAGTGGAACGTGGGGTGACGGCGCCGCCCCCAATCTCGCGAAGCTCCTGGTCGGCAGCGAAGGCACGCTGGCGTGGTTCGAGAAGATCCACATCGAGCTGGCCGAGATCCCGAAGCACAAAGTGCTGGGCGTCGCGCACTTCCCGCGTTTCTACGATGCAATGGATGCCGCGCAGCACATCGTGAAGCTGGGGCCGAGCGCCGTGGAGCTCGTCGACCGCACCATGCTCGACCTCGCGCTCTCCAATGCGGCCTTCGCACCCACCATCCGCGCCTTCGTGAAGGGTGAGCCGGCGGCGATCCTGCTGGTGGAGTTCGCGGGACCCGATCGCGACGCACAGCTCGCCGGCCTCAAGCGCCTGGACGAACTCATGGGCGACCTTGGATTTCCCGGTGGCGTCGTCGGCATTCCCGAGAGCGTCAGGCAGGCGCAGCTCTGGAACGTGCGCAAGGCGGGCCTCAACATCATGATGTCGATGAAGGGCGATGGGAAACCGGTCTCCTTCATCGAGGATTGCGCGGTGCCGCTCGAGCACCTCGCCGAATACACCTCGCACCTGAACGAGGTTTTCCGCAAGCACGGCACGCAAGGCACGTTCTACGCGCATGCCTCAGTGGGTTGCCTGCACGTGCGCCCGATCCTCAACATGAAAGGTGACGGGGCGGTACGCATGCGCGCCATCGCGGAAGAAGCCGCCGATCTCATCCGCCGCTACAAGGGCTCGTATTCCGGCGAACACGGTGATGGCCTGGTGCGCTCGGAGTGGATCGCGCCCTTCTTCGGCGAGCGCCTGACCGCGTGCCTGGGGGAGATCAAGTCCTGGTTCGATCCGAAGGGCCTCATGAACCCCGGCAAGATCGTGAACCCGCCGAAGCAGGACGACCGCTCGCTCTTCCGCTACCGGCCGGATTATCAATCGAACCCGGTCCCCGGCGCGCTCGACTGGAGCGAGTGGGGCGGCATGGCGGGCGCGGTGGAAATGTGCAACAACAACGGGCACTGCCGCAAGTTCGACGCCGGCACCATGTGCCCGAGTTATCGCGCCACCGGCCAGGAGCGTGACCTCACGCGCGGGCGCGCCAACACGCTTCGCCTGGCGATGTCCGGACAGATCGAGGGCGAGGACTTTGCCGGCGAAGCGGTTCGCGAGGCGCTCGAACTCTGCGTTTCGTGCAAAGGCTGCAAGCGCGAGTGCCCCACGGGCGTCGACATGGCGCGCATGAAAATCGAATTCACAGTCGAATACAAGCGCCGCAATGGCTATACGCGCCGCGACAAGCTGCTCGGACACCTGCCGCGTTATGCGCGCTGGGTGTCTTCACTGCAGCCTTTGATGGGCTTCGCGCAGAAATTGCCCGGCGCGGGCGCAGTCATGGAAGCGATCACGGGTTTCGACCGGCGCAGGCCGCTGCCGCAGTGGAAGGCACCGTTCGTGAAAGACCGCGCCGCTTCGTCCGCGGCGGGTGCAAACGACATCGTGTTGTTCGCCGATACCTTCAGCAACTGGTTCGAGCCCGGTAACCTCGCGGCGGCAGTAAAAGTGCTGGAGGCGGCCGGCAAGCGTGTTGTCGTGGCCCGCGCCAGCGACGATCGTCCGCTGTGTTGCGGACGCACCTACCTCACTGCCGGGATGATGGAAGAGGCGCGCGCGGAAGCACGCCGCACGCTCGATGCGCTGGCGCCGTACCTGCACGCTGGAGCGCCCGTCGTGGGCCTCGAACCCTCGTGCCTGTTCACTTTCCGCGACGAATATGCGGCCATGTTCCCGGGCGACGAGCTGGCGAAGAAGCTCGCCGGCGCCGCGAAGCTCGCGGACGAATACCTCGCGCACGAAATTACCGCCGGACGCATCACGCTTCCCTGGCGCAATGCGCCGGTGCGGCCATTGCGAGTGCATGGCCATTGCCACCAGAAGGCCTTCGGCACCTTCGAGGCGACGCTCACGCTGCTGCGCGCGATTCCGGGGGCGCAGGTCGAGGCGATCGAGTCGTCGTGCTGCGGCATGGCAGGGCCCTTCGGGCACGAGCACTACGACGTCTCGATGAAAATGGGTGAAGCCGCTCTGCTTCCAGCGGTACGCGCTGCGAAGGACGCCACCATCGTCGCGGCGGGCACGAGTTGCCGCCAGCAGATCTCCCACGGCGCGCAACGCGAGGCGCAGCATCCACTTGCGATCGTGGCGAGCGCGTTATGAGCACGCCGGGAGGAGTGCAGGAGGCTCTGCTGCAGGCGCTGGGCGCGCAGATGCAGGCGCAGCGCGCGGGCAACCTCACGCTGGGACGAGGCACGCTTGGCGGGCGAAACATCCGCATCGCCATGGTGGAGAATCGCTTTGCAAGTGGCGCCGTCGGCACGCTCGAGGCGGAACCGCTGGCGGCCCTGCTCAAGGTGGCGACGCAGGAGAAATCCGCGGTGGTGATTTTCCTCGATTCCGCCGGCGCCAAGGTCTCCGAAGGATTGAAGGCGCTGGGCGCTTTCCGCACCCTCTATCAGGCGGGACTGCAAGCCACGCTCGCCGGCGTGTCCATGGCCACCGTCCTCGGCCGCAACTGCTACGGCGGCGCGAGCATGCTGGCACACCTCGCACCGGAACGCCTCTTCAGTCCCAATACGCAGCTCGCGATGTCGGGCCCCGCCATCCTCGCCGCCGGTGCGGGGCTCAGTGCCCTTGACGAGATGTTTCGCGCGATGGCCGAAGTCACGCTGGCACCCGCATCGCGCGCCAGGAGCACTACGGCCAACACGGTGTGGTCGCCCGCAATGGACGTGGCTGCGTGGCTCAAGACCGCGCTTGCGCCGCGCGGAGACGCCACGACCGCCTGGCGCTTCAGGCATGAGGCACTCGGAGCGCGTTTCGAGAAGGGCATTCCCGAAACGCCGTGGGAAGCAGTGCGCCGCAAGGACCTCGAGAAGATCTACATGTCCTGCGAGGCACGCGAAAGCCAGGGGCTGCTCGAAGGCCGGGGACGGCGCCCCGAAGGCGACGAAGCATTCATCGGCCTGGTGGGCAAGCAGCCACTCGGTGCGGCACGCGCCTGGAAGTTCGCCGAGCGCGCATGGCAACATGCCGACCGTCCGCCCGAGCGCATGGAAGTGTTCCTCGATTGCGCATCCCACGCGCCGCGCCTGGATGACGAGAAAGTGGTCCTGACGGAATACATCGTCGACATGGCTTTCGCCCTCGCGAGCCTGGCATCGAAAGGCACGCGCGTGGGCCTCACGATTCTCGGCCAGGCGGGCGGCGGCGTGTACGTGGCGCTGGCGGCGCCGGTGGGCCGCGTGGCGAGCGTTTACGGTGCGGACATCCAGGTCCTTCCGGGAGCAGCTGTTGCAGCCATCCTGGGAGCGGCCGGTGAAAGTACGGCAAACTTCGAGGCCTATCGCGCCGCCGGGGTGGCGGACGAAGAAATCAAGTTGGGATTCGTTCCCGGCACCACATGAACCAGAATCTCTACGCTATTTTCGAATCGCGTTTTCCCGCGGACCGCTCGCAGCCGCTGCTGATCCTCGAGGGCGGAATTGTTTCCTACGAACAGGCGGCGGCGGGCAGCGCGCGCTACGCGTCCTTCCTTGCCGGCCTGGGCCTGCAGCCCGGCGATCGTGTTGGTGTGCAAGTCGAGAAGTCGGCCGAAGCACTGCTCCTGTACCTGGGCTGCCTGCGCGCGGGCCTGGCATACCTGCCGCTCAACAGTGCCTACCAGCAGGGCGAAGTGGGCTACTTCATCGAGAACGCCGAACCGCGTGTCGTCGTCGCGCAACCGAGATCGATCGACTGGCTGCGCCCGCTTTGCGAAAATGCAGGCATCACGCACCTGTACTCGCTCGACGAAAATGGTAGCGGCAGCCTGGTCGACGCGGCATGCTCCGCACCCACCGAGTTCCGCACCGTGGAGCGATCGAGTGACGATCTCGCAGCGATCCTCTATACGTCGGGCACGACCGGACGCTCCAAGGGCGCGATGATCTCGCACGGCAACCTCGCCTCCAACGCGCAGGTGCTGCATCGCGAGTGGGGATTGCGTGCTGGTGACATCCTCGTGCACATGCTGCCGCTTTTCCACGTGCACGGGCTCTTCGTAGCGACGCACTGCGTGCTGATGAATGGCTCGGCGATGCGTTTCCATCCAAAATTCGACGCGCGCCGCGCGATCTCGGATTTCGCAGGATCGACGATTTTCATGGGCGTGCCCACGTTCTACACGCGCCTGCTTGCCGAGCCCGGCCTCACGCGCGAGGCCTGCGCGCGCATGCGGCTCTTCGTGTCGGGCTCCGCGCCGCTATTGGCGGAGACGCACCACGAATTCGAGCACCGCACGGGTCATCGCATCCTCGAACGCTACGGCATGACCGAAACCGGCATGCTCACTTCCAATCCACTCGAGGGCGACCGGCGCGCCGGCACCGTGGGTCCGCCCTTGCCCGGCACCGAGGTGCGCGTGGTCGATGAACAGGGCCGTGCGCGCCCCGCGGATGAAAACGGCCACGTGCAGGTTAAGGGCGCCAATGTATTTTCCGGATACTGGCGCATGCCGGAGAAGAACCGCGAGGAATTCACCGCCGATGGCTTCTTCCGCACCGGCGACATGGGCAGCCTGTCTGGCGATGGCTACCTTACGATCGCAGGCCGCTCCAAGGACCTCATCATCACCGGCGGCTTCAACGTGTATCCGAAGGAGATCGAGCTTGCGCTCGACGAGCTGCCGGGTGTGCAGGAGTCGGCGGTGGTGGGCATTCCCCATCCCGATTTCGGCGAAGCCGTGACCGCCGTGGTCGTGCCGAAACCGGGCGCGTCACCCCTGGAAGGCGACCTGATCGCGGCTTTGAGGGCGCGCCTGGCCAACTTCAAGGTCCCCAAGCGCGTGCACGTGGTGGAAGAGCTGCCGAGAAACACCATGGGCAAGGTGCAGAAGAACGTCCTCAGGGACCGCTACCGCTAGCCCCGTCCCGCCCGCCCCGTGCCCTGCGGTCCTCGCAGGGAAATGTGACCTGCTTCACAGCGCACCGCTGCGGCTTGTGAGTGCACGCCTCGCGTCAGGTTTGCGTGCATCGCCGCGACCGGTTAAATTCCGTTAGCGTTCGTTATTCATATCCATTGATAACAATACATACGCTAACAGGAGGGATTGGAAATGAATCAAGGTCATCGCAGGTCACGTCGTGAGGTGTTGCGGGGAATGGTGGCCGGAGCTGCATTGCTGGCATCCCCGTTCGGAATGAAGGATGCGCTGGCCCACGGGCGCGGCGTGCGCCTGCCGGAAAACATCGGCGAGGCCGGCAGGCTGCTGCGCTCGGGACGTGTGAGCGTGACCGAGTTGATCACCACCTACCTGCGCGGCGCGCGCCGCCTCGAGCCGACGCTCAACCCCTTCATCACCATCACCGAACAGCACGCGCTCGCAACTGCCGAGGCGCTCGACCGTGAGTTGCGACGCGGTAACCTGCGCGGCCCCTTGCACGGCATCCCGGTGGTCTACAAGGACAACATCGACACAGCCGGACTGCTGACCACGAGGGGCTCGCAATTCTTCAGCACGCGAGTCGCGACGAGTGATGCGCAAGTGGTGCGCAAGCTCAAAGCCGCGGGCGCCGTGCTGGTCGGGAAGACCAACATGAACGAATTCGCCGCGGGCGTGGCGGGCCTCAACCAGTATTACGGCAACGCGGGCAATCCGTGGGACCTGACGCGATGGTCGGGTGGCTCATCGAGCGGCAGTGGGGTTGCCGTGAGTTCCGGCCTCGCACTTGCCGGCCTGGGAACCGATACCGGCGTCTCGGTGCGAGGCCCGGCGTGCTGGCTGGGCCTTGTCGGCGTGCGGCCAAGCTACGGGCGCGTAAGCGTGCGCGGCACTTTCCCGCGAGCGTACAGCTTCGACACGGTGGGCCCGCTCACGCGCAGCGTGGAAGATGCGGCGCTGATGCTGAACGCGATCTCCGGCTACGACCCGCTCGACCCTTATGCGGTGCACGCGCCCAACGAGGATTTCACGGCCGACCTCGGTCGCGGCGTGAGGGGCCTTCGCCTGGGGATCGTCGAGGACTTCACTTTCCGCAACGTCGATCCGGAGATCGCACGCGCGGTGCAGAAGGCGATCCGCCAGCTCGAGGACCGGGGCGCACGCATCAAGACCGTGAAGATCCCGCTGCTGAGCGGGCCGATCGACTTCCGCTACCCGCTCACGATCCTGCTCTACGAGTTCAACCAGATCCTCGGTGACATCTATCGCGCCGAGCCCGACAAGAGCAAGTTCGGGCCGGTTGTGCAAGCCAACATCGCGCAGGGCGAGGCGATCAGCGACGCCACCTATGACGCCGCCATCGCCCGCCGCCCCGACGAGATCGAGGAGATTCGCGAGGTGTTCGACAGCGTGGACGCCTTCATCACGCCCACCCACGCGATCGTGGCCCCGCCGCTCACCTTCAACGCGGAGGCCGACCCCAGCGTGCGCCAGTTCACAGTGCCCGTGAGCTACACCGGTTTCCCGGCTGTGTCGGTGCCGTGCGGGTTCAATTCCGCCGGGCTGCCCATCGGCATGCAGATCGTCGCCGACGATTTCGACGA
This sequence comes from Usitatibacter sp., assembly GCA_039915735.1. Classification (GTDB taxonomy): domain Bacteria; phylum Pseudomonadota; class Gammaproteobacteria; order Burkholderiales; family Usitatibacteraceae; genus Usitatibacter. The sequence continues at coordinate 30,466 of JBDSMR010000052.1, read as the reverse complement.
GCGCCTGCTGTTCCGCATCGCCGCGGTGGTGGAGGAGAACACGCGCGGAGTGCCGGCCACGCCGCCGATCCACTGGGACGAGGAAATCGACACGTGAAACCCATCCGCCTGCTGGATTCCACCGGCAAGCGCCTCGGCGCAAGCTTTGGCCTCGTGCTCGCACTGATGGTGGTGGTGGCAGGCGCCTCATGGATCGCGCTTGACCAGAATCGGCGCGCGAGCGACCGCATGGTGAAGGACTACCTGCCGCTGGTGTTCGAGATGGAGACGCTGCAGAAGGCCCACCTGCGCGTCTCCGTCCTGGTGCGTGACATCGCGAGCCACGGCGACATCGCGGTCCAGAAGGAGTCGATCGCGGCGCTCGAGGTGCAGCGCAAGGTGATCGATGACTCGATCGAGTCGCTGCGCCAGAAGACCGCTGCCGCGGGCGAGGACGCGCACGGCATGGACGAAGTCATCGCGAGCAAGGGCCGGACCAACATGGTGCTAAGCCGTGCCCTCGACCTCATCAAGATCTCACAGTACGACGAGGCGGCGCAGGTGGTCTACAACGACCTGCGGCCGGTGCAGCTGGCGGTCTCGGAGAAGCTCGACCGGGTGCAGGACGCGCTGGTAAAGCAGGTCGCCGGCACGGCGCAGGCGGTGTCCGACCGAAGCGCCGCCAGCGTGCGGGTGATCGTGGCCTTCACGATCTTCGCGCTCGCCATCGGCATCCTCGCCTCGATCTGGATCACGCGCTCCATCACCAGGCCGCTCCACGAGGGGCTGGAGCTCGCCAACCAGGTGGCCGCGGGCGATCTCACCGCAGCGATCAAGGTCACGTCCGACGACGAGTTCGGCGAGCTGCTGCGCGCGCTGATGACCATGAACGGAAACCTCACGCGCATGGTGCGCGACATACGGCACAGCGCCGAGGCGATCCACGGCGCCGCGACCGAGGTGGCGGCGGGCAACACGGATCTGTCGAATCGCACCGAGGAGCAGGCCTCCACGCTGGAGGAAACCGCGGCCAGCATGGAGGAGCTGACCTCGACGGTGCTCGAGAACACACGCAGCGCGGGCGACGCCAACGTCCTCGCGCAGCAGGCGAACCAGGTCGCCGCCCGCGGCGGAGTGGCCGTCGGCACCGTGGTCGCCACCATGAACGAAATCCGCGACAGCTCCAAGCGCATCGGCGACATCATCGGCGTCATCGACGGCATTGCCTTCCAGACCAATATCCTCGCACTGAACGCGGCGGTGGAGGCGGCGCGCGCCGGCGAACAGGGGCGCGGATTCGCGGTGGTCGCCGCCGAGGTGCGTTCGCTCGCGCAGCGCTCGGCCGCAGCCGCCAGGGAGATCAAGGCGCTCATCGGCGATTCGGTGAGCAAGGTGGGTGCGGGCACGCGCCAGGTCGAGGATGCCGGCCGCACCATGGGCGAGATCGTCTCGTCGGTGGAGAAGGTGACCGGGAACATCGACCAGATCAGTTCCGCCTCGCGCGAGCAGGCGGCAGGGATCGAGCAGGTGAACCGCGCGATCCTGCAGATGGAGCAGGCGGTGCAGCAGAACGCCGCCGTGGTCGCCCAGGCGGCCGGGGCGGCTGAATCCATGCAGGCCCACGCACGCCAACTGGTCGAGACGGTGAGCACGTTCAAGCTCGAGGCCGCGGCGCCGATGGATGCCGCGCCGCCGCGAGCGCGCTCACCCATGTCACGCCGGCTGCGCGCCGGCCCCATCGCCCTGCCCAATGCCACCGTGAAATAGAACAACCAGCAACCCAAACAAGGAAAACCCATGACATCCGCCTGCAGGAGAGCCCTGACCCACGCCGCCGCCGCGGCCCTTGCGTTTTCGGCCGTCGCCGCGCACGCACAGACCCTCGAGGCCGCGGGCGGCCTCACGTTCTACAAGGAGGTCATCGAGCCCAACGCCCAGCTGATCAAGGAGCGCACCGGGCTCACGGTGAAATACGCCGGGCCCACGACCGGGCTGGGCATCTTCCTGCTGGTCGAGGGCAAGGCCAAGGTGGCCTTTGCGCTCGACACGCTTGACGAGTCGATCAAGCAAGCGCACCTGGTAGCGAAGGAGCAGCGCGCAACGCTCACGTTGCCTCCGGACCTGGTGTACAAGCAGTTCTCGACCGACCGCCTGGTGCCGATCGTGAACCGCAGCAATCCGGTGTCGGCGCTCAGCAAGGCGCAGTTCCGCGACATCGCCGCCGGCAAGGTCACCAACTGGAAGCAGGTGGGCGGGGCCGACCTGCCGATCAAGGTGATCACGGGCTCGCCCACGACAGCCACGCGCCTGGTGGTGGAACGCCAGGTGCTTGACGGCCAGCCGTTTGCCGCCGGCGCCACCGAAGTGCGCACGACCGCCGAAGAGCTCAAGCGCGTGTCACACGAGCCAGGCGCCATCGGCTTCATCAGTGACCGCTACGTGAATTCCCCCGGCTCCAACGTGAAGGCGGTGACCGGGCCACCGGCCTCGCGGCCGTGGGCCTTCGTCACCATCGGGAAGCCAACTGGGGACGCGCAGAAGCTCACCGACTTCCTGCTCACGCCGGAAGGACAGAAGCTGCTGCAGAAATAGGCAGCGCGGGGCCGGCATCGCGCCGGTCGCCCCGGATGTTATGTTGCTGGCATGAAAGTCACCGTGCCCGCCGCCACTTGATTTGCCGCCGCCGCGCCTCAAGATCCCTCCGATGATTGTCTATCCCCTGAGCTGCGAGCACGGGCATTCCTTCGAAGGCTGGTTCGCCTCGGCCGACGCGTACGGGCGCCAATCGGAATCCGGGCAGCTGTCATGTCCGACCTGCGGGAGCTCCAAGGTCACCAAGCTGCCGTCGGCGCCCTATGTGAAGAGCGCCGGCCAGCCGGCGTCGCGGGTACGCAAGGCGGGTGATGCCGGTCTCAAGGCCGAAGCGCTCGAGTTGATGCGTGCCTTCATCATCGCCAACACCGATGACGTGGGCCGCAAGTTCGCCGAGGTCGCCCGGCGCATCCACTACCAGGAAGAGGAATCCCGCAGCATCCGCGGCGAGGTCACTCCCGATGAGGCGGCCGAGCTGGAAGAAGAAGGGGTCGAGGCCTTCGTGATCCCCACCGACATGCTGCCGTCGGGAGAGGTTCACTAGGGATCAGAACGCCGCGATGCCCGTCTGCGCACGCCCGAGGATGAGCGCGTGGATGTCGTGGGTGCCCTCGTAGGTGTTCACCGCCTCGAGGTTCAGCACGTGGCGGATGACGTGGAATTCATCCGCGATGCCGTTGCCGCCATGCATGTCGCGCGACTTGCGAGCGATGTCGAGCGACTTGCCGCAGGAGTTGCGCTTGATGAGCGAAATCATCTCCGGCGTGGCGCGGCCCTCGTCCATCAGCCGGCCCACTCGCAGGCACGCCTCGAGCCCGATCGAGATCTCGGTCTGCATGTCGGCGAGCTTGAGCTGGATCAGCTGGTTGGCGGCGAGCGGCTTGCCGAAGGCCTTGCGGTCGAGCGTGTACTGGCGCGCCGCGTGCCAGCAGAATTCGGCGGCGCCCAATGCGCCCCATGCAATGCCGAAACGCGCCTTGTTGAGGCAGCCGAAGGGACCCTTGAGTCCCTTCACGTTGGGCAGCAGGTTTTCTTCCGGCACAAAGACATCGGCCATCACGATCTCGCCGGTGGGCGAAGCGCGCAGGCTGAACTTGCCTTCGATCTTCGGCGCGCTGAGCCCCTTCATGCCTTTTTCCAGCACGAAGCCGCGGATCTCGCCGCCATCGTCCTTGGCCCAGACGACGAACACGTCCGCGTAGGGCGAATTGCTGATCCACATCTTGGCGCCGTTCAGCAGGTAGCCGCCGTCGGCCTTCTTCGCGCGCGTGATCATGCTGCCGGCGTCCGACCCATAGTTGGGTTCGGTGAGGCCGAAGCAGCCGAGCAGCTCGCCGGATGCGAGGCCCGGAAGCCACTTCTTCCGTTGCTCTTCGGTGCCGTACGCGTGGATCGGATGCATCACCAGCGACGACTGCACGCTCATGCCGGAGCGATAGCCGGAATCGACTCGCTCGACCTCGCGCGCGATCAGGCCGTAGGACACGTAGCTGACGCCCGCGCAGCCGTAGCCCTCGATGGTGGAGCCGAGGAAGCCGAGCTCGCCCATCTCGTTGAAGACTTCGCGGTCGAATTTCTCGTTGCGGAAAGCGGCTGTCACGCGCGGTAGCAGCTTTTCCTGGCAATAGGCGCGGGCACTGTCGCGCACCATCCGCTCATCCTCGGAGAGCTGGTCTTCGAGGAGGAGCGCGTCATCCCACTTGAAGGTGGGCTTGATGTCGTTGGGCTTCATGTCGGCATGACCCGAAAGCAGAAACGCTGATTCTAGCCCGGCGAGGCGGCCTCCATCCGTTACTGCAGGTGGCCGTTATCCTGCCGGCCATGACCAGCACCTCCCGGCGCGATACAATCGCGCCATTCCAACGCACCCTTACCGGCGCGTTTTTTTTTACGAGGATGCCTGCATGGCCGCCAAGCGACTGACTGTCGAAGAACTCTGGAAGCTGGAGCGCCCGGCCCAGCCGACGCTTTCTCCCGACGGCGCGCAAGCCTGCGTCTCGGTCTCTTCCTTCGACATGGAGAAGAACCAGGCCAGCTCGAGCCTCTGGCTGCTGTCCGCCTTCGGTGGGATGCCGCGCCGGCTCACCAGATGCGGCGACAAGGACGGCGAGCCCCGTTGGTCGCCCGACGGCCAGTCGATCGCATTCGTTGCGCGCCGCAGCGGTGTCGGCGGTCACAAGGACGACGCTGAATCGCAGGTCTACCTGATTGCGCCGGACGGCGGCGAAGCCGTGCGGCTCACCGACATGCCCACGGGCGCCTTCGGCATCCGCTGGTTTCCGGATTCGCGTCGCATCGCGTTCCTCTCCTGGGTCTGGCCTGACACCAGGGGCCTCGTCAAGCTGGCGAAGCGCTACAAGGAATTCAAGGACGACAAGGTCAAGGCACATATCGTCGAGCACTCCGCGTACCGTTACTGGGACCACTGGCTCACCGACGGTCGCGTGGTCCACCTGTTCACCGTCGAAGTGGACAGCGGCAAGGTGCGCGACCTGTTCGCGGGCACGAAGCACGAGTTGTGGCGCGCAGATCCTTCGGCCGCCAGCTTTGACATCTCCCCTGACGGGCGCGAGATCGCCTTTGCTTCCGACCCGGCCGAGGACAAGCGCTTCGACCACGAGACCGAGCTGGTGACTCTGGATTTGCGCAGCCGAAAGTTCCGCGCGCTCACCAGGACATCGAAGCTCGCCGTTGAATGCCCGAAGTATTCACCTGACGGCCGCTACATCGCGATGCTTTCGCAGGACCTGCGCAAGAGCTTCGTTGCGCCCAGTCGCCTGGCGCTGCTCGACCGTCGCAGCGGCAAGCTCGAGGTTGTGACGGCTCGCTGGGACCGTGGGCTCGCCGCGCCCCTGGCCTGGAGCGGGGATTCCACTTCAGTGTTCTTCCACGCCGAGGACGAGGCGCGCGTGCATCTCTTCCGCTGGAAGATGGGCACGGCCAAGGCAGAGGTCGTCGCACGCGGTGGCGCCGTGTCGGAGTTCGACGTGGCGGGTGATTCGGTCGTATTCGTGCGCAACGACATGAGCTCGCCGCCGGCCGTGTTCTGGACCGCGCCGGGCGAGGGGGAGCGTCGCATCGACCAGATGAACGACCTGGTGATGTCGCGCTTGAAGCTGGGCGAGGTGCGCGAGTTCCACTTCGAGGGCTTCGGTGGCGACAAGGTGCAGATGTGGGCGATCTACCCGCCCGACTTCGATGCCTCGAAGAAGTGGCCACTGCTTCACAACATCCACGGCGGCCCGCACTCGGTCTGGGCGGACAACTTCCACTTCCGCTGGAACAACCACGCATTCGCGGCCATGGGCTACGTAGTGGTGTGCGTGAATTATCACGGGTCTTCGTCGTTCGGCCAGCGCTTCCTCGAATCGATCGAGCATGAGATGGGCAAGCGCGAGCTGGCCGACGTCGAGGCCGGCACCGATTTCATGCTCAAGCAGGGCTACATCGACCGTGACCGCCTGGTCGCCGCGGGCGGAAGCTACGGCGGCTACATGGTCGCGTGGATGAACGCGAAGGTCGATCGCTACAAGGCGTACGTCTGCCATGCGGGCTGCTTCGACTGGGTGGCGATGTTCTCCGACGACGCCTGGTACTGGCACCCCAAGGAGTTGGGCGCGTACTACTGGGACGACATTAAGCGCGTCGAGTCGCAGAATCCGCGCGCGCACGTGAAGGGCATGAAAACGCCGACGCTGGTGATCCACGGCCTGCTCGACTATCGCGTGCCCGATTCGCAGGGCCTCGCGTACTACAACACGCTCAAGGCCAAGGGTATCGCCACGCGACTCGTGTTTTTCCCGGATGAGAACCACTGGATCCTGAAGCCCCTCAATTCGAGGCTCTGGTATCGCGAGTTCGAAGCGTGGCTCAAGCGCTTCGTGCAGCCCGGCGCGGGGAAGAAGAAGGCGAAGCGCGCCTAGAGCAGGTAGAGCGCCACCCCGAGGATCACGCATACCGCCAGCGTGACTGCGGTGCGCATGTCCACGAACCACGAGGGGATGAGCCCCTGCCGCGCAAGCCACAGGTCCGAGCTCCAGACCGCGATGAAGAGGGCGAGTGCGGCCCCCAGCTGGTACTGCGTCGAAGGCAGCCAGAGGATTCCCCAGGCTGCGAGCGCCGGTACGGCGGACAGGCCCAGGGCCAGCGTGCGCGATCGCGCGTTCCCCGCTTCTTCACGCAACGCGATGCCGGCCTCGATCCCGCCCAGGTACGAGAGCACGATCGCCGCGAAGGTGACCAGCGCTGCAATGGCGGGAACCCGGATGTGTGATTGTCCGTTGAGCAGCATGGCCGTGAGGCCAGCGAGGATCACGACCCCGGTGATTGCAAAGATCCAGACGACGCGGCGAACCATCAGTTTTTCTCCCTGCCGAGAGCGCGGCCCACGGCTTCGACCAGCTTGGCGACCATCGCCGCATCGTGATAAACCCCGAAGCCGAACCTCAGCCGCCGGTCCCGCCGATCGATGAGAACGCCGGCATCAAAGAGTTTCCTGTACATCGATTCGGAATTGTCGACGTCGAAGGCGAGGAAGTTGCCACGCGCGACTTCAGGTGGCGGAACGAGGTGGCCGGCACCGAGGTGCGGCAGGTTGAGGCGTCGGAGCCCGTCGAGGAAATGCTTCTGCATCGCGATGGCATGGTGATGGATGGCCTCCACGCTCGTGCCGGTGGATTGCAGCAAGTCCATCGAGGCATTCAATCGGTAGACGCCGGTGGGATCGAAGGTGGCTCCCCAGAAACGCATGGCGCCGTCGCTGTACGCGACCTTCTCGCCGGCCCTGGCGCTGAGCGTCTCGAAGGAGGCAAACCAGCCCGTGTCCACAGGGCGAAGCGCGCAACCCGGCGGAATGGCGAGGTACGCCGCACCTTCGCCCGCCATCGCGTACTTGTAGCCGCCACCCAGATAAAACGCGCGCTTGTGGACGTTGCACAGGTCCACCGGGATGGCGCAGAACGCGTGATAACCATCGATTGCGACCAGTGCATTCGACGGCGCCGCCTCGCAGATCTTCTCCAGATCCTGGACCACGAAACCCGAATCGAAGAACACATGTGAAAGCCACACCATGTCCCACGGCTGCGACTTCGCGGCCTCGCAGAAGCGCTGCGTGAAAGTCTCCCAGGGCGCTCCCGGGATCTCGGTCACCTCGAGGCGGCCGTCTTCCAGCAGGCGCCGCGTCTGTCGCCGAAAGCTGTGGAACTCATGCGCGGTGGTGAGCACGCGCAGCGGCCGATCCTGCGGGAGGCAGGAATAGAGCCGCGTGACAAACTCATGCGTGTTGGGGGCGAACGCCACGAGCGCGGGATCCGGAAGGCCGAGGATCCGCGCGATGTGCGCCTGCGCCTTCGGCACCACCTCGCCGAAGACGCGCTCCCATTTATGGTCCGCGAGTGTCGCGGAGTCCTGCCAGTAGCGCGCCTGCGCCGCCTCGGTGACGTCGGGCCACGGATGGTGGCTATGAGCCGAGAAATGAAGCTTTCCCGGGTTGGCCTCGAGGTAACGCGAAAAGTGGCGCGCGAGCACGTTAGTCCTTGACCGCCTCGACGTTGATGCGCAGCTTCACGTCATCGCCCAGCGCGGGCAGGGCGTACTTGATACCGAACTCGCTGCGCTTCACCGCGGTCTCGAAATCGCCGCCGCAGACCTTCTTCTTCATCATCGGATGCGGCGCGCACTGGAAGGTGGTGGCGGCGAGGGTGACCGGCCTGGTGATGCCGTTCATCGTGAGGTCGCCCTTGACGCTTTTCACCCTGGCGCCGTCGAACACGCAGTCGGTCGATATGAACGTGATGTTGGGGTGCTTCGGCGTGTTGAAGAAGTCCTCGCCCTTCAGGTGCTCGTCGAGCTTCGCGACGCCACTGCTGACCGAGGTCGCGTCTATGGTGACTTCGGCACCGCACTTCCTCGCGGCCTCGTCGAGGGTGATCCTGCCGGAAGTCCTGTTGAAGCGGCCACGCTGGATCGAATAACCGAAGTGGCTCACCTCGTATGCGGGAAAGGTGTGGTTGGGGTCGATGGTGAAATTCTCGAGCTCCGCCATCGCGGGGAGGGCTACCAGGACGGCGAGGGCAGCAGCGGGTACGAATTGTTTCACGGGGGGTTCCTTGCGATTACCTGGAAGGGAGCGAGAACTTGAAGCGGACGAGCACTTCGTCCGCGACGGTGTCGGTATCGGACCACGCGCCTTCGCCGATCTTGAACGTGAGTCGCCTGAGGGTGAACTGGCCTTCGACGGTGCGCAGCCCGCCGGCCTCCGCGAGCGTGAAGGGCGCGACCACCTTCTGGCTGGTGCCCTTGATCGAGAGCTCGCCGGTCGCCTCGAACTTGCCGCCACCAAGGGATTTCACCGAGGAGGCGACAAACTTCGCCTTCGGGAACGCCTCGATGTTGAGCCACGGCTTGCGCCTGGCTTCGGTCTCGCCTTCCGGGCTGCCAAGGTCGATCGAGCCCAGGTCCACCTCGAACTCGGCCTTGGTAGCCTCGGGCCTGGCGGGATCGAACGCCACGGTGGCGTCGAACTTCCTGAAGCGTCCCTCGACGGGGACATTCATCTGTTTGGTAATGAAGCGGATGGTGCTCTTGTCGGCAATCACCTTCTGCTGCGCAGTGGCCGGGAAGGCCAGCATCAGCGCGGCGGCCGCGACCGAGGGAAGGATCCAGTTCATGTGCGTCGGACTCTCAGGAAAGGGAGCATGCGGGTGAGGACGTCGTCGCGATCGATGACATGGTGCTTGAACGCCGCGGCGGCGTGGACCACGATCGTGGCGGCCATCACGTAATTGATCCAGTGGTGCGCCACCTTGAGGACATCGGCCACTTCCTTGTTCTTCGACACAAGGTCGGGAATCGGGAACACACCAAGATAGACCGTCTGGAAACCGGCAGCGGAGCTGAAGAGCCAACCGCTCAATGGCGCTGCGAAGAAGAGCACGTAGAGCCCGATGTGCGAAGCGTGCGCGGCGGCGAGCTCCCACGGCTTCATTGTCGCGGGCAACGCGGGCGCTGGATGCGTAAGCCTCCATAGCAGGCGCACCGCCACCAGCAGGAAAACCGTCACCCCGACCCACTTGTGCCACGAGAAATACTTGAGCTTCTGCGGCGAGAGCGGCAGCTCGACGGTGTAGAGCCCGAAGCCGAGGTTGAAGATGATGAGCGTGGCGACGATCCAATGAAGCGCGATCGCCGTACGGGTATAGCGATTTGCGATGGGAGTCACGCGGATCGGGGGAGGATCACGACCAGCCAGTACACAGCCGAGGAGGCTACTACGAATATGACTGCCGCCAGAATGGTGGAACCTCGCCGGGCGGCAGACCCCGGGGGCAGGGCGCCGCCATCGAACATCGGTCTCAGCAGATTGGAGCGCAGGCCCCACTGGTAGAAGGAAATCGCGACCAGGTGCATCACCACCGCACCCACGATGATCCATTGGTTCACTTCGTGAACCTGGTTGACCCGGCTCACGAGCTTCGCCGAGGCAAAGATCGAAAGCGGCCCCTGGGTGGAGACCTCGTCATCGGCGAAGAGGCCCGTGCTCACCTGCACCAGCAGGATGAGGATCATCACCAGCACCATCCAGCCGCCCAGCGGGTTGTGGCCAACGGAGGGCACATGCTGGCGCGCCATCAGCCCGCGCGCGTACTCGAGCGCCGCTTTCGGTGCCTTGAGGAACGACGAAAAGCGCGCCGTGGTGCTGCCCACAAAGCCCCACACAACGCGGAATAGCAGCAGCGTGAGGATTGCGTAACCGCTGCGCAGGTGCCATGCCATCCACTCGCCGCCCACTTTCGCGGTGACAAACGATGCAATCACCAGGAGCACGAGCGCCCAATGAAACAGGCGGATCGGAGCATCCCAGAGCGGCGAGGGTGGCTTCACCTATTTCGCCCGATAGTCGTCGTGGCAGGCCTTGCACGCGCTACCGGTATCGGCGACGGCCTTCTTCAGCGCGGTCAGGTCGGCGCGCGCGGCCGCCGGAAGTTTCTTCGCTTCCTGGATCATCTTGTCCATTTTCGCGTCGAAATCGGCGCGCTTCTGCCAGATCTCCGGCTTGGCCTTGGTATCGCGGCCCTTGTCGGTGCCTTCACCGAAAAACCCCTTGGGGACATCGGAGAGCATGGCGACGAAGTCCGCATTCCGGGTGGCTTCGTCCTTGTTGTAGGGCTGCTTGTCCTGTGCCATGGCCGCGATGTTGCCGAAGTTGTAGCCGATGAGCGCGTAGGCGGACTGGCGCAGCTCGATCTGCTTTTCGGGTTTCAGAGGTTGTTGGGCCACGGCGGAAAGGCTGGCGAGCGCCAGTGAGCATGCGATTGCGGCTTTTCTCATTGCGAGGATCCTTGCTTGCGTTTGGTGGAAAATGGTCGGCTGAACTCTAGCACTCCCGGAAGGGCTGACATGGCTGGCACACGAATCGAGAAAGACACGTTCGGACCCATCGAGGTGCCCGACGAGCGCCTCTGGGGGGCGCAGACGCAGCGCTCGCTGGAGCATTTCCGCATCTCGGGGGAGCGCATGCCGGTGGAGATCATCGAAGCCCTCGCCTGGACCAAGCGGGCCGCGGCGACCGTGAACGAGTCATTGAAGGCGTTAACAGCGGAAAAGGCCCGATCCATCTCAACCGCGGCGGACGAGGTGCTGGCGGGGAAATGGGCGGGGGAATTTCCGCTGGTGGTCTGGCAGACGGGGTCGGGCACGCAAAGCAACATGAACATGAACGAGGTGCTCGCCAACCGGGCGAGCGAACTGCTGGGGGGTACGCGCGGGGAGGGGCGCCGGATCCATCCCAACGACGACGTCAACAAGGGCCAATCGTCCAACGACGTCTTCCCCACCGCGATGCACGTTGCCGCCGTTGTCGCCATCCGCAAGCGGCTGCTCCCCGCGCTGGACAAGCTGCATGCCACGCTCGATGCCAAGGCGCGCGAGTTCGCGGCGATCGTGAAAATCGGGCGCACCCACCTGCAGGACGCCACGCCTCTCACGCTGGGCCAGGAGTTCTCGGGCTACGCGGCCCAACTCCACTACGCTCGCGGCCACATCGAAGCCGTTCTGCCGCACCTGAGCGAGCTCGCGCTCGGTGGCACTGCGGTTGGCACCGGCCTCAACAGCCATCCGGAGTTCGGGGCGCGTGTGGCCGCGGAGCTTGCGCGTCTCACCGGCGTGCCGCTCGTGACCGCCCCCAACAAGTTCGAGGCGCTCGCCACGCATGACGCAATGGTCCACGCCCACGGGGCGCTCAAGGGCCTGGCCGTATCCCTCACCAAGATCGCCAACGACATCCGCCTGCTCTCCAGCGGACCCCGCAGTGGCCTGGGCGAGATTTCCATCCCCGAAAACGAACCTGGCAGCTCGATCATGCCGGGCAAGGTCAATCCCACCCAGGCCGAGGCCCTCACGATGGCTGCCTGCCAGGTGTTGGGCAACGACGTCACCATCAGCTTCGGCGGGGCGCAGGGTCACCTGGAGCTCAACGTCTTCAAGCCGGTGATCGCAAATGCGTTCCTGCAAAGCGTGCGCCTGCTAGGCGATGGCATGGCGAGCTTCGAGGAGCACTGCGCACGCGGAATCACGCCCAACCTCGAACGTATCGACGCGCTGGTGAAAGGTTCGCTCATGCTGGTGACCGCGCTTGCGCCGCACATTGGCTACGACAAGGCGGCTGCGGTTGCGAAGAAGGCGCACAAGGAAGGCACCGGACTGCGCGAGGCGGCGTTGGGACTGGGCTATGTCAGCGCAGAGCAATACGACCAATGGGTGAAGCCGGAGAAGATGGTCGGGCCGGATCCGATTCAATAACGCGGCGGGTTGGGCTTCTCGTCCGCCGGGGGATCGCTGACCGGCGAATTGTCCTTCGGACGCACCGGATCCTGTATCGGCATCGGCTGATCGGGGAGGCCCGGCGGTTTGCGTGGCGGATCGTCGGTTGGCTGCGGCGGCTCCGGCGTGGGGATGTGGGCGTGTTTTTCATTCATGTGGGAATCTCCAGCTTGCGTTTCATCGCGGCGGTCAGCGTCTGCGAAGTGCGCTTCATGGCCTTCCACGGGTCCGATCGAAGGCCCTGCAGCCGCCGCACGACGTTGCCCACATGGAAGTTCGCGGGCTTCATGCGGCCACCCACTTCATCCCAATGCAGCGGCGTGGCAACAGGCGCACCCGTGCGCGCGCGCACCGAGTAGGGTGCGATGGTGGTCGCACCCTCATCGTTGCGAAGGTAGTCGATGAAGATGCGCCGCACGCGCTCCTTCTTCGCGATTCTTGTCGTGAAGCGCCCGGGCTCTTCGGCGGCCATGGATTGTGCGAGCGCGTGCGAGAACTGCTTCACCTCATCCCATTCATGGCGGCGCGCAAGCGGGACGACGACGTGCAAGCCCTTGCCGCCGGTGGTCTTCACGAACGAGTCGAGGCCGAGGTTCTCGAGCCTATCGCGTGTGAGGTGCGCCGCGGCCATGACTTCGCGCCACGGGATACCGACATCCGGGTCGAGGTCGAAGATCATGCGGTCGGGTTTTTCCAGGTCACGCGTGGTCGAGCCCCATACGTGCAGTTCAATCACGCCCATCTGCACCAGGGCCACGACCGCCGCGGCTGATCCTGCGGCCGCGTAGGTGCCGCCGCCGCCGATGTCGACGGGGACACGTTCGATTTCGACAGGGAATTTTGTGTCGATGTTCTTCTGGTAGAAGCAGCCTTCGCCGGGACCCGCGGGGCAGCGCACGAGCGAAAGCGGTCGCTCGCGGATCTCAGGCAGCATCCACTCCGAGACACTTTCGTAGTAGCGCGCCAGCTCCAACTTGGTGAGTCCGAGGTCGTCGAACAACACCCGTTCGGGGTGCGAGATGCGCACCCCGGCCACGGTGGCGTCGTCCGCGGTGTTCAATGGCGCAGCGGTTCGCCATCCGGACGCGAGCTGCGCGGCGTGACGACCGGGGCCGGCGTGGCGACGGCGGGCACGTTGCCGCCTTCTCCTTCCCAGCGCGTCAAGTCCTCCTTTACGGCAGTCTTGTGTGAATGCTTCTTCACTTCGCATCCGCGGTAGTAGCAATAACCGAGGGCACTGGCGGCAACGGCAAGCAGCAGTTTCATGGGTACTCTCCTGGGGGTCTGGTTCTCGAATTCAGGCGGCGGCCTTGTTCTTGCTGAGTTTCATCAGGTCGTCGCTTCAATATTTCACGTGCCATGACTTGTCCTCCTCAGTCCTACGCACGCCAGGCGCATCCATGACGTTCCCGATGCACTGGATTCCATGCAACATATGAGCTTGAATCGCGGGCATCGTTCGCACCGCGAAAATTGAGGAAAAGATGATTCGTTTCGACCTCTCGGTGCAGCTTGAGTACAACACCATCGCGCCGAGCGACTACGTTTTCATGATCCAGCCCGCCAATACGCCCCATCAGCGCGTTACCTGGGAAAAACTCACCACGGATCCGATGGTTGCAATGGAAGAGGAAGTGCTCGCCGTTTCACCGGGCACCCCCGCCAACCGACACCTGCGCGCCAGGGTGCAACCCGGCCCGTTCCTGATTCGCTATGACGCCATCGTGGATGTTGTCCACCACTTCGCGCTGCCCGCGGACCTGAAGGAGCCAGCGATCTCGGAGCTGCCGGCGGCGGTGCTGCAATACATCTACCCCAGCCGCTATTGCCAATCGGACAAGCTCCATGACGTGGCGCGCGCCGAGTTCGGCAACATGACGCCGGGCTATGAGCGCGTCGAGGCCATCCGCAACTGGGTGCAGACGCGCACCAGGTTCGAAGTGGGTTCTAGCAACCACAGCACCTCCGCCCTCGAGACCTACACGTGCGCCGCGGGTGTCTGCCGCGACTTCGCGCACCTGATGATCACGGTGTGCCGCGCGCTGAACATTCCCGCGCGCCTTGCCACCGGCGTCGACTACGGCGCCGACCCGGCGCTCGGTGCGCCGGATTTCCACTGCTACGTCGAGGTTTATCTCGGGGATCGCTGGTACATGTTCGACCCCTCCGGCATCTCGCCGCGCATGGGCCTCATCCGCATCGGCACCGGCCGGGACGCAAGTGACGTGTCTTTTGCCACCATCTTCGGCACGGTGCAGTGGACGATGCCGAAGATCACGATAAGCGCCGATGGCGACGAGCAGAACGGTATCGTCGAGCCTTTCCGCCACGACTACGCAGTGTCTACGGACAGCGCGTCGGCGCAACCGGATGAAGCGATTGAGCAGCTGCGCTATGCCCCGGGTTTCAAGGCCACCGAGGCTTCGATCGCTTCGCAGTTCACCGGCCGATAAGGGCGGGCAGGACGTCAGAAAACCAGCGTCTCTCCGGCGCTGGATGCCTCGCTCGCCGGGCGCCCGCGGGGCGCCCGGCGTTCAAGTAGCCCTGACCTCTCCGAGCATCGACGTCGACACTGAGCCCGGCGTCGATGCAGTGCTCTGTTCGCGGATGCCGTATTCACGCAACCGGTTGTAGAGCGTCTTGGTGCAGATCCCGAGCATTTCGGCGGTGCGCTTGCGCTCGCCACCGCAATACTCCAGGGTCTGGAGGATCAACTCGCGAGCGGCCACGGAAAGCGGCGTGCCCAAGGGCACCGTGATGGCAGGAGGGGAGTCACTGGAAACATTCATTCTGATCGACATGGATTCGTCCGCCGTGATGAAGACGCGGTTGATGTGGTTGTTCGTGGTTTCCATGGTGCCAAGAGCCGAGCGGTAAAACTGTCGGCCAATTCCTACATGGGATGAAAGTGAAAACGGCCGCCGAAGCGGCCGTTTTCGCCAGCGACAACGTTACTTCGTCGTCGTGGTCGTCGACGTGCTTTCCTTGGTGACCGCCGCGCCGGTACCCGTGTCCGTCACCGTCGTGCTGCCACTGGTGGAAGTGGTTGTCGTCGGTGCCGGGGGGGGCGTCGTGGTGCTCGGGACCACGACGGTAGTCGTCTTTTCGACCGTGTTGGTGCCGGGAGTCGAGGTCGTGGTGGTTTTTTCACAGCCGGCGATGAAGGTGGCGCCGAGCGCAAGGGCGGCAACTGCAGTGATGAGCTTGTTCATGTTTTCTCTCCAATGGATTTATTCGGGATCCTCCTTGGAGGGGCCTGCTACAAGCCAGTTCCATGCCGGCGGAAACATTTCCGCGTGATTTGCGCGAAGGAATGTATTTCCCGTCGCGGTATCCTTGATGCATGAATCCCATTCTTTCCATCGCCGGGCTGACGAAGACCTACGCGTCGGGCCACCAGGCGCTGAAGTCCGTCGACCTCGACATCCACAAGGGTGAAATATTCGCGCTGCTCGGTCCCAACGGCGCGGGCAAGACCACGCTCATCAGCATCGTCTGCGGCATCGTCACCGCCACCTCCGGGTCCGTCTCTGCGGGAGGGCATGACATCGCGCGCGACTACCGCGCCGCGCGCAAGCTCATCGGCCTGGTGCCGCAGGAGCTGCACACGGACATGTTCGAGACACCCTGGAGCACGGCCATGTTCAGCCGCGGCGTCTTCGGGTTGCCGCCGGACGAGAGTCACGTCGAGAAGGTCCTGCGCGATCTGTCGCTCTGGGACAAGCGCAAGTCGAAGATCATGACGCTCTCGGGCGGCATGAAGCGCCGCGTGATGATCGCCAAGGCCCTGGCACACGAGCCCGAGATTCTCTTCCTCGACGAGCCGACGGCCGGCGTGGACGTCGAGCTGCGCCGCGACATGTGGGCGCTGGTGCGGCGCCTTCGCGACAACGGTGCCACCATCATCCTCACCACGCACTACATCGACGAGGCCGAGGAGATGGCCGACCGCATCGGCGTCATCAACAAGGGAGAACTGGTGGTGGTGGAGGAGAAAGCGAAGCTGATGCGCAAGCTGGGAAAGAAGCAGCTCACAGTCAATTTGCAGGAGGCGATGACGGCGTTGCCGGCGACGCTCGCCGATTGGCCGCTGGTGCTCTCGGGCAACGGCACCGAGATCAAATACACCTTCGACGCCCATGAGGAGCAGACGGGCATTCCGGGACTGCTGCGAAAACTGGCGGAGGAGGGCATCACCTTTCGCGACCTCAATACGCGGCAGAGCTCGCTCGAGGAAATCTTCGTGGACCTCGTGACCGAGCGCAAGGTGGTGACGCAATGAGCTTCAATCGCCATGGTGTCTGGGCCATCTACCGCTTCGAGATGGGGCGCGCCTTCCGCACGCCGCTGCAAAGCTTCCTCACCCCGGTGATGACCACCTCCCTCTACTTCGTGGTCTTCGGCGCAGCCATCGGCTCGCGCGTGAATGAGGTCAATGGGGTGAGCTACGGCGCTTTCATCGTCCCCGGCCTCATCATGCTGGCCGTGTTCACGGAGAGCCTCAACAACGCCTCCTTCGGGATCTATTTCCCGAAGTTCACCGGGACCATCTACGAGCTGCTTTCCGCTCCTGTATCCGCGCTTGAGATCGTGCTTGCCTACGTGGGTGCCGCGGCCTCCAAATCGATGCTCCTCGGCCTCATCATCCTGGCCACGGCGAACTTCTTCGTGCCGGTGCACATCCTGCATCCCTTCTGGATGATCGGCTTTCTGCTGCTGACGACCGCGTGCTTCTGCCTTTTCGGCTTCATCATCGGCATGTTGTCCCAGGGCTTCGAGCAACTGCAGTTCATCCCGATGCTCGTGATCACGCCGCTCACCTTCCTCGGCGGGGCGTTCTATTCGATCGACATGTTGCCGCCAGCCTGGCGCACGCTGAGCCTCTTCAACCCGATCGTGTACCTCATCAGCGGGTTCCGCTGGAGCTTCTACGAGACGGCCGACGTCTCCGTCGGCGTGAGCCTCGCGGCGGCATTCGTGTTTCTCGTCGCATGCCTTGCCGCCATCACCTGGATCTTCCGCACCGGCTATCGGTTGAAGACCTGAAACGCGGGGCGCGGATTCCACAGCGCCGTGCGCCGTGCCTTCAGGCGTTCGACGCCTTCGCCGGAACATCCGGCAGTCGCGTTACCACCAGGAACGTGACGGTGGCGATGCCCGCCATGACCCACAGCAGCGTCGTGAATCCGGCCTGCTTCACCAGTGGCCCCAGCAACCACACCGCCACCGAGCTCGCCCCCAGCGACACCGCCAGCCGCATGCCGGCTACGCGCGAGCGCATGCGGTCATCCACGTAGCGCACGATCATCGCGTCGGTGAACGGGATGGCCCCGAAGATCGCGATCATGAACAACGCCTGCATCGCGTAGAGCATCCAGGTGTCCGCTTGCGTAGCGAGTGCGAGGAACGGGATCTGCAGCAGCAGGACCGCCATGTAGAGCGGCTTGAGCGCGAAGCGGTCGATGAGGCGACCCACCACCAGTTGCGCGAGCGAAGCCACGGCGTATACCGCCGCCAGCAGCAGTCCGAGCAGGGCGGGATCCTTCGATACGGCCGCGAAGCGCTCGTGCAGCAACTCGTAGTTGCCGTTGGTCGAGAAATTGAACAGCAGGCTGCCGCTGGTCGCCGCGAGTGTCATGACCAGGAATACCCGCGCCAGCAGCGCGGCCGGTAATTCCACCTGCGTCGCCTTGCGCCTGGCTGGCGGTGCGGTTTCCGCGCGTGAGACCAGTGCAAACACGATGCCGCAGGCGATGCTGAGGATCGCCGGCACGACAAACGCCATGCGCCACCCGAAGTACTTCACCAGGTAGCCGGTGACGACCGCCGCGAGAGCCACGCCGATGTTCCCGGCAAAACCGTTGACACCAATGGTCCAGCCGGGACGCTGCGCGCCCTGCAGCAGCATCGGAATTCCCACGGGGTGGTAGATCGAGGCGAAGGTGCCCAGCAGGGCAAGCGCGATCGCGAGCTGCAACGGAGACTGCGTTAGGCTCACCAGCAGCGCGGCCACGCCCATGCCGAAGAAAAACAGGATCATCATCGAGCGTCGGCCCCAGTGGTCGCCGAGTTTGCCTGAGGGCAGGGAGCCCAGGCCGAAGAACAGGAAGGCCGCGGCGCTATAGGGCATCAAGTCTTCCCAGCGCGTGAGGCCAAACTCGATTGCGATGGTGGTTACAGCCGTCGCGAAGATCAGCAGGAACATGTGATCGATCGCGTGGGCGATGTTGAGCAACAAGGCGGTGGGTTTGTTGTGCATGCGCCATGATCGCCCACGCCCCCGATGGCCGTCTTGCCCTAGAATGCCAAACATGCGTCCAAAACCGCCACGGCTGCAGAGGGCTCGCGGCGCCAATGCCGATGCCGTCACCGCCAACCGGGTGCCGCGCGCGGTCTCGGCGCTGGCCAATTCGTTTCCCGCCGGCCACGAAATCCACCCGCACGACCACCCACGCGCGCAGCTGATCTTCGGGCTGCACGGCGTCATGACCATTCGCGCCGCCGGCTCGATGTGGACCGTGCCCGCCAGCCACGCGTTGTGGATGCCCGCCGGCATCACGCATGAGATCCACATGGACAGCGCCGTGGAGATGCGCTCGCTCTATTTCGAGCCGCGGCGCGTGCGCGAACTGCCCCATGAGTGCCAGGTGCTGTTCGTCTCGCCGCTGCTGCGCGAGCTGATCGTGCGCGCGATGGACATTCCGCCGCTCTACGACGAGCACGGCCCCGACGGGCGCGTGATGCAGCTGATCGTCGACGAGATCGCGACGCTACGCCCGCAACCGATGGGATTGCGCATGCCGGGCGACACGCGGCTGGCACGCCTCTGTGACCTGCTGCTGTCCGATCTCTCGTCGACGGCAGCGATCGCTGAACTCGGCCGCGAAGTGGGCCTGAGCGAACGCAGCGTGATCCGGTTGTTTCCCCGCGAGACCGGCCTGAGCTTCGGCCGCTGGCAGCAGCAGGCGCGCCTGTTGAAGGCGTTCGCCCTGTTCGACGACGGGCGGGGCGTGACCCAGGTGGCGCTCGAACTCGGCTATTCGAGCCCGGGCGCGTTCACCAAGATGTTCCGCCGCCAGCTGGGCGTCACGCCGCGCTCGGTGCTGCGCGGTTGAGTTTCCAGAGGGCGGCGTTCAATACGGCCGCGAACGAAACCCAGGCGAGGTAAGGAAGCAGCAGTGCACCCGCAGGCGGGCTGTGCCCCCAGAACGCGGCTACGGTTGCGACGATGAGCAGCCAGAGCACGACGATATCGGCCAATGCCGCAGCAATCTGGTGGCGCCCGAAGAAGAGCCAGCTCCACGCCGCGTTGAGCGCGAGCTGGGCCGCAAACAGCGCGAAAGCGACGGGGGCGCCCGCGATGCCCTCGGCTTGCCAGACGAGCCAGGCCGACGCGGCCATCGACAGATACAGGAGGGTCCACACCGGCGCGAACACCTTGTCGGGCGGATTCCACGACGGCTTGGCGATGCCGCGGAACCAGGCGTCGGGCTTGAAAATCGCACCGAATGCCGCCGCGGCGAAGACAACCGCAATAAACGCAACTGCGGCAACGATATCCTCCATGGCGATCACTCAGGTCTGCTTGGCTGGAATCTTTTAGGTTTACGGCGCGCGGATTCGTTCCCGGGGCCAATGCTTTGTTATCCTTGGGCGCCTCTTCAATCCGAACCATGCTGCAACTCGACTACCTTGCCGTCGAGGCCGCCGCCAGCCGCCTCGAGAGTGCGCCGCAAATCGCACTGGGCGTGTTGGGCTTCCCCGAGCTTCCCGCCATTTCCACGCGCACCGTGCCCGCCGCGGGTGTCGGCATGTTCGTCGCCAACAGCGACGTGCATCTTTGCGAACTGTGGACGTCCAGCGAACCTGTGGTCCATGGAAGCCGCGGCCGTATTCGCCACTCCGCGTGCGGCGAGCTCCTGTTCGGCATCGTGTCGTCACCCGAATCGGATGGCTCCATCGAGGCGCGCTCGCGATCGCTCTACGAGGAAATCTTCGCGCTGCTGCAGGACGATTTCCACCACCACGTGCTGCGCTTCTGGAACTACATCTCCGGTATCAATGATGACGAGGCGGGCACCGAACGCTACCGGCTCTTCAACGTCGGACGCCATGCGGCATTCGAGGCGGCGGGACGCTTGCGACCCGAAACCATTCCTGCTGCCAGCGCATTGGGCACGCAGGCCGGCGGCGACCTCACAGTATGTTTCCTTGCCTCGCGTGAACCCGGCCGCCAGGTCGAGAACCCGCGGCAGGTGCATGCCTGGCAATACCCCAGGCAATACGGCGCGCGCAGCCCGACCTTCTCGCGCGCGCTGGCCTATCCCTTCAACGATCCCTCATTGCTCTTCGTCTCGGGGACCGCGAGCATCGTGGGCCATCAGACACTTCACGTCGGTGATGTAGCCGGCCAGGTGCGAGAGACGATGGCCAACCTCGATTCCATTTTCGTCGAAGCCTCGAAATTGGGCGCCTTCCACCTCGCGAATGCGGAGCTCAAGGCTTATGTCCGTGACCCGGCATATGCGCCTGCGGTGGAACAGGGCGTTCGCGACATCGTTGGCAAGGACGCGCGCGTGATTTGCCTGGTGAGCGACATCTGCCGCGCGGACCTCCTGGTGGAGATCGAGGCGTTCTGCCCGTTGGTGAACTAGGGCCTCAGTGCAGCTCGGCGATTGAAGGCAGGAAGACCTCGACAACCACGAGGACGCGGTTGTGCCGAGCGAACGTGGACCTGCGGGCAGACAGTTGCGGCGGCGGCGCGTCTCCGAGTGCCCGCGCAGCAAGAAGCCATAACGCATGCCGCGAATCGATCCGCGCGAACTCCAGCGTTCGCCGATGGATCATCGGGTCCTGGAACAGGATGTCCGCCAGCGGTCGGTTTGCCAGTCCCAGCATGGCGCGCCAGGGCCCATTCAGGTTTTCGCGCGCCGTGGTTGAACGGGCGACAACCACCGGCGCTTCATCCGCGCGAAGAATGACTTCTCGGACGTAGACCGGGCCGCGGTCGAGTTGCTCGCGAAGTCGCTCGACCCGGAATTCCCGGCAACGGTCCTTGAGGCGCCGGGAGAGCGATCCCTTGGCGACCAGCCAGGAGCGGAGCGGTTCGCGGTGACCCGGTGGGAACCGGTGCCATCGGGGCTCTCTAGAAGTTGACATAATACAAATTATGCGCGGTCTGTATCAATGTTTGCCAAGCCCCTTCGTGTATCGTCGCCAGAGTCATGTTCACTTCGAAAAAGCCCACGGGTCCCTGCCATTCCAGCGCCGCCGACTGCGTCAAGATCCTCGACCTCGACGGCAACATGGTGCACATGAACGTAGCGTGCCGGGACATGCTTGGCACTTCAGACTTCACTTCGTTCCTCGGCACCTCCTGGGCGCAATTATGGAAGGACGGCGCGCTGGAAGCCGCCACCGCGTCCATCGCCGAGGCCGTGGGTGGAAAAGTCAGCCGCTTCGAGGCCAGCCGCCGGCTGAATGACGCCACACAACTCTGGGACGTCGTCGTCACGCCCATCACCGGGAGCGACGGCAAGGTCGAGCGGCTGCTCTCGGTCTCACGCGACATCACGCAACATCGGCTGGCGGCCACTCAAGCCAACGAATCGCGCCTGGCCATGGAAGCGCTGTTGCTCGCCGGCGAAGTCGGAACGTGGGCCTACGAGATCGATTCGGACCGCGTCACGGCCGACAACAACCTTGCGGCGCTCTTCGCAATCACGCCTGGAGTTGCCAGCGGCAGGCCGCTGGCTGACTACCTGCGAGCAATCCATCCCGATGACCTGCCACGGGTGAAAGATGAAATCGCGAAGTCGATCGCTACGCCCGGCATTGCCTTCGAATCGCAGTACCGCATCTCCAAGCGCGACGGCACGTTGCGCCACGTGCTCTCGCGCGGCAAGGTCGAGCGCGATGCCGCCGGCAAGCCCACGCGGCTGCCCGGCGTGATCCTCGACATCACCGACCGGGTCACCGCCGACGAGGCGCTCAAGCGCAGCGAGGAGAATTTCCGCCAGCTGGCCGACGCGATGCCGCAGATCGTGTGGGCGGCAACGCCCGACGGAGCGCTCGACTACTACAACCGCCGCTGGTTCGAATACATCGCCGTAAGCCCCGGCGACATGGTCGAGGCGCGCTGGGACCAGTACCTCCATCCCGACGACATGCAGGTGACGTACGAGAAATGGGTCGAGTCCGTGCGCGATGGCACCCCCTACGAGAAGGAATTCCGCGTTCGCCGCGCTGATGGCGCATACCGCTGGTTCCTCGCGCTCGCCCTCCCCATCCGTGAAACCGACGGCACCATTTCGCGCTGGTACGGCACCTGCACCGACATCGACGAACGCCAGCAACTCAAGGCGAGGCTCGAGGAGGCGCTGGAAAGCGAGAGGGCCGCGCGCAATTCCGTCGAGCACGCGAGCCGCATGAAGGACGAGTTCCTCGCCACGCTTTCGCATGAGCTGCGCACGCCTCTCAGTGCCATCCTGGGATGGACCCATATACTGCGCGGCAAGGCCGGCGCCAGCGAGGACATGCGCCGCGGGCTCGAGACCATCGACCGCAACGCGCGGGTGCAGACGCAGCTGATCGAGGACCTGCTCGACATGAGCCGTATCGTCTCCGGCAAGGTGCGCCTCGACGTGCAGCCGATGCATCCGTTGAGCTTCATCGAAGCCGCGATCGAAACCGTGGCGCCGGCGGCCGAAGCAAAGGGGATCCGCATCGAAAAGGTGCTGGATCCCGGCGCGGGCCCCGTATCCGGGGACGCCAGCCGCATGCAGCAGGTGGTCTGGAACCTGTTATCGAACGCCATCAAGTTCACGCCTCGCGGCGGGCGCGTGCAGGTGCTGCTCGAACGCGTCAACTCGCACCTCGAGATCAGCGTCGCGGACACCGGCCAGGGAATCGGCGCGGAATTCGTTCCGCATGTCTTCGATCGCTTTCGCCAGGCCGATTCCTCCACGACTCGGGTGCATGGCGGCCTGGGGCTGGGCCTCGCCATCGTGAAGCAGCTGGTCGAGCTGCACGGCGGAACCGTATCCGTGAAAAGCGGCGGCGAAGCCAAGGGCACGACGTTTTCGATCCTGCTGCCCCTGAAGATCACCCACCTCGGATCCTCGGAGCCTGAACGCGTTCATCCAAAAGTCTCGCGGGCTCCGCAGCCCGGCGCGCCAAATGCGGATCTCGGGGGACTCACGATCCTCGTGGTCGACGACCAGCCGGATGCGCGCGAGCTGCTCAAGCGCATCCTCGAGGATTGCGCCGCGACGGTTGTCACCGGTGCAAACGCGGATGAAGGCCTGGCCGCGATCGCCTTGCACAAGCCGCACCTGCTCATCAGCGACATCGGCATGGCGCGGGTGGATGGCTACGAATTCATCCGCCGCGTTCGCGCGCTGGGCGCTGCCAATGGCGGGAATCTTCCCGCCATCGCCCTCACCGCCTTTGCCCGCACCGAGGACAAGACACGCGCGCTGATGTCGGGATTCATCGCGCACATTTCCAAGCCCGCCGATCCGTCCGAGGTCATCGCAACGGTGGCGTCCGTAGCCGGACGCACGGACGTGAGGCTGGTCATGCAATGAACACACACGGGTTCCTCGAACCGGTGATCGCGAAGTCGGACGGCTAGTATTTTTCCAGGATCGCGGTGATCTCGTCGGGATCGACCGGCTTCACCAGGTGGCGATCGAATCCCGCTTCTCGGGCGCGCTTGCGATCGTTCTCCTGGCCCCAGCCGGTCACCGCAACCAGTGTCGCATTGGCGGTCGCGGGATTTTCACGCAGGCGGCGCGCCACCTCGTAACCGTGCACCTGCGGCATGCCGATGTCGACGAAGGCGACTTCGGGAACGAACTCCCCGGCAGTTTGAACAGCATCCGCGCCGTTGTAGACCACGCGCACCTCGTGCCCCCTGCCCCTCAGCAGGTCCGCCATGCTGTTGGCGAAGTCCACATTGTCGTCGGCAAGCAGCACGCGGCGGCGCTGCACGGGCGCGCTACCCGCCCGGCGGACACCCACCTCGTCGACGCGCGAATACGAAACCGGCAGCCGCACGACAAATTCGCTGCCCTTTCCCGGACCTTCGCTGCGCGCCTCCAGCGTGCCATCGTGCAGCTCGACCAGCCTGCGCGCGAGCGTGAGGCCTACGCCCAGCCCCGCCTGCGAGCGCTCCAGCCTGCGGTCGATCTGCACGAACATGTCGAAGATGTTCGCCAGCGAGTCGGGCGCGAGGCCGATGCCGTTGTCGCGTACCCGGACCACCGCGAAATTTCCCTCGAGCGCGAGGGAAACGAGGATCTGCCCACCGTTGTCGGTGTACTTGGCAGCGTTGTTGATGAGGTTGGAGAACACCTGGGCGAGGCGGGTGCGATCCCCTTCGACCGCGATCGGTTCCGGCGGCAACACCATGTCGAACTGGTGGCGGCGTGCCTCGATGAAAGGACGCACGATCTCGACCGCGTCGCGCATGACTGACTGCAGGTCGAGCACCGTCTTGCGGACCGCGAGCTTTCCGGTTGTGATCCGCGAGACGTCGAGCAGGTCATCAACCAGGCGCACCATCTGCAACAGCTGGCGCTCCATCATCTCCCGAGCCTTCGAGGCCTTGGCCGGGTCGTTGCCCGCGAGCCGCAGGATCTCGAGCGCGTTACGGATCGGCGCGAGCGGATTTCGCAACTCGTGGGCGAGTGTCGCGAGGAATTCGTCCTTGCGCTGGTCCGCCAGCCGCAAGGAATCGGTGCGCCGGCCAATCTCGGCCAGCATGTTGTTGAAGGAGTCGACCAGTGCGCCGATCTCGTCGTCGGTCATCTTGCGCGCGCGCAACGAGTAGTCGCGCTTGTCCAGCACCTCCTGCGACAGCCGCGCCACCTCGAGGATCGGGGTGGTCACCGTCGACTGCAGCCAGCCCGAAAGCAGCGCCGCGATCGCCAGGCTCGCGATCATCACCACACCCAGGATCGTGAGGTAGTCGCTCAGCCGGTCCCAGGGAACGTAGAGCGCGCGCAGGTGGACGGTGCCGATGGTCTCGCCGTTCTCCACGACCTTCCGGTAGATCACCATGTTGTCTCCGGAGACTCGATAGCCCTCCTCCCCGGGCGACGGTGGGAACGAGGGCACTTCGGCACCCTGCTTCACGTAGGTGGCGAAGAGCCTGCCATCGCCCGTGTACAGGGCTGCGGCCAGGATGCGCGGACGCACACGCATCACCGAGAGGTCCTTCCCGGCGGTCGCCTGGTCGTTGAAGGACAACGAAGGGGCGCTGGCGCGCGCCAGCACCTCGGCCTGCGTGACGAGATCGTTGCTCGATCCGCGTTCATAGGCACGAAGGTCGTAGATCACCAGGCCGACGGCGCTCAGCAACAGTGCGGCCACGCTGGTTACCAGCACCAGCACCATGACTTTGACGCGCAGCGATCGTTGGAAACGGGTTGCGAGGCTCATCGAGGAACCACCTTGCGCGCCACGCCGAGCATGCGCGCGCTGATCCTGAGGCCGCTCCTGTCGGCGGACTCCAGCGAAACCTCGAAGCCGATGCGATCGTCCACGGGAACGAAATTGATGGCGCTGCCGAGTTCGAGGCCTCGCTCGACTTCGGTCACCGCAAGGGCTCCCTGCTGCTGGGCAGCGCGGATTTCGGAGCGCGGATTGCGCGTGGCACGGCCAAGGAAGACGATATGCACGGCCTGTGGGACCTCGCCATCGCGCAGGCGTTTCATCACGATCGTGCGTCCGTTCACTTTTCGACCGGGAAGCAGTTCTTCCAGCGCCGCGGCGACCTCGTCCGACGAGGACACCCCGATGACGAGCGGCGCTTCCGTGGTCGCGAAGTAGCTCGCCGGCCACTCGATGTAGCCCGCGAACTTGAACAGGAACGCCGCCTTCACCGTCGCCTCCGAAACCGGCACTTGAGCATGCGTGGTCCCGGCCGACATGAAGAAGGCCATGGCGGCCCCCACGAGGGCCTTGCGGGTATTCCGTATCAGAGCGACCACGAGGCCTTCACGAAGTAGGTGCGCTCGAAAACCGCCCGGATCGCGGGCGTGGAGAACTCGGAATGCCTGTGATCCGCGACATTGCCGACGAGAAGTGACAGTTCAAGCTTCGGCAACACGCGCCATCCCAGCCGCAGGTCGACGTTGGAATACGAAGGCACGGCAGGTGCGGGCAAGGACCCGACGTACCGGGCAGTCACGTCGAAATCCACCTGTCGCGTCACGTGCCAGAGGGAGCGCAGGGACGCGGTGCGCTTCGGGTCGTTGCCGAGCACCATCGCGTCGACCGGCGCATTGCCGGCATCCAGCCCTTCGGATTGCTTCATGTAGAGAAACCCCCAGACGAGGCGCCAGTCTCGCGTGACCAGGTAGTCGCCCCAGGCCTCCACGCCACGCGTGTTTCCGCGGCCGCCGTTGCCGAAGGTCAGGGGCGACGACAGCTTGACGGTGCGCAGGTCGCGGAAGCGGTGATGGAAGGCAGTCACCGAGACCGAGAGCCGGTCTCCATAACGCGCGCGGTAACCCAGCTCCACCACATCGGCCATTTCCGATCCGTAGGTGTCATTGCCGACCAACGCATATGGCGGCACGCCGGGGACGAAAACGTCGCGATCGATGCGCGAAGGTGCGCGAACGGCACGCGTCAACGCCGCCCAGAACACCTGATCGTCGGTCGCGGCGAACGAAAGGCGCACGTTCGGCAGCCATTCGATGCCGGTGTAGGTGTTGTGCTCGGCACGCACACCGAGCGTCGCGCTCAGCCGTGACCCGAAATCGATCTCGTCCTGCGCGAACAGGCTCGCGAATCCGAGCGTGCGCTCCGCCGGCTGGAACGAGAGCGATGGGCGCAGCTCCGTCTGGTCGTGGGAGGTGCGATATCCTGCGCCGAACACGAAGCGATGATTGGCCCCGGCTTTCAGCCCGTACTGCAACTCGGCGTCGTAGGTGTCGCGCTGCTCCTTGAACGAGCCGAAATGCTCGCGCTGCGTGTGGTCGTAGTAGACCTGCAGCATGAAGTCGGTGTCAGGTCCCTGCTGGTGGCGCCAGCGGGCGAGCAGGTTGCCACCCGACACCGGTCGCTCGCCGCCGAGGTTGTCGACGTTTGCCGAATGGATGTCCCCCTGCAGCGTAAGCGCGCTGACCGCGCCGTCCCAGTCCGCGCGAAAGCCACCCTGCCGCCGGTCCGCCGAATCGCGCGCCGTCGCCCCGCTGGCCAATGGGTGCGCATCGCGGTCGACGTACTTGCCGTACACCCGGTAATGACCGCCATTGGGCAACTCGCCTCCGAAGCGCGCCCCGGCGCCCCGCTCCATGTTGCCCGCGCCACCCGAAAGGAACACACCCTGCGTCCTGGCCGACGATTTCGAGATGACGTTGATCACGCCGTTGACGGCGTTGGTACCCCACAATGTTGCGCCCGGCCCGCTGATGACCTCTATGCGGTCGATGTCCTCGATGAAGATGTCCTGCGCATCCCAGAAGACACCGGCGAAGAGTGGCGTGTAGAGGGTGCGGCCGTCGAGCAGCACCAGCATCTTGTTGGCCGTGCCGGCGAGTCCGCCGCGCGCGCTGATGACGTATTGGCTGGTATCGCCCCGCACGACCTGCAGGTTGGGCGCCAACCGCAAGGCTTCGGGAAGCGAGCTGGCACCAGAGTGGCGGATATCCTCGGCCGTGATCACGAAGATCGACGCCGCCGCCTCGATCACCTTCTCCTCGCGCCGCGACGCGGAAGTCACGGTGAGGCTCGTGAGTTGCTCGAGGCTCAGGTCCGCGATATCGAATCCTTGCTGCGCTTTGGCCGCAGACGCAACGGGCGCCAATGCGGCAAGAACCAACAGCGCAATGCTGCATGTGCGCGGAATTTTTTTCATGTGCGGTTTCGCTCAGCTTTGCAGGCGATCCGAGGATAACCGAAATGCAATGGGGCTCTGAAGGGGCCCTTGGTACCTGCACTTGGGTTTTTGATTTCAATGGCTAGTGGAAGTCGTGGCTGCTGGTGGCGAGGCGCCCGAGTAAAACCGACATGTCCTGCAGCCTGCGGGCCAGCACATGGACCACGCGCCCCTCCTTCTGCACCAATCCCTGGACAGCAAGCAGTCGCGCGCCCAGCAACTCGCGCCGTTGCCGATCCGCGAGGTCGCTCCAGACGATCAGGTTCACATAGCCGGTCTCGTCTTCGAGCGTCACGAAGATCACGCCGCTCGCCGTGGCGGGACGCTGCCTGCAGGTGACGATGCCCGCGGCGCGGATGACCTGGCCGTTGCGCGCACCGGCAACTTCCTGCGCGCTGCTGATGTTGTGTTTCTTCAGGCGCTCGCGCAGCAAGCTCACGGGGTGACGGCGCAACGTGAGGCCCAACGATTGATAGTCGCCCACGATGTCCTGCCCTTCGGTGGGTGCGGCGAGCGCGGGAGGCTGGAGCTCGAATGAAGGAAGCTCGAGCACCGTCGGCGGATCCACCGCGAGCGTCTGCCACAGCGCCTTGCGGCGATGGCCCGCGAGGCTCGAGAGCGCATCGGCCGCGGCGAGGCTGCTCAGGTCATGGCGGTCAAGGTTGGCGCGGCGCGCAAGATCTTCCGTGGACACGAAGGGACCGCCCTGCTTTCTCGCTTCAACCAGGCGCTCCGCGGCATCTGCCTTGAAGCCTTTCACGAGGGAAAGGCCAATTCGCAAGGCCGGTTGGCCAGGATTTCCCCCTTCAGGGGAATGGCGCTTCTCCAGCGTGCTCTCCACCTCACTCACCTGAACATCCGCGGGTCTCAGTTCCACGCCGTGGCGGCGCGCGTCCTGCGTGATGGCGGACACGGAGTAGAAGCCCAGGGGCTGGCTGTTGAGCAGCGCACAGGCGAAGGCCGCTGGCTCGTGGCACTTGATCCAGGCCGAGTCGTAGACCAGGAGCGCGAAGCTGGCGGCATGTGATTCCGGAAACCCGTATTCACCAAATCCCTGGATCTGGCGATAGATCTGCTCCGCGTATTCGCACGAGTAGCCGCGCTCGAGCATGCCGTTGATGAGTTTCTCGCGGAATGGCCCGATGCCGCCGCGCCGCTTCCACGCAGCCATCGCGCGCCGCAGCTTGTCCGCTTCGCCGGGTGTGAAGCCGGCCGCGACTACAGCGAGCTGCATCACCTGCTCCTGGAAAATCGAGACGCCAAGCGTGCGCTTGAGCACCTTTTCCACTTCAGGGCTCGCGTACGTCACGGGCTCGAGCTTCTGCCGGCGGCGCAGGTACGGATGCACCATGCCGCCCATGATGGGACCAGGCCGTACGATGGCCACCTCGATCACCAGGTCGTAGAATTCCTTCGGCAGCAGGCGCGGCAACATCGACATCTGCGCGCGCGACTCGATCTGGAAAACTCCAATGGTGTCCGCGCGCCCGATCATCTCGTAGACCTTCGGATCCTTGTCCGGGATGTCCTGCATGCCCATCTGCGTGCCGCGATAACCGTTCACGAGGTCGATGGCGCGGCGCAGGCAGGACAACATGCCCAGGCCCAGCACGTCCACCTTGAGCAGGCCCAGCACGTCGAGGTCGTCCTTGTCCCACTGGATGACGGTGCGGTCCTTCATGCTCGCGTTCTCCACCGGCACCAGGCGCGAGAGGCGGCGGTTGTCGATCACGAAGCCGCCTGGGTGCTGCGAGAGATGGCGCGGAAAACCCACGAGCTCCTGCGTGAGCTCGAGCACTTGCGCCACCACGCGGTTGCCGAGGTCGAAGCCCGCTTCCACCAGGCGCTTCTTCATCGCTTCCTCGTCATCCCACCACGACATGGACTTGGAAAGCAGGTCCACCTGGTCGAGCGAGAGCCCCAGCGCCTTGCCCACATCGCGCAACGCGCTGCGCGGCTGGTAGGTGATGACCACGGCGGTGAGGGCCGCGCGCTCGCGTCCGTATTTCCTGTAGATGTACTGGATCACCTCCTCGCGCCGCTGGTGCTCGAAGTCGACGTCGATGTCGGGCGGCTCGTTCCTCTCCCTGGAGATGAAGCGCTCGAACAGCACCGACATGCGGCCGGGATCGACCTCGGTGATGCCGAGGCAATAGCAGACCGAGGAGTTGGCGGCCGAGC
>JBDSMR010000039.1:0-18865 GCA_039915735.1 Usitatibacter sp. | reverse complement strand
TGATGCCTTCCTGTTCGCAGGCGTGCAGCGTGCCGGTGCGGCCCATGCCGCACATCACTTCGTCGAGGATCAGCAGGATGCCGTGGCGGTCGCAGATTTCGCGCACGCGCTTGAAGTAGCCGGGCGTGGGAGGAACGGCACCGAGCGTGGCGCCGGCGACCGTTTCCGCGACGAAGGCGATCACGCGATCGCCGCCGACTTCCTCGATCGCCAGCTCGAGTTCGCGCGCCAGGCGCTCGCTGTATTGCTCCTGAGTCTCGCCACCATGCCGGCCCCGATATTCGTAGCAGGGAGCAACATGGGTCACGTTGATGAGCAGCGGCGCGAACTGTTGCCGCCGCCATTCGTTGCCGCCCACGGCGAGGGCGCCCAGCGTGTTGCCGTGATAACTCTGCCGGCGGCCGATGAAGTGGGTTCGCTGCGGCTGGCCCGCCTCGACGAAATACTGGCGCGCCATCTTGAGGGCCGCTTCGACGGCTTCGGAACCACCGGAGACGAAGTAGACGTGGCCGATGCCCGGCGGCGCGTGATCGATGAGCCGCTCCGCCAGTTCTTCGGCGACTTCGCTGGTGAAGAAGCCGGTGTGTGCGTAGGCGAGCTTGTCGATCTGCGCGTGCATGGCGGCGATCACGTCGGGGTGACCGTGCCCCAGGCAGGACACCGCAGCGCCGCCGCTCGCGTCGATGTACTCCCTGCCGCTGCTGTCGGTAAGCGTCACGCCCTTGCCGGATACGGCTACCGGCATCGTCGCGCGCAGGCTGCGATGGACGATCTTCGTCATTTGCCCTCGTCCTGGACTTCGAGCGCCACGAGGAAACGCGCCACCATGTTGTAGGTGGCGATGGCAGCGGTGAGCTCGACCAGCTCGGTATTGGAGAAGCGCGCGTTGACCAGCTTGAACAGCTGGTTGGGCACCTTCACGTTGCGCGTCATGCTGATGGCGTAGCGGATCGCGAGGCGCTCGTCGTCGGTGAATTCGGTATCGGTGGCGGCGCTGTCCGGGTCGAGGATGCGGTGCCTGAGCTTGTCGTCGCCCCCGGCTTTCACGTATTCGGGCCAGTGGTGTTCGAACTCGTAGTCGGCGCCGGTGATGCGCGCGACGGTGCAGATGGCGATTTCGCGCAGGCGCGCGGGGATCGAGAATTCGCGCCTCACAGCACCGAGGAAGGCGTTCCAGCCGCGTGCCAGCGGCGCGCTCCACAGCAGCGCCAGGTCGAGGTTCAGCAGCTTGCCGCCGCGGCGCTTCAGCACCGCTTCAAGCAGTTCAGGGTCGCGGGGAGCCTGCTCAGGAGTCCAGTCTGGGATGCGCAAGGGAGTATTCCGGGAACCTTGAGGCGGCAAGCTTAGCAAAACTGTTAAAATCGCCCGTTCCGGAGAGGTGGCAGAGTGGTCGATTGCGGCAGACTCGAAATCTGTTGTGCCGAAAGGTACCGGGGGTTCGAATCCCTCCCTCTCCGCCAGGTACACCAGCCCCTGCGCCCTAACGTGCAGGGGCTTTTCATTTGACTCGCGAGGAGATGAGATGGCTGGACTGCAGAAGATCGATGTCGTAGTGGGCGAGGGCGCGGAAGCCACGCGCGGCCCGGTGACCGTGCATTACACCGGCTGGCTGCACGACCCCGCCGCCGCCGACGGCCACGGAAAGAAGTTCGACAGTTCCGTCGACCGGGGCGATCCGTTCGAGTTTTCACTTGGTGGCGGGCAGGTGATCCGCGGCTGGGACGAGGGCGTGGCCGGCATGAAAGTGGGCGGCAAGCGCACCCTCATCATTCCCCCCGAGATGGGCTACGGTGCTCGTGGCGCAGGTGGCGCGATCCCTCCCAATGCGACGCTGGTTTTCGACGTGGAATTGGTAGGAGTCGGCTAGTTTTGTAGGACTTTCCTCACAGTTGCGGGCGCCTCCGCCTGATATTGTCATTGTGAATCCAGGGACATTCTGGACATGAGGCAAACCGGGGGAGGGCTCGAACGTGGAATGCAGGTACGAGGCTTTATCCAGCGCGAAATCGATCGAGGAGATCGTCCGCGTCACTTCGGATTACCTCGGAAGCTGGAGCGCGGAGGAGTTGGAGCGCTTGCCCGACAGCTGCCGCCCGAGTTGGGTGCGCACCTACCAAGACATAGAATTCTGGGCGGACCGCCTCGTCGGCGAAGCCGATAAGGCATTCCTGTACGTCGAGGACGAGCGCAAGCTCGACCGGATGACCAGCCACTTCCTCGTCGCTTCGGTCAGGCTGCGCCAGATGGGATATGTTCCCGTTCCCGTTCCCGTTCCCGTTCCCGTTCGCGTTCCCGTTCCCGAGAGCGTTCGCGCCGCCGCCTAGGACCCTTGGTCCGCGTGATCCGCGAATACAAACCGGTGGCCGTGCTAACCCACAGCAAGGCGGATTTCCCTGTACCGCGGGTTCGCCCATGTGCAGGGGTGGATGATCGGCGTGCCGTACGCCAAGGTGTTGGACGTGCAGCGGATGGCGCTGGCCTAGCTTTCCCTCTCCATTGGGAGGGGTCCGGAGAGAGTGTCCCTAGCAGGCGCCGGCGCCATACCGCGTGATGAGTTGACTGCGCATTTGATCCGCGGTGACATTCACGAGCATGTCGTCATAACGTCCTGTCGCGGGGTTGACGGTGGGTGGAGGGAATCCCAGAACCCGGTCCAATCCAGAGGAGGTCAGGCGAAAAGCCGGCAGCCCCGGCGCCATCGCACACACGTTCGCGCCGCCGGGTGTGTAAAACAATGGATTGACGCCCCAGCCATCCACCGGGAGAGTCACCGAGTACGGTGCCGCCAACAATGCCACGTCGCTTGGAGGAATCGGCGCGGTGCATGGAAGGGTGGCACAGTTGGCCGCATTTACGATTGCATTCGAGATCTGCAGGGCGCTATTGCGGAGAACATCAGAGGTGACGGCGGCGGCCGATTTCATCGATCCCTGTCGAACCAGCAGGTCGAGCAATTCGTCCGGCGACCATGCGAAAACAATATCGTCATATCCGGTTGCAGTTTGATCGCCTTTGACGAAGTTGACGTCGTCGTCGGTATTCTCGACTTCGCCCGGGTCGGCCGAAAGGGGGGTCCTGCCGCCAGCAGAGGTGTATCCACCAGCCCCGTTTTCCCCTGCAGACAGGAGGAGGACGACCGCTCTCAGATTGCATCCATTTAGGTCGTCTCCGCCCACTGGTGGCGCAGCCTGATTCATGCACGAATTTATCTGGTTTCCGGTCGGGGGAGTTCCCAGGGCAACAGGTGCAGAGGAGTGTGTCGTCATCTCGCCCCGCATGGCTGCGACATTGGCTGCCGTCGTTTGTGTGGCCGCGATGGTCACGTGGTATGTGAACATTCGGCCATAGCCGTCCTGAACCTGCTCCAGCGGCAATCCGAGGGTGATCCAAGGTACAACGCCACGTGCGATCGGCGTGGCCGGAACCAGGGTATTGGGACACGACGTTGCGACCGGGTCCTCGACGCCGTAGCCGGCCGCCCCGGGCGCCAGCGTGGGACGGGCCGGGCATGGCAGGCGGTTGTACCGCTCGACAAATCGTTGCAGCGACTGTTGAATCACGGCGGCGTTGTCGGCGGCAACTCGCGAACGGGTTGATTTCAGCAACGCGGTCAACATGGCCAACACACCAGCCGTCAACAATCCGACAACTGCTATCACGACCGCAATCTCAATGAGGGTAAACCCCGCCGCCCGTTTGTTCGTCCCGATTCCCATGCGGGCAAGATACTACATTGCTGGCGACAAGGCCCCTTCCTGCTCTCAAGTGACAGAGTGCGCAACAAGAATCCTGGTTGCATGTGTAAGCGACCGCCATGCCGCTTAGTGACCCTGTTCACAAGCATTTCGCCTGCACGCCCGTAACCTCGCGGCAGGCACAAAACCCGTCTGCTTGTTTTCCCTGATTGGGCATCCGGGTGCCTTTTGGGGCGCTGCAGTTGCCCCCCTTTTCGATGGTCCTTCACTACCGAGGGCCCAGCGACAAGGAATCGGAGATTCACGCGCAGTGAGCATCACAGGCAGTACGTACGATCCGCGATCGTCGGAGCCGATGACCGCGATCGTCAGGCTGGCGGTTGTTGTCGTCACCATCGCATTATTCTTCGGCACCTCGTTCAACGCGTTCGAGGGGCACCGCGATATCGCCATCCTGATGGCGCTGGCGACGCCACTCGGAATCTCAGCGCTCGGGTTCGCGCGCGCCGGCCACAACGAAGCCGCGATCGCGCTCCTGTGCTGCGTGCTCATCACCGTCGTCACGATGGTGCTGTTCCTGAATCCCCTCGGCGTGCACGATGTCGCGTTGACGGCGTATGGCGGCATCGTGGTGATCGCCGCGCTGCTGCTCTCGCGCCGCGCATTCATCGCCATCCTCGTGCTGACGCTCGTCTCTGCGACGGCGGCATTCGCGGCGGACCTGCTCGGATTCTCGCGCAGCGAGATCGGGCACTTCACACACTGGACCCACTATCTCGACTTCGCGATGATCACCCTGATTTTCGCGATCCTCGGCCGCTACGCCTCGGAGAAACTCTTCGCAAGCCTCGGAGAGGCGCACTACGCCGCCACGCGTGACCTGACGACGGGATTGCTCAACCGCCATTCGTTCTTCGATGCAGCCGGCTCGCGCTTGAGGCACGCGCATTCGCAAGGGGATACTGCCGTGCTGGTCGTGGCCGACATCGATGCCTTCCGTCGCCTCAATCTCGTGATCGGCCATGCTGCCGCCGATGGTTTGCTGGCCGAGGTCGCGCTGCGGCTTACCGAAGCGGCGGGCGATGGTGAATGCCTGGTCGGCCGCGTCGGTGATGACGAATTCGCGGTGCTCGGCATGGGGTTGCCGGAGGACCTGATGCCCAACTTCGCGCGGGCGCTGCACGACAGCGTCAACTTCAACCACGAGGGCGTCTCGCTGCGCAGCGCCGCGGGCTACTCGCGTTTCCCGCGCGACGCCCACACCATCGAGTCGTTGATGCTGGGCGCGCAGAGCGGCGTTGAGGCCGCGAAAGGCCGCGCTGAAGGGCGAGTTTCAGGGCCCGCCGACCGAATCTGAAACAATAGCGGCATGTCGGACAGGAAAGCGAGCATCGCCGGGGTGCTCATGGTGGTGGCTTCGGCCATCGGCTTCTCGGGCAAGGCGATCATCATCAAGTTGGCGTACCGCCACGGCGTTGATGCCGTGACGCTGCTCACCCTTCGCATGGTTTTCAGCGCGCCGCTGTTCCTGCTGCTTGCTTGGTGGGCGACGCGAGGCCCGGACGTGAGACCGCTGGCAGGGGCGGACCTGCGCGCCATTGCCTTCCTCGGCTTCCTCGGCTACTACCTCTCGAGCTACCTCGACTTCATAGGCCTGCAGTACATCACCGCAGCGCTCGAGCGCCTCATCCTGTTTCTCAACCCCACCATCGTGCTGCTGCTGTCGGCCGCGTTCCTGAAGCGCAGGATCACACGCCGCGACATGTTGGCGATTGCGCTCTGCTACGCGGGAATCGCGCTGGTATTCGGTCATGATTTCAGCACCATGGGATCGAACGTGGCGCTTGGCTCCTTCTGGGTGCTGTTGTCCGCGATCACCTATGCCATCTACCTCATCGGCAGCGGCCGCCTGGTGGGGCACGTGGGCAGCATTCGCTTCGCCTGTTATGCCGGCCTGGTTTCATGCGCGGCGGTGATCGTGCAGTACCTGGTGGTGCGCGACATGTCGGTGATCCTGTCGCAGCCGGTCGAGGTGTACGGACTCACGCTGTTGATGGCCGGTGTTTCCACCGTGTTGCCGATTGTCCTCATGTCCGAGGGAATCCGGCGTATCGGAGCAAGCCACGCCTCGATCATCGGCTCGGTCGGGCCGATCGCGACGATTTTCCTCGGCGCGATTTTTCTCTCTGAAGCGATCACCGCTTTCCAGCTGGCCGGCGCGGGGTTGGTGATGGCGGGTGTACTCGCGATCTCGCTGCAGAAGAAGCCCGCGGTGGTGGACAAGCCGGAAGCGGGGAAATAGGACCGCCGGTTCTGAACACAGAGGACACTGAGGAAAAAGCGAGGACACAGGGTAAAGAAAAAGTGGTTGGTGTTCGAGTTGTCGCCGGCAGTATCACGAACCATCATCATTTATTTTTACCCTGTGTCCTCGCTTTTCCTCCGTGTCCTCTGTGTTGAAAAATCGGCGCTTGTACTCGTGGTGCCGTCCACCATCGCCACCATCGTATAATTCCACCATCTTTCGCCCGCACAAATCCCCCTAGGAGCCCCCATGAAGAAGCCCATGCGCGTCGCTGTCACCGGTGCCGCCGGCCAGATCGGCTACAGCCTGCTTTTCCGCATCGCCAGCGGCGACATGCTGGGCCGCGACCAGCCGGTGATCCTGCAACTGCTCGAGATCCCCGATGAGAAGGCGCAGAAGGCCCTCAAGGGCGTGATGATGGAGCTCGACGACTGCGCATTCCCGCTGCTGCAATCGATGATCGCCGCATCTGATGCCAGGGTCGCGTTCAAGGACGTCGATGTCGCGCTGCTGGTTGGCGCGCGTCCTCGTGGTCCCGGCATGGAGCGCAAGGATCTGCTCGAAGCCAACGGCGCCATCTTCGTGCCGCAGGGCAAGGCGCTGAACGAAGTCGCCTCGCGCGACGTGAAGGTCCTGGTGGTGGGCAACCCGGCCAACACCAACGCGCTCATCGCGATGAAAAACGCACCCAGCCTCAAGCCGACGCAGTTCACGGCGATGATGCGCCTCGACCACAACCGCTCGCTCACGCAGGTCGCCCAGAAAACCGGCAAGGCCGTGACCGAGGTGAAGAAGATGAGCATCTGGGGTAACCACTCGGCCACGCAGTATCCGGACCTCTTCCATGCGGAAGTGGGCGGCCAGAACGCGGCCAAGCTGATCAACGACCAGGCGTGGCTCGAGGGCACGTTCATCCCGACGGTGCAGAAGCGTGGCGCGGCCATCATCGAGGCGCGCGGGCTTTCTTCCGCTGCATCGGCGGCGAGCGCGGCCATCGACCACGTTCGTGACTGGGTCTCCGGCACCGATGACTGGGTCTCGATGGGCATTCCGTCAGACGGCAGCTACGGCATTCCCGAGGGCCTGGTCTTTGGTTTTCCGGTCACCGTTGCCGGTGGCAAGTACGAGATCGTCAAGGGCCTGGAGCACAACGACTTCGCCAAGGCGAAAATCGCTGCCACCCAGAAGGAGCTGACCGAGGAACGTGCCGCGGTCGAGCACCTGCTTAAGTAACTCGGGCCAAAGCGGAACACGGAAAAAAGCGGAAGCCACCGAAAAAAGCCTTAGAGCGTTTCGATTGCGGTCGTGCTTGCCACATCGAAATTCAAAAAGGGCTTTCTTCCGTTTTTTCCGTGTTTTCCGTGGTCCGCCTTTGCCTTAGTCAGTTAAAACCGCTTCCAAAGCCGAGCGAAGAACGAAGTCCCGTTCAACCCGAACTGCACGCTGTCGTACTTGAACCCGTTATCGGTCTCGTCCGCGTTCTGCGTGGTGGGCTTCACGTTGAAGATGTTCGCCGCGCCAACGGTGAGCTTGGTGTTCTTGTCGAAGCTCCAGGTGAAGGCGAGGTCCGCCGAAGCCTTCGCGTCATATCGCGCATTCGGCACGCCGCTTGCAGTTCCGGAAAAAGTTCCGAGCGTCTGCGTGCCGAAGTAGATGATGCGCAGGTCCGTCTCCAGCTTGCCCACCGTGTAGTCGAAACCGAGCACGCCCTTGCTGCGGGGTGCGCCTTGCTCGATGAAGAGGCGTTCACGCTCGGAGAGCAACACGTCCTCGAAGCCCGCCAGTGCCGGGGGCGTCTTGATCGCGGTGACATCCGTCTTGCTGTAGTTGAAGGCGAAGAACGTGTTGAAGCCGCCGTTCGGCAACTGCAGTTTGTGCGACACCGTGAGGTCCAGGCCCTTGGTGCGCGTATCGACGGAGTTGACGAAGAACTGCGCTTGTCCCACGCCGAGCGAGTCGAGGATGGGCGCGATGGCGGGATAGTTGTCGGCATCGAAGCGGCCCGACAGCACGATGCGGTCCTTGATCTTGATGTTGTAGAGGTCGGCCGTGATCGCCACGGCTTTGCTCGGCGTGTAGGTGAAGCCCAGCGTCAGGTTCTTCGACTTCTCTTCCTTGAGCTTCGGGATTCCCGCGGCCGTTGCCAGTGTTCCGCCATTGGGCGCGAGCACGACATCGAGCGGCACGCCGCTGATGAAGTCCGTGAACGTCGAGGAAAAATAAACCTGCTGCAGCGAAGGCGCGCGGAAGCCGGTGCTGCCCGAGCCGCGGAACAGCAGGTCGTTGCCGACGCGATAACTCGCGGCCAACTTTCCCGTGGCGGTTTTGCCGAAGTCGCTGAACTTTTCGTATCGCAGCGCCCCCTGCACCTTGAAGGCTTGCGAGACATCGACCTCGACGTCCCCATATACCGCGGTGCTGTGCCGGTTCTTGTCGGCGGCGTCGCCAGGCTGGAATCCGGGGAAACCCTGACTGCCCGCGTTGCCGGTGCCGTCGACCAATCCGTCCGCGTCGATGTATGAACCGGGTTCGCCCGCGAAGATCTTGTATTCCTCGCGGCGGTACTCCGCGCCGAAGGCCACGTTGGTCCCGCCCATGACGCCGGAGAAAAAGCGGCTGAAGTCGAGGTTGGTGGTGAGCTGGCCGAACGAGAACCCACCGGCATCGAACGAGCTCGGGCTGAGCGCGGGCCGGCCGGCGAGGGCTTCCGCGTTGGCGATCGACGCATTGAGCGTGTGGTTGATGTTGTAGCGCATCTTGTTGTAGCCATACGTCTGCGACAGGTCCATGGACCAATCGCCGATGGCCATGCGGTGGCCCAGGATGGCGTAGTGGTCATCGATGTCGCCATCGATGAACGGCACGAAGCCATTGGGATACATGGCAGCCGAGTTGCGCGACGGGATATCGTCCGAGCCCACGCCGCCGCGCGCAAAGGCGCCGGAGGATGCGTCGCGCTTCTGCCCGCCGAGCGTGAAGTAGAGCGAACCGATGGCGTTGGGCAGCTCGCCATTCACGTAGAGAGTGCTGTTCTTGCTCTTGGTGTCGCCGATGATGCGCGGGTTGCCTTCCTCTGCGCGGTTGGAGCGGCCGCGGTCCAGGTATTCCGCGGTGATGCCGATGATGCCGCGCTCACCGATCTTGAGGCCGCAGTAGGCGGTCCCGAGGCTGTTTTTGCCATCGCCCTCGGAATATTGACCGTAGCCCACGATGCCTTCGCAACCCGGGCGGCGCTTGAGGTCGATGTTGATCACGCCCGCGATGGCATCGGAGCCGTACTGCGCCGCCGCGCCATCGCGCAGCACCTGCACGCTTTCGATCGCCATCAGCGGGATGGCGTTGAGGTCGGTGCCTGTATTGCCGCGGTTGCGTGCACCAAACAGGTTCACCAGCGCCGTTGTATGGCGCCGTTTCCCGTTCACCAGCACCAGGGTCTGGTCCGATCCGAGGCCACGAAGGGCGGCGGAATCGATCAGGTCCGCGCCATCGGCACCAGTCTGGCGGGTGGAGTTGAACGAGGGCGAGATGTAGGTGAGCGTCTGGGCCAGGTCGAAATGCGCGCCCTGCTCGGCTTCCCTGGCAATCGGCACGAAGTCGATTGGCACGGGGGTATCGGTAGCGGAGGCGTTGGTGCGCCGGGATCCGACGACGGTGATTGATTCCAGCACCGTGGAGGCACCGGCGGGCGGCGCGGTTTGAGCGCTTGCGTGGGTGATTGCGGCGAGTGCGGTGGTTACCGCGACGAAGACGGCCTTCCTGCGGAATGAGCCCATGGTCCCGGTTCTCCCTGTGGTGATTGTTGTTGAGTCTTGTTCACTGGGAGCAAAGACTATTCCTAATCGGTTTCGACTGCGAGGACGACAGCCGAAGCCGTGAGGGCGAGCGCGATGCCGAGGGCAGTGATCGCTGCCGGAGTGCGGTAATGCAGCTGGACCAGGTCGGAGAAACCCTGGAAAACCGAGATGTCGGCGGGCGCGAAAACCACCGCCAGCAGGCTGCCCAGTGCCGCGGACCCAAAGATCAGCGCCGGCGTGAGCCAGCTTCGCTTTGCCACCGCGCGCGCGGGCAGGGCATCCATCACCCGTGCGGAAAAGCCGTTGTCGGGCACTGGCACGCTCGCATCTTCGCGCAGCAGCTGGTCGAGGTCTTTCATGCGATCTCCTTGCCCGTGAGTCGGGCCTTGAGCTTGGCCCTGGCGCGCAGGACGTGGGTCTTCACGGTGCCGAGGGGAATGCCGAGGGCCACGGCGGCCTCCTCGTGTGAAAGGTCGGCGTAGTAACACGCAGTGATGGCGGCGCGCTCCCCTTCGGACAACACTTCCATCGCGCGCTCCAGGTCGATGCGCGAGGCCACGTCGGGCATCTCGCTGTAGTTGTCGTCGCCCGCGGGTGGGTCTTCATCCGGGTCGAGGTCGAGCAGCACCTCGCGCTTCTTGCGTGCTTCGCTCTGCCAGGCATTGAAGGCGATGCGGTAGAGCCAGGTGGAAAACTTCGCCTCGAAGCGGAAGCGCTTGAGGTTTCGCCACGCCAGCACAAACGTCTCCTGGGCCAGGTCGTCGGCCAGGGCCATGTCGCCCCGCGTAAGGCGGCGCAGCACGGTACGGACCTGGGACTGGTGGCGCTCGACCAGCTGCGCATAGGCGCGGCGATCGTCGCGTTCCAGGACCGCGAGGATGAGTTCGGCGTCGGGTGGCGCCGGCGGTTGGGGCATCAGCTTCGGGGCGACCTCTCGATGAGCCAGGAGAGCAGCAGGGCGAGACCCATGAGCCCCGGGATCAAGCCGATGGACCACGGCGCCCCGACCTCCCGCAGGACGACCGCCAGCGCGATTCCCAGGGCCACCAGCATCATCCCGCCCCGCATCGCGCCGGAGGAGCGCCTGCGGGGCTCCAGCAGCTCCGCAGGCACCGGCAGGCCCTTTTCCGCCAGGCGGGCGATGGTCTCGTGCGCCATTCGCAGCTTGCGCTGCTTGTAGACCAGGATGAGCGCGACCAGCGCGAGCGGCAGGCCGAAGCTCACCAGCATGCCCATGATCGCGACCAGGGCTACGGACATTTCCATGAACTTCTCCAGGGGCCAGGGCGGCCAGCATTATCGGGGGTCCGGGTGGGGCGGACAATGCCGCCGGGTTGGAATGAACCTTGGACGCCCCCGGGCGGCCCAATGGATTCAGATTGTTACCCGGTCAACCGGGGCGCCCTCCCGCGCGTAATATGGGTTGGTCCCCCAAGGAGAGACATGCATGAAATCACTCGCCGCCATCGCCATCGCCATCGTCGCGGTCCTCGCGGGCTGCGCCACCACGGAAAACACCCAGGTGGCCTCGCTGGACTGCAAGGTTGCCCCCATGACCATCCACAGCGCCACCGGCGTGCGCAAGTCCAACCCGGACAGCCTGGACCAGCGCTATGCGGAAATGCAACTCGCCTCCTCGGATTACCGCTATCGCCAGCTACGCGAGCGCGGCATGCTCAACAACAACGTGGAAGACGCGCTGCGCGACTGCAACCGCTAGTTCCCCGGCAGCTCCTCGGAGACACTCTGGGTGGTTGATGGTGGAGGGTGCGGCGTCGGCAGCTCCCGCACCTTCGATAACGGCGAGAACCACGCGACAATCGGGGCCAGCACCAGTGCGCCTGCGCCCAGCAGCAGCATGGCGGTACGCAGGCCGTAGTGCTCCGCTACCCAGCCCCCGGCAATACCCCCCAGCGGGGCGGTCGAAACCGTCAGGCAGATCATCGTGGCCGTCACCCGGCCCAGCAGGTGATCGGGCGTGGACGCCTGGCGAAGCGAGAGATAGTTGATGAAGAAAATCATCGCGCCCAGGTCGAGCAGGAATAACCCACCGCCAAACGCCAGTGAGGCCAGCCAGTAGCCACCGCCCGCGGAACCCATGACCAGCCAGGCCACGCCGGTGGCACCGATGCCGCTCAGCATGACCGGGCCCATGCCGAAGCGCTTGTTGAGGTGCGCCGTCACGCCTGCGGCGACCAGCGAGCCGATGCCCGCCGCCATGAAAAGTGCGCCCACATGTCCTGCAGAGAATTCCAGCACACGCGCCGCATAGAGCACCACTACCGCGAGAAAAGCGTGACGGAATACCTGCCATGTTCCGATCGCCCAGACCATCGCGCGCAGCGTCGGGTTGTGCCAGATGACGGCGAGGCCTTCCTTGATTTCCTCGCGCACCGAGCGCGCCAGCACCTTCGGCTTGTCGGTCTCGCGCGGGGGGATTCCTCGCAGGATCCACGCCGAGAAGAAAAACGAAAACGCGTCGAGCAGGATGGCGAAGGGCGCCGTGAGCATCTGGATCAACGCGCCGGCGAGACCAGGCCCGATCAGCTGCGCGGTTGAATCCGCCACGCCGATCTTCGCGTTTGCTTCCACGAGGTTCTCGCGGCCCACGCGCTCCGTCATCAGCACCTGGTACGCAGGCCAGCCGATCACCGAAAGCATCCCCACGAGGAAGCCGGCGACATAAAGCACGCCCATGCTGAGAACGCCCATCCAGGCGCACACCGGGATCGACAGCAACGCGAGTCCGCGGCCAACGTCCGAGAAGATGATGACCGGCAATTTGCGCGTCCTGTCGACCAACACGCCGGCGAAAAGGCCGAAGAGCGGGTAGGGGAGTGCCTCGAGCGCCGTGAGGACACCGACTTCAAAGGGCGAGGCGTTGAGCACCAGAGCGGCGGTCAGCGGCAGCGCGAGGAACGTGATCTGCCCGCCGAAGTGCGTGATCGTGAGCGAGCCCCACAGCTTGCGGAAGTCCGAGCGCAGCCACAGGCCGGTGAACCAGTTGCGCGGATGCAGATGCGAGAGCAGCGTTTCCATTTTTTTTCGTTCTTCTTTCCAAAGCGCGATCAATTGCCTTCGTGTTGCACGACGGCGGGAAATTCAGCTTTGGTTACCTGCCTGCCTTTCCGCCCCTTGAACCCGGCGGGAGGAGGCCCACGGGTTCAGTTTTCGCCGCGGTAATCGACGCGCGCGGACAGCTCGCCGGGGAGGCGAACGTCTCGAAGAATGTGCGGGGCGCGAGTCATGGGGTGGATTATACTCGCGCCCATGTTTGGACGCTTGCTGCCCAAGGAAGGCCGGTTCTTCGACCTCTTCAACGCCCACGCGGAGCAGGTGGTGCTTGCCGCGCAGGCCCTCAAGGCGGTCATGGACAACTTCGACAACCGCGAGGAGCACATCCGCCGTGTCGATGAGGCCGAACATGCGGCCGACCGCATCACGGCCGAGACCATCCGCCTGCTGCACACAACGTTCATCACCCCGCTCGATCGCGACCACATCCACCAGCTGGTCAACGCGATGGACGACATCTGCGACCTGATCCAGGACGCGACCGAAACACTTTCTCTCTATGACATCCGCCACATCACCCCGGAGACCGCGCGCCTGGCCGACATCGGCTTGAAGTGTTCGGAGCGGGTGAAGGACGTGGTGATGCAGCTGGGCATCGAGAACCACAAGTTCGAGACCATCCAGAAGATCTGCGAGGAGATCGATCGCCTCGAGTCCGATGCCGACCGGGTGCTGCGCGCCGCCGTCTCGCGCCTCTTCCGCGAGGAGCAGGACGTGCGCGAGCTGATCAAGATGAAGGCGATCTACGAACTGCTCGAGGCGGTCACCGATCGTTGCCTCGACGTGGCCAACCTGGCCGAGGGTATCTCGCTCGAGAACTCCTGAGTGGAGAT
This sequence comes from Usitatibacter sp., assembly GCA_039915735.1. Lineage (GTDB taxonomy): Bacteria > Pseudomonadota > Gammaproteobacteria > Burkholderiales > Usitatibacteraceae > Usitatibacter. Next base: position 5,163 of record JBDSMR010000039.1, on the reverse strand, counting down.
CACGCTTGGCGTGCTGATCTTCCTCGTGGCGCTGGCGGTTGCGTTCGACTTCATGAACGGGCTGCACGACGCGGCCAACTCGATCGCCACCGTCGTTTCCACCGGCGTCCTCAAGCCGCACTACGCGGTGGCCTTCGCGGCGTTCTTCAACTTTGTCGCCATCTTCATCTTCCACCTCAAGGTGGCCTCCACGGTCGGCAAGGGCATCGTCGAGCCGCAGATCATCGACCACTACATCATCTTCGGCGCGCTGATCGGCGCCATCAGCTGGAATGCGATCACCTGGTATTTCGGCCTGCCGTCATCCTCGTCACACGCCCTGATCGGCGGGCTGATCGGCGCGGGAGTGGCGAAGGCGGGGTTTCATTCGCTGGTGGCATCGGGCATCAGCAAGACGGTGCTTTTCATCTTCCTTTCGCCGCTGCTGGGATTCGTGCTGGGCGGGCTGCTGCTGGTGCTGGTGGCGTGGATCTTTCGCAGGGCGAGTCCATCGCGCATCGACCGCTGGTTCCGGCGCCTGCAACTCGTCTCGGCCGCCGCGTACAGCCTCGGCCACGGCGGCAACGATGCGCAGAAAACCATCGGCATCATCTGGGTATTGCTGATCGCGGCGAACGTGGTGCCGATCGGCGGTGAGTCGCCGCCGATATGGGTCATCATCTGCTGCTACGTCGCGATCGGCCTCGGCACGCTTTTCGGCGGCTGGCGCATCGTGAAGACCATGGGCCAGAAGATCACCAAGCTCAAGCCGGTGCATGGCTTCTGCGCCGAGACGGGCGGCGCCATCACCCTGTTCCTGGCCACCGCCATCGGCATTCCGGTTTCAACCACCCACACCATCACGGGCGCGATTGTCGGTGTGGGATCGACGCGCAAGGTATCAGCGGTGCGCTGGGGCGTGGCCGGGAACATCGTCTGGGCATGGATCTTCACCATCCCGGCCTCCGCCTTCATCGCCGCCATCAGCTGGTGGGTCGGCACCCACCTGTTCTAGCAATTACTGCGCGCCGGGATTTCCCGACACTGAGTTTTTCGTATCGGTGAGGGTGGGCGACGGGTCCGTCGTCTTGTCGCCCTTCAGGTCCAGGTGGCGCGCCACAAATCCTTCCTTGGTGCCTTTGGGCGTGGCGGCTTTTTTCGCAGCACGCTTCTCCGACCTTGAAAGCGTTTCCTTGCGCGTCTGTGCGTTGCCGGTGGCGTTCGCGTCTTCGCTGGCGACGCTGGAGCGGGTGCTCTGGCCGAGGGTGTTGTCGGCGGCAACCGGCGTCTCCGGTTTCGCGCTGGTCTTCGGCGAATCCGCAGCCCATGCGGCGCCCGCTGTCAGGGAAACGGCAATCAAGGCTGCGATGGTGGTGTTTTTCATGTGTTCTCCCACTGGTTTGAATGGCTATGCGTAGGAGTGCCGATCGGACCCCGACGTTCCCGATGAACGCCAATCAATGTCTGGACAAGCTGCACCGGGCCTGGTGAAGCGCGAACCAGGTTCAGGCCTTGTACGTGACGCTGAGGTCGCCCACGCCATCGACGTGGCCGTCCAGCCTGTCACCGGCCTTGATCGCGCCGACACCAGCGGGAGTGCCTGAGAAAATCAGGTCTCCCGGCTGGAGCGTGATCAGGCTCGACAGGTAGTTGATCTGCTCGGGCACGGTCCAGATCTGCATCGCGAGGTCACCCTGCTGCTTCATTTCGCCATTCACCTTGAGCCAGATCGCGCCCTTGGCGGGGTGGCCGGTGGCGGATACCGGCTTCAATGCCGTGACCGGCGCGGATTGGTCGAAGCTCTTGCCCATTTCCCACGGCCGGCCCATCTTCTTGGCCTCGCCCTGGATGTCCCGGCGCGTCATGTCGAGGCCAACGCCGTAGCCCCAAACGTGGTCGAGCGCCTTTTCCACCGGGATGTTCTTGCCGCCGATACCGATGGCCACCACCATCTCGATCTCGTGATGCACGTCCTTCGTGCCGACCGGGTAAGCGATGGTGGAGTTGTTCTCCACGATCGAGTTGGCGGCCTTCATGAAGAAAAACGGCGGTTCGCGGTCGGGGTCATGCCCCATTTCGCGCGCGTGGTCGGCGTAGTTGCGGCCAACGCAGTAGATGCGGCCAACCGGAAAACGCGCGTCGCTGCCTTCAACCGGCAGTGACGGCACCGGGCCGATGTCGATGACGTAGTCTTTTCCCATGTTCCTTTTCTCTTCTCTTGTTTGATCCTGGCTACTTGTCCGCCTTTCGTACTGGGGGCGGGGCGCCGATTTGTGTTTCCCGATGTTGCCGAACAAGTTTACCTCGCCAACCCCCGGTAGACTCTGACCCCTTCGAACCCCGAGGAACTTGCATGCGCCGCTCAGCCGCTACCCTGCTGCTTTGCCTCGTCGCCGGAATTGCGGCCACCAGCTGCGTCCAGACCGTGACGAAGGATTCCGCAATCTCCCTTTCGCCGTCCGCAGCCGTCGCGGAGCGTTTCCTTTCATCGGTCCACCGGACCGTGCTGCCCAACGGGCTCACCGTGCTCACGCGCGAACAAAAAGGCAGCGGCATCGTTGCGATCAACACGTGGGTCAAGGCCGGGTACTTCAACGAACCCGATGAGGTCGCCGGCATGGCGCACCTCTTCGAGCACATGTTCTTCAAGGGATCAAAGGCGTATCCGGGCGCGGAGTCGATCGCGCACGCAGTCACTGCCGTGGGCGGCGCGCTGAACGCCGGCACCATCTACGACTCGACCAACTACTACGTCGTGGTGCCGAAGGAGGGTTTCGTCCGGGGGGTCGAAGTGCAGGCCGACGCCATCGCCAATCCGCTTTTCGACGCGGCCGAACTCAAGAAGGAAGCCGAGGTGGTGATCGAGGAGTCGAACCGCAAGCTCGACAACCCGCCCGCGGTGGCGCTCGAGCGCATGTACGCCACCGCCTTCACGCAGCACCGCATGAAGCGCTGGCGCATCGGCTCCAACGAAGTGCTGCGCAACATCCGGCGCGACAACCTGGTCGCCTTCTTCGACACGTTGTACCGCCCGGAGAACATCATCGTCACCGTCGCCGGTGACGTGGCGCCTGATGAAGCGCTGGCTACGGTGCGACGCACCTTCGGCACCATTCCGCGCGGCACCCTGCGCAAGGAGCGCAGTCCCAGCGAGCCGGTGCAGGACTCGTTCCGCTTCGGCCAGTCGCAGGCCGACGTGAAGGAGGGCTATTCCGTCTTTGGCTGGCACACGGTGCCGGAGAACCACGCGGATGAAGTCACGCTCGAAGTGCTGGCCTCGATCCTCGGGCAGGGGCGCTCCTCCCGGCTCTACGGCGCCGCCATCGGGCCGAAGAGCGCAAGCACCATCAATGCCTTCACCTTCACCTTCGATGACATCGGCATGTTCCACGTGCTGGCTTCGCTGGCAGAGTCGAATCGCAACGAGGTCGAGGCGCGAGTAATGGCGGAAGTCGAGCGCATCAAGCGCTTCGGCCCGACGCAGTACGAACTCGCGCGTGCGAAGAATGGGCGCGAGGCGGGGCTGCTGGGTGCCATCGACAGCGCGCTCGAACAGGCAACAACGTTGTCGTCGCTTGAGTCGCGCGGCTCCTATCGCGACCTCGCGCGCGACGTGGAGCGGCTCGACAAGCTCACCGCACAGCAGGTGCAGGATGCCGCGCGGCGCTACCTGGTGCTCGACAAGCTGACGCTTTATCAATACCAGCCCAAGGGCGCGCCGGTGGGCGCGGCTTCCGCGGCTCTGGGACGGCTGCGCGCGGCTGAAGCGGCGCCGCTCACCGCGACCGAAGCGATTGCACTGCCCGATGTTTCCAATTCCGTCGCCGCGGCTTCGGCAACCACGCCCCTGCAGACCTTCAAGCTCTCCAATGGCGCCACGCTCGCGGTGCAGGAGCGCGCGGGCACGGCCACCATCAGCACCGGGATCTTCTTCCGCGGCGGTCGAACGCAGGAGACGCCCGCCAACGCGGGCATCACGCGCCTCACTCAGGCGATGATGCGGCGCGGCACGGCAAGTCGCAGCGGCGAGGCGATCGATCGCGAGATCGAATTTCTCGGCTCGCAACTGAACGTTGTCACGCAGGACGATGGCTTCGGGGTCTGGTTCTCCACTGTCGGGCGTTTCTACGAGCCGGCGCTGCGCGTCGCCTCCGACGTGCTGCTGAACCCTGCCTTCCCGGAGGCCGAGCTTGCGCGCGAGAAGGGCCTGCAATCAGCCGCGATCAAGCGTTCCTACGACTCATCGACCGAGCGTCCGCTGCAACTGTTCCGCTCCGCCATGTACGGCGACCATCCGTACGGCTTGCCGGAGCTGGGCACCGAGGCGACGGTATCGGCGCTCGACCGCGCCGCGCTGCAGTTGTGGTGGAAGCAGACGGTGGCTGCGGATCGCGCGTTGATCGTGGTTGTGGGGGATGCGTCGGCTCGAGACGTTCGGCGCGTGATCGAGGAGCGCCTTGGCGCGATGGCGCGCAGCGCGGGGCCGCTGCCCGTACTCGCAGCTCCGGTATTGCCGAAGGCGCCCAGGGAAGCGCTGGAGCGGCGCGACCGCAAGCAAACCGCGATGGTGATCGGATTCCCGACAGTGCCACCCTCGAGCTCGGACTGGCCGGCGTTCCGATTGATGCAGTCGCTGACTTCAGGGCTCAGCGGTACGTTCTTCGCCGAGTTGCGTGGACGCCAATCGCTGGCTTACAGCGTCAATGCCGTACCGATCTCGTTTGCGAGCCAGGGTGCGTTCCGCGGGTACCTTGCGGGCGACGCCTCGAAGGAGAAGCAGGCCCGCGAAGGGTTGCTGAAGGAGATGCGCAAGCTGCAGGGCGAAGGCATCACCGCCGATGACGTGGCGCGCGCCAAGGCGTACTACGCGGGATCCATGAGGCGGGGCCTGGAGACCAACGCGGCCCGTGCCGCGGACTATGCACGCAGCTATGTGCTGGGTGTTCCGCTGGACCACACCGAGAAGATGCTGGGTGTGATGCCGGGCCTGAGCGTCGCCGACCTGCAGGGGGCGGCTAAGCGTTACCTCGGCGGGGACAACTACGTGTACGCCGCGGTGCGGGGGAAGGCTTCCCCCTGAGAGTGGCCGGCGGGAGATCGTCTTGAATTGATGCGCCGGGTTTAAACACAGAGGACACGGAGGAAAAGGCGAGGACACGGAGTAAAGCGAAATGAATTGGTTCG
>JBDSMR010000080.1:0-27128 GCA_039915735.1 Usitatibacter sp. | reverse complement strand
TTCTTCTTCGCGACGGCCGGGGTGGCGGTCGCCTTCTTCTGGGTGCGCAGGCGGCTCTTGCCGTGGCTGCCCTTGAAGACCTTGCCCTTGAACGTTCGCTTGTCGCCTCTGCCCATGATCGATCCCTCCGATGGAAAGGATCGATTATAGGCGTCCGAAGGCAGCGTCCCTAGCGCCCGCGGGTCTTTTCCTCGTATCCGGCGGGCACCTTGAAGAGATTCGGCGACGGCTCGGCGCGCTTGATGCCGGCGAGGCGATAGATGGATTCGCCGGTGCGCGGGTCGATGTAGCGGGAGTAGACGGTGAGCTGGAGCTCGGGCGAGTACCAGGTTTCCGAGCTCACGTTGATGGGATTCCGGTTGCCGATCGTGCCCGCGGGGATCGTCCACACAGTGGACTTGCCTTCCGCTTTCACACCGTCGAAATCCTTCATGCCCAGGTTCGTGGCAACCCCCTTGCCCAGCTTCGAAGGGCTTTCGAAGCGGAAGCTGCTGACGCCGGGCATCGGCGGCACCGGCGGCGGGGGAGGCGGCGCCATGTGTCCCGCAGCGGGCGGCAGCGGCGGCGTGGGCGCAACCGGAGGGATCGGATGCATATGGCCGTCGGCGCCCCGAACCACCTGGATGCGCACTTCCTCGCGGCCGAGATTGTCGCCGGACTCACCGGCGTTGATGGTTTTCACGACGATCTTCCGCTTGCCGCCCGCGGGCGGGGCATCGAATTCGCGTCCGTCGATCGTGACCTTGCCGTTTTCGACCTTGATGGTCTTGCCCCCGGCGTCGACCTCGACCACGGGTTGCGTCATTTCCTTGCCATCGACGAAGACGCGGCCGTTGTCCACGCGCACGGTGCGTCCGTTGACGGTCACGACCTGGCTATTTTTCTCGCTCGAGGTCACCGCGAGCTTGGAGCCCGGCGTCAGCACGTAGGTCTTGCCCTCGAGCGGGTCGCTGATGAAGACCGCTTGTTCCTTGCCATCGCCCGGGGACTCCTGGCGCGTGCGGCCTTCGCCGTCGCGGTAGATGGCGCCGCGCGTCTTGCGCGAGATGACGTTGCCGTCGGCGAGGTTCTGGTTGGATTCCGTGAGTACTTCCGCGCTGTAGGGCGCGCCCTTCACCAGCTTGTGCGCACCGAGGCGCGCGCCGAACATCGTGCCCATCGAGGAGCGCATGTCGCGCGAGTAGTCCTCGGCCCAGCGTTTCCATGCGTCGGCCTGGGCGCGCGCGTCCTCCGCGGCGGCGAGCACGGTGCGAGGCTCGATCATCAACTTGTCCTGGGCGAACGTGGCGGCCGGGGCATGCGTGGTGATCACGAGCGCGGCGAGCAGTGTGCGATTCATATCCATTTCCTTCTGCCTAGTTGATCAGGCGGATGGCGAGCGCCTCGCCCCCTGCTGAATAGAGCATTTCCGCGCGCACCGGCTCACCTGCCCGATCGGGAGAAACGGGCAAGCCCCAGTCTGCAAGCAGGGCGCGCGGAAATTCGGTGGCAACAACGGTGCTGCCGGGCTCGAGTGCGATGCGCTCGAGCGGTTTCAATGCGAGGAACGGGCCGTCATCAACCACTGCCCGGGTGGTGGAAGGCGTGGTGGCCGGGGCAGAGGGCATCGGCGCGCGAACCATCCAGCTCACCACGGCGACGGTGGCGGCCAGCGCCAGCGGCGGCATCCACCAGAGCAGCGGGCGTGGGGCGCGATGCTGGCGGCGGAAGCGCGCGGCGAGCACGTTCTCCAGTGTGGCGGGCGCCTGCACCGATTGCATTTCGCCGCGCAGCAGCGCGAGCGCGTTGTCGACCGGTTCTTCGGGGTTCATACAGCCTCCTTGGCGCTGCGAAATGCGGGCGCCAGGCGTTGCGCGAGCAGGGCGCGCGCGCGGGAAAGCCGGGACCTCACGGTCCCGATATCGATGCCGCAGACCAGCGCGGCCTCGGCGTAGGAAAGGTCGGAGACCTCGCACAGGATCAGCACGTCGCGGTAGTGCGGCGCGATGGAGGCGACCGCGCGGCGCACTTCCTCGGCGGCTTCTCCCCGCAGCACGCGCTCGAGCGGACCGTCATGATCCACGTGGCATGCGGCGAGCTGGCTGTCATCGAGCAGCTCCGCGGGATCGGTGGCGTCTTCGCGAATGGAGAAATGCTTGCGCGCCAGGTTGCGCGCCACCCCGCACAGCCACGAACCGATGCTGCCGCGCAGCGGATCGTACTGGTTGGGCTGCGTGATGAAGTGCATGAAGGTGTCCTGCGTCACGTCCGCCGCCACCGCCGGCGAGCCGCAATAGAGGAGCGCGAAGCGGTGCACGCCGTCCTTGTGCCGCCGGTAGAGGGCGGCAAAAGCCGACTCGTCGCCGGATTTCATCCGGGCAAGGAGCTGGTGCTCGGCTTTGGGGTCGTGGGGTGGCATGAACATGGCGCAGGTCGGATACCGCTATTGCTGCCAGCTTGCCGAAAAGTTCCAGAAACTGGTGTCAGACACGACATTCCGGAAAGTCGTGTCTGACACCAGTTTTATTCGGCGTCGGGCTGGGCGTCCGGGTGGGCGGCCTGGAAGGCGGGAAGGGCCCGGCACGCTGCGTCGATCGCGGCGATGCGCGGATAGGGCGCCATGTCCACCTCGAGGCGGTGGGCGTTGAAGACCTGGGGAACGAGGCAGATGTCGGCGAGGGTGGGACTGTCGCGGAAGCAGAACGGGCCGGTGGCGCGCGCGGCGAGCTGGGCTTCCAGCGGCGCGAAGCCTTCACGTACCCAGTGGCGATACCACTCGTCACGCGCAGGTTCCGCGACCTCGAGCGTGCGCGACAGGTATTTGAGGACGCGCAGGTTGTTGACCGGATGGATGTCGCAGGCGATGGCGAGCGCGATCGAGCGCACCCACGCGCGATCCTCCGCACCCACCGGCAGCAGCGGCGGTGCGGTGTAGTTCTCGTCGAGGTATTCGATGATCGCGAGCGATTGCGTGAGCGTGTGGCCGCCCACCTCCAGCAGCGGCACGAAGCCCTGCGGGTTGATGGCGAGGAACGCTGGGTCGCGCTGCTCGCCCTTGCGCAGGTGCACGAAGCGGCGCTGCGGCTCGAGCCCCTTCAGGTTGAGGGCGATGCGCACGCGATACGCGGCGGAGGAGCGAAAGTAGTCGTGGAGGATCATGGGGCGGGGCGTCATATAATTTCGACGATGCGCGACATCATAGTCGAGCGGCTGCTGGACCTGCCGCCGATCGAGCAGCTGCTCACCGCCGACGACCTCGAGAAACAGGCCGAGGCCTCGCAACGTCCGCTCAAGCCAGCGGCGGTGCTGCTGCTGGTGGTAAACCGGCCCGGCGAACCAACCGTGGTCTTCACCCAGCGCACCCCCCACCTTTCAGCACACGCGGGCCAGATCTCGTTGCCGGGGGGCAGCACCGACCCCGAAGATGGCTCGCCGGTGCACACCGCGCTGCGCGAGGCGCACGAGGAACTGGGCATCGAGCCGGAGAGGGTCCAGGTGCTGGGGCAATTGCCCGAGTACCGCACCTCGACCGGGTTTGCAGTCACTCCGATCGTGGGCTGGACGGAGCCGCCGATCGAGTACCGGCCGGATCCGCATGAGGTTGCCGATGTCTTCGAGGTGCCGCTGTCCTTCCTGCTGGACGCCGCCAATCACCGCTATGAAAGCGCGTTTTTCAAGGGGCGCATGCGGCATTACTGGTCCATGCCCTACGGTGAGCGCTTCATCTGGGGGGCCACGGCCGGCATGCTGGTCACTTTCCACCGGCTGATGGCGCGCGAGTCACGGCCTTGACAAGAACGAACGATCGTTCTAATCTGCGGCGCATGGACACTGCCGCCGCACCGAAGCCAACCACCAAGGGGGAAGACACCCGCGCCCAGATCCTGTCCGCGGCGGTGGTGCAGGCCAGCGCCAGCGGCTTCGAGTCGCTCACCATCGGATCACTCGCGGAGAAAACCGGCATGTCGAAAAGTGGCCTGTTCGCGCACTTCGGCTCCAAGCAGGAACTGCAGATCGCCGCGGTTGACGAGGCGGGCCGGCAATTCGCCGAGGCCGTTTTCCTGCCGGCCCTGAAAGTGCCGCGCGGCCTGAAGCGCGTGCGTGCGCTGTTCGAGAACTGGATCACCTGGCCCGAGAGGGCCGGGCTGCCCGGGGGTTGCCCCATCGACGCGGCCAGCCGCGAATACCATCACCAGCCCGGCGCGATGCGCGACGCGGTGGTCGAGCGCCAGTCGCAGCTCGACCGCGAGCTTGCGAGGGCAGTGCAGATGGCAGTGGATACGGGCGAGCTCAGGCCCGGCACCGATCCGCGCCAGGTCGCCTTCGAGATGATCAGCATCGTCCTCGGCTTCTATCGCACCAACCTGCTTTTTGGCGAGGCGGAGTCGGGCAAACGCGCACGCCAGTCGTTCGATCGCCTGATCCAGCAGCATTCCGTTTAATCCGGAGGTTCCCATGTTCAGCTCAACTCTCTCCATAAATAGCACGAACGTTCGTTATGCCATCAACCTGGCCTGGCAGCGCATGAACCTGTCGATCACTTCGGCGCTGGCGCCGCAGAAGGCGGTCGCGGCCGCGGTGCGCCTCTTCGGCACGCCGCCTCGCATCGAACACACCCCACGCGAGCTGGAACTGTTGTCCACGGGCACGCGTTATACGGTCGCGTCGCCGCGCGGTGACCTCGCCGCCTGGTGTTTCGGGCGGGCGGACCGGCCGGTGGTGCTGCTCACGCATGGCTGGGGCGGGCGCGGCGCGCAATTGCGGGCCTTCGTGCCGGAACTGCTCGATGTCGGCTTCCAGGTGGTGACGTTCGACCAGGCGGGTCATGGCTACAGCGACAGTGAGGGTTCGTCGCTGGTGCATTTCCTCGAAGGCATCGAGGCGGTGGTGGCGGATCTCGAAGCGAACGGCCGCAAGGTGGCCGGCATGGTTGGCCATTCACTCGGCGCCGCTGCCGTCGGGCTGTGGCTCAACGGCAATCGCCGTGAGCTGCGCGCGGTGCTGGTGGCGCCGCCGATTTCCGTCGAACGCTACTCGGGTTACTTCGCGCGCCAGTTCGGCATCCCGGAGCCGGTGCGCCGCGCGATGCAGGAATATTTCGAGCGCACGCTCGGCCGGCGCTGGGCCGATTTCGAATTGCCCGGCTCGATCTCCCGGGCGCGCGCGCCCGCGCTGGTGATCCACGACGCGGGTGATCGCGAGATTCCACAGGCCTTTGGAGTTGCGCTGGCGCGTGCATGGCCGCAGGCGAAGTTCCTCGGCACGCACGGGCTGGGCCATCGCCTGATCCTGCGCGACGCGCAGGTCGTGCGCGACGCGGTGGATTTCATCACCAACCGCGTGAGCTTCGCGCCACCGCCCGCGCGCGACGGTGCGGCCTACAACGCGCCCGCACCGATCTTCTAGGAGGAACCCATGGCACGTCGACGCCTGGTCGAGAACACGCCGCGAGTGATCGCGGTGGCATGGGTGTTGTTTGGTGTTGCATGCGCCGCGATCCCGGCAGACGAGATGGCGCTGGTGGCGTGGTTCAGCGCCGCGTTCGCGGTGCTCGCCGGGGTAGTTGATCCGCAGATCAGGGCGCTGTTGCGCCCGCGCTCAGTTCAACGCCTGGTCAGTGACCTGACGCGAAGCCGGCCGTGACTTGAGCTCCGCGTACCAGCGCTCGAGGTTCGGGCGAGGCGTGCGCGCGAGCGGCAGGTTCAGCCAGCGGTGGGTCGCGCAGCCGTTGACGATGTCGGCCACCGTGAAGGTGTCGCCCGCCAGGTAGCGGCGGCCGGCGAGGTGCGCATCGAGGACGGCGGCGCCTTTCTCACTCCGGGCGCGTGAAGCCTCGATCGCCGCGGCGTCGCGCTGCGCCTCGGGCGTGCGGATGAGCTGCCAGAACGCCGCCAGCATCGCCGGCGTGAACACCGTCGACTGCCACTCCATCCAGCGATCCACGTCAGCACGCGCCTGCAACTGCGCGGGCCACATCGGCGTTGGCGCGCGCGACGCGAGGTAGCGCACGATCGCATTCGATTCGTAGAGCACGAAGCCATCGTCCTCGATCACCGGAACGAGGCCGTTGGGGTTCATCGCGAGGTATTCGGGGGTGTCGTTGCGGCCGAACTTGCCGCCGACGTCGATGCGCTCGTACTCGAGGCCGAGTTCGTCGGCGCACCAGACCACCTTTTGGACATTGACCGAGGAGACCCGGCCCCAGATTCTAAGCATCGCCGCTATCATAGCAGTCAGCCTCCATCGAGCCCGTCGCCACGGGGAGACAATGCCAGCCAGAAGAACAGCCATCGTGACCGGTGGCAACCGCGGAATAGGACAGGAAATTGCCCGGCAGTTGATGAAGGCCGACGTCTTCGTGATCGTCGGCTGCCGCAGCGAACCCAAATGCGCTCTCGCCGTTGACGAGTTGCGCACCGATGTCGGCAAGAACGTCGCCGGCTACGTGCTGGACGTGAACGACACCAGGATCGTGCGCGCCTTCGTGCAGAAGGTGGTCAAGCACCATGGCGCCCCCGCCATCCTGGTCAACAACGCCGGCGTCTACCCCGAGGAGACCGAATCGAAGGTGGTCGACAGCGAAACCAAGGTCTGGCGCGAAACCTTCGAGACCAACCTCTTCGGCGCCATGCGCATGTGCCGCGAAGTGGTCCCGCACATGAAGAAGCCGCGTTACGGGCGAATCGTCAACATCTCCTCGGGCCTCGGACAGCTGCACCAGATGGGCGAAGGCAGCCCCGCCTATCGCATCTCCAAGGCGGCGCTCAACGCGCTCACCCGCACACTGGCCGCTGAATTGGCCGGCACCGGCATCCTCGTCAATTCGATGAGCCCCGGCTGGGTCAAGACCGCGATGGGGGGCGAGAACGCGCCACGCAGCGTGGCAGAGGGCGCGGACACCGCCGTGTGGCTCGCCACACTCGCCTCCAACGGTCCCACGGGACAGTTCTTCCGCGACCGCAAGCCGATCCCTTGGTGACCACCGCGCGCATCGCACGCGCGTTCGCGCTGGTCCTGGCGGCAGTGGTCGTGGCCGGATGCGCCTCGTCCACGTTGACGCGCCTGGCCTATGCCAATGCCGCGCTCGCATACAACAACCTCGTGCCGACCCTCACCTGGATGGTGGACGGCTACGTCGACCTGAGCGACGCGCAGGAGGACTGGGTCCGCGCGCGCATCAGCTCCCAGGTGCAGTGGCATCGCGCGAAGGAGCTGCCGCGTTATGGCAGGTTCCTCGAGGGCGTGCTGGCGAAGACCGCGCAGCCGTTCACTGCGGACGACGTCGCTCCGGTCTATCGCGAGGTTCGCGCGTATTACCACGCGCTCGCGGAGCACACGATTCCCGACGTCGCCGAGTTCCTCGCGGGGCTGAACGAGGAGCAGGTAGCGCAGCTTGCACGCAAGTTCTCCGACGACAACCGCAAGTTCGAGCGCGAATCGCTCAACGGCACGCCGCAGGAGCGGCGTCGCAAGCGCATGCACCGCTTCGTCGGCCACCTCGAAGGTTGGGTGGGTTCGCTGGAGCGCGAGCAGCGCGAGCTGGTGGCGGCGTTCTACGCCGAGATGCTCGATTTCTCCGACGAGTTGCTGGGAGAGCGGCGTTTCCGCCAGGGCGAGATCCTCTCGATCGTGCGCGCCAGGGCATCGCGGGAGCAGGCGAATGCGCAGCTCAAGCGCCTGCTGGTCGATACCGATAGCTGGCGGCGCCCCGAATACATCGAGAAAGTGCGCGCGCGGGACCGCAAGATGTTCGAATTGCTGGGCAAGCTCTCCGCCACGCTCACGGAAAGGCAGCGCGCCGCGCTGCAGGACCGCCTCAGGGGATTCATCGACGACGTCGCGTCACTGACGCGGGCCGAGTAGCCCTTTCCCGGCTAGAGGCGCTTCTTGAAGTCTTCGGTGGCGGCGATCAGCCGCGAGCGGATGCCGGGCTCGAAAGCGGAATGGCCCGCGTCGCAAACCACCACGTACTCCGCCTCCGGCCATGCGCGGTGCAGGTCGTCCGCCGAAACCGTCGGGCAGACGATGTCGTAGCGTCCCTGCACGATCACGCCCGGGATTTCGCGCAGGCGATGGGTGTTCGACAGCAGGAAATCAGGCTGCAGGAAGATCTGGTGGCGGAAGTAATGCGCCTCGATGCGCGCCAGCCCGAGGGCCACGCGGTCGGAGGCGAAGTCCGCCACCAGCGCGGGATTCGGAAGGAGCGTCGAGCACGACCCTTCGTACACGCTCCAGGTGCGTGCGGCCGGCATGTGAACCGCCGGATCGGCATCCGTCAGGCGGCTGTAATACGCCGCCAGCAGGTCGCCGCGTTCGGCTTCCGGGATGAAGCTCGAGAAGGCACGCCACGCTTCGGGGAAAATCGCGCGCAGGCCGTAGAGGAACCAGTCGATCTCGCCCGGCCGGCAGAGGAAGATGCCGCGCAGGATGAGGCCGGCGCAACGCTCGGGGTGGTGCTCCGCGTACGCAAGCGCAAGCGTGGAGCCCCACGAGCCGCCGAAGATCACCCACTTGTCGATCTTCAAGAACTCGCGGAGCCTCTCGATGTCCTCGATCAGGCGCGGTGTCGTGTTGTCCTCGAGGCAGCCCAGCGGGGTGGAGCGCCCGGCGCCACGCTGGTCGTAGACAACGATGCGATAGAACCGCGGATCGAAGAACTGGCGGTGCACCGCGCTGGCACCCGCGCCGGGCCCGCCGTGCAGGAACAGCACCGGCACGCCGCGCGAATGCCCCGATTGCTCGTAGTACATGCGATGGGGCGCGTCGAGCTCGAGCATGCCGGTGGCGTACGGCTCGATCGGGGGATGCAGGGGCAGCAGTGGATCGTTGGCGGCGCGTTGGTCCTGGGGCATCTCGAGTACCTGCGATCAAGGCCGAAAATATAGCAGATGCGAGTAGACTATATTGCAATGCAACATCGACACCCAGGAGCCTGATGGACGCGCTGTACCAGATCTACGATTGGCAACGAGCGGCACTTGAACCCTGGCGTGTGTTCGCGCGTGCGGGAAACGAGATTTATGGCCATCCGGACAGCCCGCTCTCCTACCTGCCGGGCAGCCGCAATGTCGCCGCCGCCTTCGATTTGATGACGCGCATCACGCAGGATTACGAGCGCCGCGCCTTCGGCATCAAGTCCGTCCATTGTGGCAAGAAGACGTACGAGGTGAAAGAGACCTACGACCTCGAGAAGCCGTTCTGCCGCCTGCTGCATTTCAGGAAGGTGGGCGCGCCGGCGCAGCCGCGTGTCGTGGTCTTCGCGCCGCTCTCGGGCCACTTCGCCACGCTTTGCCGCGACACGGTGAAGACGCTGCTGGTGGATCATGACGTGTGGATCACGGACTGGGTCGATGCCAAGGAGGTCGCGCTTTCCGTCGGCCCCTTCAGTTTCGACGACTACGTTGCGTACGTGCGCGAGTTCCTCGGTTTCCTCGGTCGCGACACCCATGCGATCTCGGTGTGCCAGCCGACGGTGCCGGTGCTGGCCGCAGTTTCGCTGATGTCCGCCGCCGGGGAAGCCATTCCGCGGTCACTCACGATGATGGGCGGCCCGATCGATTCGCGCCGCAGCCCCACGGAGGTCAACAACTTCGCGACCAAGAATCCGCTGTCCTGGTTCGAGGGCAAGGTGATCCAGCGCGTGCCGATGCGCCACCCCGGCTTCATGCGCCGTGTCTATCCGGGTTTCCTGCAGTTCGCCGGTTTCGTCGCGATGAATCCGGACCGGCACATGGAATCGCACCTGCAGTACTACCAGCACCTCGTGGCCGGTGACGGATCAAGCGCGGATTCGCACCGCCGCTTCTACGACGAATACAACGCGGTGATGGACCTGCCCGCGGAGTACTACCTCGAAACCGTGGAGCGCGTGTTCCAGAAGCACCTGCTGCCGCAGGGCAAGATGGTGGTGGCGGGAGAACGCGTGCGCCCCGAGGCCATCAAGGGCTCGGCGCTTTTCACCATCGAGGGCGAGCTGGACGACATCTCCGGCAACGGCCAGACGCAAGCCGCGCAGGTGCTGTGCAAGGGCATCCCGGCGCGCGACCGCCAGCATTTCCTTGCCAGAGGTGTTGGCCACTACGGCATCTTCAGCGGCCGCAAATACCGCGAGATGATCTACCCACGCATCAAGGCCTTCATCGCAAAGCACGACTGATTTTCCGCCGGAGGGTCCATGGCCAAGCCTGTCACGCCGCACGACATGTACGACCTGTGGCAGAAGATGGTGAACCCTGGCGCCTATCCCCTGCAAGGCATGATGTTCCCGATCCCGGATTCGAAGGACATCGAGAAGAAACTGGGCGAGCTCGCCGTGGTCGAGCACTGGCTCAAGGCCAACGTCAACATGGTGCAGCTCACGCAGAAGACGCTGCAGTACCAGCTGGCGATGCTCAAGGGCGGGGAGAAGGCGCAGGACATGATGGCCCACATGGGCCGCGAGGAAGAAAAACCCGCCGATCCGCCCAATCCCGCCGCGTGGGCGTGGAACATGATGGCCGAGGGCTTCAAGCCGCCGAAGCCGGTACGCAAGCGTCGCGGGAAAACCTGATTACTTCTGCGAAAGCGTGAAGGACGCGTCCCAGTCCTCGGCCGGCGGATCGGCTTCCAGCTCGCGGATGTAGTCGAGGTAGATCGCCACCAGCCGCTCGTAGCCGCGCACGTCGGCAAGGTGCATGAAGCCCACGCGCGCGGCCTCCCAGCAGCGGCCACGGAAATAATCCAGCGATTCGTGCCAGCGCGCGAGCTGCTCCATCTGCGCCGCGGAGAGTTCGCCCACGCGCCCGAGCGGCTCGAAGATGCGCTCCGGGTTCGACCGGCCGTACACGCGCACCTTGTCCAGCTCGCGGAAGACGATGCCCTCGCGCGTTCCTTCGCGTGTGCGTTCACCCGCGACGATCGGCACCTGGTAGCGCTTGGTGAGCGACTCGAGGCGGAAAGCGAGGTTCACGCCATCACCCAGCACGGTGTAGTTGAGCCGCGTCGGCGACCCAACGTTGCCCGCCACCAGCCTCGCGGTGTTGAGGCCGACGCCAACAGCGGGGTGCGGCAGCCCGCGCGCGGCGAGTGCCGGGCCCAGCTCCAGCACGCGCGTGCGAATGGCAAGCGCCGCCTCCACCGCGCGATGGCTGTCGTCGGGCCGCGTGATGGGCGCGCCGAAGAGCGCCATCAGCCCGTCGCCGAGGTATTTGTCGACCACGCCGCCGTGTTCTTCCACGCATTGGCTGATGGTGGTGAGGAACTCGTTCAGCAGCAGCAGGCTCTGCTGCGGCGTGAGCGATTCGCACAGGCCGGTGAAGTCGCGCAGGTCCGTGAAAAGCACCGTGGCGTCGACTTCCGTGCCACCGAGCTCGATCCGGCCTTCGAGCAGCTGTGTCACCACTTCGCTCGAGGCCACCTTGCCCAGCACATCGCGCATCCGGTCGCGCTCGGCCAGGCCCTGCGCCATGCTGTCGAACGCGCGCGTGAGACGGCCCATCTCGTCCTGCCCCAGTTCGCCCACGCGCACGTCGTAGTTGCCACGCGCGATCTGCTGGGCGGCTTCGGCCAGCCGCGAGATCGGCCGGGTGATCTGGCGCGCAATGCGGATGGCGCCCGCCAGCGTCACAGCGACCGAAATCGCCGCAATGAAAAGCAGCGCTGCCTGCAGCGCGAGGTAGGGCGAGAGGCCGTCGGAGCCCGCCCGCTGGATGATGGCGTAGAGGCCGAGGTCACGCGCTTCGTCGAGCGGCATCGACAGCACCTCGTAGTCCTCCCCGGCCAGCTCGACGGTGATGCCTTCGCCGCCGCGTGCGGTGATGACGCCGGCCTGGCGCGCGAGGTCGGCGCGGCGGCTCATCGGCAGCGTGGTGGCGAGCAGCTCGGATTGCTCCCGGGCAACGTGCACGAAGGTGATCTCGGAGTTCGTCAGGCGCTGCAGGTCGCGCGCGGCATTGTCGTCGATCACGAAGGACATCGAGACCCACGCGATCGGCAGCGGCGCCAGCACCGGCACCACAACCACCTGGTAGGGCTTGCCGGCGACGATGCGCACCCCGGAGGAACGCTCCCGCAGCGTCGCGCGCGCCAGCAGCTCCGGGTGCTGGTAGTGGCGGCCGGAATTTGCCGTCGCGTTGGTGTCGGCGATCACCATGCCGTCGAGCCCGATCACCGCCATGCCGCTCGCCTTGACACGCGCCGCGTGGTTGCTCAGGGCCGAAAGGATGGTGGAACTGTCGCGCGTGGCCACCGCCTCGCGGAAGCCATAGTCGTAGGCCAGTACGCTGGTGCCCTCCTGAAGCTGCTGGCTGTTCTGGTCCAGCAGGCGCGTGAACACACGTGCACCGACGCGCAATTCCTCGCGCAGCGAGTTCTTCGCGGTGGCCTCGATGGCGTAGCGGATGAAGAGGAAACTCGCCAGCTGCACGCCCATCAGCAGCAGCACGAAGAAGATGACGATGCGGTCCTGGAGCGTCCCGCTCCGCAGGAGCAGCTTCACTTCGCGGTTGGCCGGGGTGGCATGACCCGTGTGGTGACGGAGAAAGCGGCGCTGGCTTTCGAATCCCCGGCGTCGAGCTTCACCGGGCGCGCTTCCGGTTTCGCGCCCTGCGAAAAGTGCCAGGCGTGGATCTCATATTCGCCCGGCGGCAATCCCTCGATGCGCGCCATGCCGTCCTTGCCGGCCTTGGCGAACCACGGCGATTCGACGACGTAGAGGTAAGCGACCATATGGTCGTGGATGTTGCAGCCGAGGACCACTTCGCCCGGCTTGTCGAAAACCACCGGTGCGGCCGCGGTGCCGGCGTAGAGCTTGATCTCGAAGATCCTGGCGGGCGAAAACGAATAGACGTGGTGGCGGATCTCGTCCTTGTTGGGGAAACGCACCGCGGTTCCCACCTGCACCACGCTCACCAGCGGGATGAACGTCTTGTTGAACTGCTCGATGGCCGCGTCACGCTTGACCTTCGGCGGCTCGCCTTTGGGCATGGCCCAGACAACCGCGTTCTCGAGCGGCACGCCGCTGGCGTCCTTGATGACGGCGTCGACCGAAGCGGCGCCGGCGGGCAGGCCCGCAAGGGCCAGAACTGTGACAAAAATCACTTCGAATTTCACCTGTCGAGGATATCATTGCCGCCGCTACAGCCTGATCAAGCTACCGTCGACCCTCATGCGCTCTGTATTGCCGCTGCTCACAAGCCTCCTGCTGGCCGCTTGCGCCACCAACCCCGCCGCCCCGCCAACCCTGTACGCCCGCATCGGTGGCGAGCCCGTCGTCCGGAAAGTGGTTGACGAACTGATCGACCGCACCGCGAAGGACCCGCGCACCTCGCGCTCGTTCAAGGACGTGAAGCTCGCTCGCGTCAAGGAGAAGCTCGAAGAGCAGATCTGCATGCTCTCGGGCGGGCCCTGCAAATACACGGGCGACCCGATGAAGGAAGTGCACAAGGGCCTGAGGAACACCGAGGCCGAGTTCTACCTGCTGGTGCAGTTTCTCCGTGACGCGCTCGCCAATGCGGGTGTCAGGGAAGCGGAGAAGAACGAGCTGCTGCGCCTGCTTGCGCCGATGAAGCGCGACGTCGTCACGGGATAGAAGGCATGAAGCAACTGTGGATGTTTGCGGCGCTGGCCCTTGCCACCGCCGCCGCGGCGGGAGACCGCTTGCTCGCTACCGGTGGTGCCCAGCAGGTCGAAGGCGCGGGTGGAAGCGGCCTCGTGCCCTGGGCAGTGATCGCCGGATACGGCACCAACAAGCAGGTTGGCGGGTCGGCCTTCATCACCAGGGTGGTGACCGACGATTTCGACCTGCAGGCGGGCGGCGTTGCGGTTGGCCTCTACGACCGCTTCGAGGTCTCATTCGCGAAGCAGAGTTTCGATGCGAGCGCGGTGATTCCCGGGCTCAAGCTCAAGATGGAGACTCTCGGCTTCAAGGTGAAGGTCTTCGGCGACGCGGTTTCCGAGCAGGACTCACCCTGGCCGCAGGTGTCGATCGGCGCGCAGCACAAGCGCAACAGCGAGATGGCCATCCCGACGGTGGTGGGCGCGGTCAAGGGCAGCGACACGGACATCTACCTCGCGGCCACCAAGCTCTGGCTGGGCGGCGCAGCCGGCCTCAATGTGCTCGGCAACATCACGCTGCGTGCCACGCGCGCCAACCAGTTCGGACTGCTCGGCTTCGGTGGCGACAGGAAGGGATCTCGCAGCATCCAGCCGGAGCTCACGCTCGCGGTGATGATGAACGACCAGCTCGCCATCGGTATCGACCATCGCTGGAAACCGGACAACCTCCGCGCGTTCAAGGAAGGGGATGCGAGCGATGTCTTCATCGCCTGGTTCCCGTCGAAGAACCTGGCCGTGACGGCCGCTTATGCGCGCCTCGGCACGATCGCCGGAAAACCTTCGCAGAGCGGCGCCTACCTTTCGCTGCAGCTGACGCTTTAGCGTTGCCGGCTTTTGGCGGCTGCGGCACCAGGTGGCGC
This sequence comes from Usitatibacter sp., assembly GCA_039915735.1. Taxonomy (GTDB): domain Bacteria; phylum Pseudomonadota; class Gammaproteobacteria; order Burkholderiales; family Usitatibacteraceae; genus Usitatibacter. The sequence continues at coordinate 12,696 of JBDSMR010000080.1, read as the reverse complement.
GAGATTGAAACGCTGATCTTCACCACAGAGGACACAGAGGAACCAGAGAGGAAAGCAACATCGGGATGGGTTCCGGGAGATTTGCGCCCGTGGCCGCGAAATAATATTCAGCTTTTGCTTTCCTCTGTGGTTCCTCTGTGGTTCCTCTGTGTCCTCTGTGTTGAAAATCCAGCCCGTGAACTCGCGGCGAATGGTGCCACAAGCAAATCACGGAATCACGAGACTCGGCCGAGCGCCCTTGAGCACGCGTGCGAAATCCGCCCGGATGCGAGCCATCCCCTCGTTCGTGTCGGCCTCGAAGCGCAGCACCACGACCGGGGTCGTGTTCGAAGCCCGCAGCAACCCGAACCCATCGGGATATTCCACGCGCAGGCCGTCGATCGTATTCACGCTCGTCGCACCTTCGAACTTCGCGGTTTTCTGCAGCTCCGCGATCAGCGCGTGATTTTCGCCTTCGTGCTCGAGCTTGATGTTGAGTTCCGGCGTGGAGATCGAATCCGGCAGGCCTTCCAGCGTGGCGGTGAGGTCCTTCGAGCGCGACAGGATCTCGAGCAGCCGCGCGCCCGCATAGAGCCCGTCGTCGAAGCCGTACCAGCGGTCCTTGAAGAACAGGTGGCCACTCATCTCACCGGCCAGCGGCGCGCCGGTTTCCCTGAGCTTGCTCTTGATCAGGGAATGACCGGTTTTCCACATCAGCGGTTCGCCGCCGTGTTTGCGGATCCACGTGAACAGGTTGCGCGTGCACTTCACGTCGAAGATCACCTGCGCGCCCGGATTGCGCGACAGCACTTCCTCGGCGAACAGCATCAGCTGGCGGTCGGGGAAGATGATCCTGCCGTTTTTGGTGACCACCCCGAGCCGGTCGCCGTCGCCGTCGAACGCGAGGCCGATCTCCGCATCACTCGCGTGCAGCTTGGCGATGAGGTCCTCGAGGTTCTCGGGCTTCGAGGGGTCGGGATGGTGGTTGGGGAAGTTTCCATCAACCTCGCAGAAGAGCTCGATCACCTTGCAGCCCATGCGCCTGAAGAGCTCCGGGGCGAAGGCGCCGGGCGAGCCGTTGCCGCAATCCACCGCGATCGTCATCGGCCGCGCGAGCTTCACGTCCGAGGTGATGCGCTGGAGGTAATCCTCCTTCACGTCGGCGGTTGTGATCGAGCCCGCCTTCGATGGCGCGGCGAACTTGCCGGCCTCGACCACCTTGCGCAGCTCCTGGATGGCTTCAGCCGCAAGTGTCTCGCCGGCCACCATCATCTTGAGGCCGTTGTATTCGGGCGGGTTGTGGCTGCCCGTGACCATCACGCCGCTGCCGGTGGCGAACTTGTAGGTGGCGAAATACACCATGGGCGTCGCCACCACGCCGATGTCGATCACATCCATGCCGCTGGCGGCGAGCCCGCGCGCCAGCGCCTGGGAGAGCCGCGGACCGGAGAGGCGCCCGTCACGCCCGACAACAAAACTCTTCACGCCCTTCGCGGCTGCGATGGTGCCCAGCCCACGGCCGATGGCCTCGGCGGCGGGCTCGGTGAGCGTCTTGTCCACGATGCCGCGGATGTCATAGGCCTTGAAGATCTCGGGTGCGATGGGAGTCATTGACTTTCTTCGAAGAAGTGCATGAGGCGTTGGGGGAGCCACTGGATGCGCCCGGGAAAGGGGGCGGCGATGAAGCCCACATGGCCGCCATGCGCCGGGAATTCCAGCCTGATCGCGGTGGAGACTTCGCGTTGCGTCGGCAGGTGCATTCCCGGCAGGAAAGGGTCGTCGCGAGCGTTGAGGAGCAATTTCGGCACGCGCACGTCGTGCAGGTGCGGCTTGGCGCTGGCGCGGTACCAGTAGTCGCTCGCGTCGCGGAAGCCGTGGATGGGGGCGGTGACGACATCGTCGAATTCGCGCAACGTGCGCGCGCGGCGCACGGCCGCGGCGTCATAGAGCCCGGGGAAGCGCTGCAGCTTCTCGAGCGCGCCGGACTTGAGTGTGCCGAGGAAGTGGAGCGCGTACATGCGCGTGATGCCGCGGCCGAGCGCGTCGCCGGCGGCTGTGAGGTCGAGCGGTGCGGAGATGATGGCCGCGCGGGCCACCACCTCGCGGGCTTCCTCTGCCCGCTCCCCCAACCACTTCGCGAAGGCATTGCCGCCGAGCGAGATGCCGGCCACGTAGAGCGGCGCCGATCCCGCGAGCCTCTTCACGCGACGCAGCGACCAGTTGATCTCCGCGGTGTCGCCCGAGTGATAGGCGCGCGCAAGGCGATTGGGCTCGCCGCTGCATCCGCGAAAATGGAACACGCTGCCACGCCAGCCGCGAAGGTGCGTGTATTCCATCAGCGCGCGGGCGTACGGTGAATTGGAGGAACCTTCGAGCCCGTGATACAGGTGCACCCAGGGCGAACCCTCGGGGCCATCGATGAAGTCCACGTCGACGAAATCGCCATCGTCGGGTGTGTCCCAGCGCTCGCGACGGAATGCGGGACGTGCCGCGGTGGCGACGAGTGACGCGTAGAGCGTCTGCAGGTGGGGATTGCGCAGCCCGGGAGCGGGCTTGAACGGCCCGGGATCACCTCGCGGGGCTCCCTGGGTGCCGGTCAATTGACCCGCCAGTCGAGCGTGCGGGCGCCGTCGGCCCGCATCGGGCCCAGCAGGTTCAGCAGCGGCTCGAGCGCCTTCGCCTGGTCGCCGGTGGCGCGCGCCTCGCCGGTGAAGGCCAGACGCGTGGGTGGGGTGAGCCTTCCGGTGCCGCTGATCTGCAGCGCGCCTTCGAGTGTCGTCACCTTGAGCTGCCCGGCGTGGCCTTCGGCGACGATGTCGGCGCGATAGCTGCCCAGCGGTTTCAATTCCGATAGCGCGACCGATGCAGCCTTCCAATCGACGCGCACTTCGCCCCTCACCTCCACGCCGTCGGTGGTGAGGCGCGGGCTGGTGATGCTCACGGGGCCCTCCGGACGCCAGGGGGCGATCCACGGCACCACGATGCCGAGCGCCTTCGCGTCGCCCTTCACTTCGAGGTCGCGCACTTCCCACGCCGAGAGTGTGCGTGCGCCTTCGTAGCGCGCATCGATTCCGCTGGCGCGCGCCGTGATGTCGAAGGCGAAGCGGCCACCCGCCAGCCGCGAAGGCAGCCAGTGCCACTCGAGCCGCTCGATGGCGATGGGACCGCCCGGCGAATTCAAGGTGACGCTGGCGTTGCCGTGCCATGCGGTCCCACCCACTTCGCGCACCTCCACCTTGCCAGGTTGCGCATCCTGCGCGCGCGCCAGCAGGAAGGACGCAGGCATGTTGGCGACGAGGAACACTCCGTAGGCGGCGATGCCGAGCAGGGCGAGCGGGATGATGCGCATGTCAGGAACGGGTGAGGACGAGCTCGGCGCGAACGCGGCCCTTGGCGGGCAGGGCGTCGAGACGCGCCGATTCGACGCGCATGCCGTGGGTCTGCTGCGCGTTTCGAAGCCACTCGAGCAGCGCGCCGAAGCCCACGTCTGCACCACTGACCTTCACGCGGCGGTTGTCGAGCGCGATGATGGTGGCGCCGGGCAGCCCGCCGCCGTTGGTGGCGAGCGCGGCGAGAGGCGCCGCGGCCTGCGGAGCATTCGCGGGCATGCTGCGCAGGCGCTTCACCTCGTCGGCGTCGCGCTGCAATGCGGCGATGGAGGCGCGCACTTCGGGCATCTGCGCGATGAGCCGGCCACGAGCGCGCTCGAGCGGCAGCCAGGCCAGCACCACGACCAGGACGATGGCGGCCACCACCAACGCTCGCACGATGTTGCGGCGCTCGGCGGGGCTGCGGGCCTCCCAGATCGCGAGGCTCATCGGGTAACCAGCTTTCCGTTGGTGAACTCGACCGAGCGCACGCCGTTGGGCGAGACTCGCGCCGCTTGCGTCATGCCCACCAGGAATTCATCACCCGCGGCCTGGCCGCGCGCGCGCTTCAACTCCGCGAGGTTGCGCGCCATCTGCAGGTCCGGGTCGACGACTACCCTGGCCTCGGGGAACGCGGCCCTGAAGATCGCCTCGCGTTGCGCTTCCAGCACCGTGCGTTCGCGCTCGAGGCGCCAGGTGTCGAAGGCGGTAAAACCCAGCTGCAGCAGCGCGATGGCGCCCGCGAGCCAGAGCGCGGCGCGCGGAATCTTCCAACCCGATGTCGCGGAGCGCGGCGCGAATTCCCCCTGCAGCATGTTGATCGACCCGGCCGCGGGTTCGCCGGCCGCAAGGGTTTCCCAGAGCGTGCCGCGCTCGAAGGCGACGCTGGTCTGCGCGCTCCATGCCGCGAGGTCGGGTGCCGGCGCGTTCTCCGCCGTATGAACGCGCACTTTCTCCGGCCGTTCGCCGCGCTGCGTGGCTTCATCAATCGCCAGGCGCACCGCGAGTGGCAGGGCCTGGCTGTGATCGAACGTGGCGGCAACACCCTCGTCGTCAACGAGCATCCCGCGCGACGGCCCCCAGACCACATGCCAATCGCCGTGGCCGCCCGCGAGCAGCGCGCTTTCGCTCCAGGCGCTGGTGGGACGCAACCCCACGCGGGCGAGCGCATCGAGCATTGCCCGCAGCCAGTTGCGATCGACCACCGCCACCACCGTTTCTCCCCTGGTGTTGCGGGAACCGGCCACCGCGTGGATGTGCGTGGGATCGGCCAGCAGCTTTTCCTCGACCGCATAAGGCAGCAGCTCGCGAATGGTCGACGCGTTGACCTTCGGCAGCTTGAGGCGCGCGAGCAGCACGCGCTCCGCGGGGATCACCGCTTCCACCTCGCCCGCGCGCGGGATGTCGGCGAGCGCCGTGACATCGTCACGCAACAGCTCGCGGCGTGCGTCGAAGAGTTTCCACGCGAATCGCGCGGAGTCCTCGGGGCGGTCGGTGGCGGGAAGGAAGACGCGCAGTTTCATCAGTATCGGGGCCGGCGCCAGATTATGGATGCCGTGCCCTTGGTGGGGTCGCGCCGCACCAGTGCCTCGGTGGCGAGTTGCACGTCGTCCTGCACCACCTGGATGCGCACCGAGAACCAGGCGCTTTTCACGTCGACATCGCCCAGCTGCGTGAAGCCGAGCGCTCCCGCCCTGTTGCTGAAGTTGGCCTTGTCGGTGAACGGGAGCTTCACCCGCTCGGCCAGCAGCGCGATCGCCTTGTCGCGGGTGGTATCGAGCATCGCGGCGACAACGAGATCGGGTGCGGTATTCACGTTGAGCGTGGTGCGCTCGCGTACCGCAGTCACGTACGGACGCAGGCGCGCGACCGCGGCGGCATCGAAGCCACGCACGCGATAGAGCTCGTCCACCTGCACCATGGGTGCGTTCGCGGCGCGATAGGGGCGCGGCAGGCCGAGGTAATAGGGGTTCTCGGCGCCGCTGCTGCTGGAGAGGTCGTCGTCGCCGTCGATCCAGTCGACGATTGCGTCGGCGAGCTCCGGCGAGAGGTCGGCCAGCGCCAGCAGGCGGCGCAGCACCTTGATGTCGGCCTCGCTGCGTGCATTGCCGTTCATCACGTTGTTGAGGTTGAACTTGCCCTGCTCGTCGGAAACCTCTCCGGCGACCACCGCGCGCTCGATCGGCATGCCGACGATCGGTTGGGCCCACGTTTCGGCAAGGTTGTCGTTGCTGGTGGTCCTGGCGTCCTGCAGCAACACGCCGCGCGCCCAGTCGAGGCCGGCTTGCGCGTAGACGTCGGCCTGCGCGCGCGAGGCGACCAGCATGGTCTGGTCGAGCATTGCCGACTGTTGCGCGAGCATGTACGAAGCCGCGGCCGCGGAGATGGCGACGATGAGCAGGGCGGTGACGGCGGCTACGCCGCGCTGGCGGAAAGCGCTCATGGTGGCGGCGGCAGGTCCACCAGGCGCACGACCTTCTCGCCGCTGGCCAGGGTCAAGGTCATTTCCACTGCTCCGGGCAACCCTTCGTCGGTGCCGGGCAGGCCCCAGTTGGGGCGCCACTCGAGGCTCTTGCCGTCGAGGAAGCGGAAGGCGAGCGCGGTGACCGGCGAGAGGATGGCGGTGACCGTGGGCTCCTCGCGCGGCGCGGCATCGGCGCCCGACCAGGTGAGGCGCTCGACGCGGTTCTCCTTCAGACGCCAGCCAACGCGTTGCGGCGCCGAGAGTGTGTTCTCGAGGAGCGCGCTGCCGGCGCGCGTGAGCGCGAGGCCTTCGGGGGCGGAGCTCGCGTCGACCGCCGAGGAGAGCGGAGAAAGCGAAATGCCGGTGGAACTCCATGAGCGGCGCGGCAAGGCGGCGCCGAGGTCGCGCTCCAGCCGGCCGACGACCAGCGAGACGTCGCGCCACTTGCGCGACTCCTTCTGCAGCGCCTCGCGGCTTTCGAGCATCGCGGTCAGCGCGCGATACGCCGCCCCGCTCATGATCGCGAAGATCGCGAGAGCCACCAGCAGTTCGACCAGCGTGAATCCGGCAGCCCGGCTTCGCCGCTGCCGTCGCCTGGTCGCAGGGCCCGCAGTCTCGTTACTGCGACACATAAGCCGTCATCCTTCCCAGCACGCGTCCCGGATCACGCGCGTCCGCTACCGCGAGGTCGACGCGGCGGATGATCGGGTTGGGCGTGTCGGTGACGGTCTCCGCGATCACCAGCGCCAGGCCGCCCTCCTCGGCGCTCATGCTGGTGGTGGCCACTGAGGGGAAGATGCGCATCGCGCGCAGCTGCGAGATGCGATTCTGCGCGGCCCACGTGGCGAGCAGGCGCTGGCGCGTCTCGAGCGAGCCATCGATGGCGAGGCTGGCGGCGCGCGTCGTGGCCGCGAGGGCGATCGCGAGAATGGCGACGGCCACGAGGATCTCGATCAGCGTGAACGCGGCGGCGAATCTTCTCGGCCGCCGTCCTGGAGTCATCGGGGATCGATTCATCGCTCCACCATCGTCACTGCGCCGGCGGCATCGCCCTCGACGGCGAACGCGACGCCACGAGCCTCGATGGCGACACTGAAGGGGACGCCCAGGCCATCAGGCATGAACACCAGCCGATCGGTCGTGGGCAAGGCAGCGCCGTCGACGAAAAGCGCGGTAACGCGTGCGTCGAAGGCTTGGTCGTGGCCGACGTTGGGCTCCCAGGTGCGCGATCCGTAGCGCCATTCGCGCAGCCTGCCTTCGCTGAAGGTGATCGCCGCCGGACGCCCGCCGAACCAGGCACTGTCGCGCGCATGCTCGACCGCCAGTGCCACGCTGCCGACGTCGCGGCGCGCGAGCTGCGTTTTGCTGGGAAACAGGTTTACCGTGGCGAGGGCGACGAGAATCCCGGCGATCGCGACGACCACCAGCACTTCAACCAGGGTGAATCCGACGGCTCCGCGTGGCGTTCCCCGAGGCAGAGCCTGCCCCGACAATCTCGAAGCCGGGGGGGGGCCAATCATGCTGTTATTCCCAGTTTCCAATGTCGGCCGCGCTTCCTTCGCCACCCCGGGTGCGATCCGCGCCGAGGCTGAAGACGTCGATCTCGCCCTTCACGCCGGGGCTGAGATATTGGTAGTCGCCGCCCCACGGATCCTTCGGCACGCGATCGAGGTACGGTTTCGACCAGTTGTTCGGAACCGGGTTGGTCGTGGGGCGCGTAACCAAAGCCGCAAGCCCCTGATCAGTTCCCGGATAGAAACCGTTGTCGAGCCGATAGATCTTGAGGGCCTGCACGATTGCACCGATGTCGGCTTTCGCCGCGACACGCTTGGCTTCGTCCGGCCGGTCCATGATGCGCGGCACCACAATCGCCGCGAGGATGCCGAGGATCGCAACCACCACCAGCACCTCGATGAGGGTAAATCCAAAACTGGTGTCAGACACGACTTTTCGAAAAGCCTTTTGCCCCAGGGCGTTGATCGGCGGCTTGCCGTCCGATCCAACGACGTTCGTGATGTGCTTCATTTCATGCCGCCCATCCATTTATTTTCCGATCAGTTGGTTGAGCTGGAAGATCGGCAGCAATATCGCCAGCACGATCACCAGCACCACGCCGCCCATGATGAGGATCATCATCGGCTCGAAGAGGGCGGCGAATGTCGCCAGCCGCGTGGTGATGTCGTTCTGCTGCTGGCGCGCGGCACGTTCCATCGCTTCGTCGAGGCGCCCGCTGGTCTCGCCGCTGGCGATCAGGTGCACCATCACCGGCGGAAACGCATTGGTGGCGCCAAGGGCGCGGGCGAGGGTCATGCCTTCGCGCACGCCGCGCGCGGCCGTGGCCAGCGATTCGCGCATCGGCACCAGTGTCATCACGCCGATGCCTGCTTCGAGCGCCTGCAGGATCGGCACGCGGCTGCCGACGAGGATCGAAAGCGTGGCGGCCAATCGCGCAGCGTCGAGGTGGCGCAGGATGCGGCCCACCAGCGGCGCGCGCCAGAGCGAGCGGTGGATCGCGGCGCGCGAATGCTCGCGCTTGAGCGCGACGCGCAGCGCCACCGCGGCTGCGATGGCCAGCGCGACCCAGATGAACCAGGTGGCCTGCAGGAAGACGGAGAAGGCGATCAGCGCGCGCGTGAGCAGCGGCAGCTTCTGGTGCGCGTGCTGGAATACCTGGATCACCTGCGGCAACACGTAGATGAGCAGCGCGCCCACAACCACCAGCGCAACACCCATCACGATCGCGGGATAGATCAGCGCGAGGGTGAGCTTGCCGCGCAGCTGCTGCCGGTCGTCGAGGTAGTCCGCGAGCTTGGTGAGCACGCGTGGCAGCTGACCCGAGGATTCACCCGCGGCCACGAGTGTCCGGTAGAGCTCCGGGAAGACGTTTGGGAACGATGAGAGCGCCTTCGCCACCGTGTTGCCCGCGATCACCTCGCCGCGCAGCGCCGCCAGCACCTGGCGCATGCGTTCGTTTTCGGCCTGCTCGATCAACGCGTTGAACGCCTGCTCGACGGTGAGGCCAGCTTCCAGCAGCGAGGCCAGGCCGCGCGTGAGTTGCGTGAGTTCGGACGACGAAAGTGACACCGGGCGGAAGCGCGCGCCGGCGGCCGGATCGTTGGCGGCGATGACTTCGACGCGATAGGGCGTGAGGCCCTGGTCGCGCAGCAGCGAACGTGCCTGGCGGGCGCTGTCGGCTTCCAGCACGCCCTTGTGGAGCTTGCCGTCGACGTTGTAGGCCTGGTACCTGAATCCTGGCATTTTGCCTGTGTCAGTAAGGGCGGCTATTGGGACGGTTGTTTTTCAACACAGAGGACACAGAGGCAACACAGAGGAAAGGCAAAATTCGCCGGGATGTTCGTGGGATGGATGCATGGCACCAAACACACGCATTTGCTTTTCCTCTGTGTTGCCTCTGTGTCCTCTGTGTTGAAAAATCAGCGTTTCAAGTTCGCGTGACCCTCAGGACTTCATCCAGGGAAGTAACCCCATCGCGCACCCAGCGCAAGCCATCCTCGCGCAGGCGCACCATGCCCGCGCGCACGGCGGTTTCGCGCAGCACGCTTTCTTCCACCGTGTCGTGGATGCGATGGCGCAGGTCATCGTTGGCGGTCAGCAGCTCATAGATGCCGGTGCGGCCCTTGTAGCCCGCGAAGTTGCACACGCCACAGCCGACGGCCTTGTACAAGCGTTCCGGCGCATCTTTTCCGAACACCGAGCGTTCCGCCGCATCGGGCTCATAGGGCGCCTTGCACTCGGCGCACAGCTTGCGCACCAGCCGCTGCGCCAAAACGCCATTAAGCGTGGAGGCGAGCAGGTACGGCTCGATGCCCATGTCGATGAGGCGCGTGACCGCACCCGGCGCATCGTTGGTATGCAGCGTGGCCAGCACGAGGTGGCCGGTGAGCGAAGCCTGCACCGCGATCTGCGCGGTCTCGAGGTCGCGGATCTCGCCGATCATCACCACGTCCGGGTCCTGTCGCAGGATCGCGCGCAGCGCGCGCGCAAACGTCATTTCAATTCGCGGATTGACCTGCGTCTGGCCGACTCCATCCAATTCGTATTCAACCGGATCCTCAACCGTGAGGATGTTGCGCGTCTTGCGGTCGAGCCGCGAGAGCGCCGAATAAAGCGTGGTTGTCTTGCCGGAACCCGTTGGACCGGTGACGAGGAAGATGCCGTGCGGCGCCTGGATCAACTCGTCGACCTGCGCGCGGCCCGCGGCCGGCATGCCGAGCGCGTCGAGCGTGAGGCGCCCGGAGGACTTGTCCAGCAGGCGGAGCACTACCCGTTCGCCGCTGTTGGTCGGGATGGTGGAGACCCGCACGTCGATGGCGCGCCCGGCAATACGCAGCGCGATGCGGCCGTCCTGCGGCAGGCGCTTCTCCGCGATGTCGAGCGAGGCCATCACCTTGATGCGCGAGACCATCGCCGGATGCAGGCCGCGGCGCGGCTCCACCACATCGCGCAGCGCGCCATCCACGCGATAACGCACCAGCGCGCGCGATTCGAAGATCTCGAGGTGCACGTCGGAGGCGCCTTCACGCACGGCCTGCGTGAGGAGCGCGTTGATGAGGCGGATGATCGGCGCGTCATTCTCGGTCTCGAGTAGGTCCGCGATCTCCGGCAGCTGCTCGGTGAGCTTGGCGAGGTCGACCGACTCGCCCATGTCCTCGACGATCATCTCGGCGTCGGAAGGCTCGCGCGTATAGGCGAGCGCCAGGCAATGTTCGAACTCCTCCGGGGTGAGCAGCACCTCGCGCAGCGGCTTGCCCGCCATGCGGCGCACTTCCGCCAGCGTCGAGGCCTGCGGGTACGGCTTGATCCATACCTCAAGGGCGCCGTCCTTCACGCGCGCGGCGATCACGCCCTTCGATTTCGCGAAGGGGTAGGGAAGGAGCCTTACCGATTGCGGATCGAGGTCCTGGGGATTCACGGTGCGTTCGAGCGGCGCGGTCATGGCGTGCCGAGCGGCTGTTTCTGCTGCGTCTCCAGCGGCGGCATCACGCGCACGTTGGCGTCCGGCAGCAGGCCGTTCCACGGGAATTTCATCCCGCCTTGCAGGCCGCGGATGTATTCGTAGCGGTCCGCGGTGATGGCGGCGGCGGCCTTGTCGTCCTTGATCACGACGGGGCGCAGGAAAACCATCAGGTTGGTGCGCTTGCGGTTGCGCGACTCGTACTTGAAGAGCGAGCCCAGCCAGGGAATGTCGCCCAGCAGCGGCACCTTGTCCTGCGTGGCCTGCTGGTCGTCCTGGATGAGTCCGCCGAGCACCACGATCTGGCCGTCATCGACCAGCACCGTCTGCTCGAGCGAGCGCTTGTTGGTGATGATGTCGGCCGACTGCACCAGCGCCTTGTCGCGCGTGACGCTGGAGATTTCCTGGAACACCTTGAGCTTGACCGCGCCGGCTTCCGAGACCTGGGGCGTCACGCGCAGCGTGAGGCCGATGTCCTTGCGCTCGATGGTCTGGAACGGGTTGGTGGCGCTGCCGGCATTGGGCGTGTACGAGCCGGTGATGAACGGCACGTTCTGGCCCACGATGATCCGCGCCTCCTCGTTGTCGAGCGTCATGATGTTGGGCGTCGAGAGCACGTTGGCGCCCGAATCGCCTTCGAGCGCGCGCGCCAGCAGCTGCAGGTTGGCGACTTCGATACGCGTGCCCGGTATCGTGAGAGTGCCCTTGATGAGGCCGAGGTTGAGGCCCGTGCCCAGCGACGAGAGGTCCGCAGCGGCGCCAAGGATGTTGCTGCCGGTGGTGGTGCTGAAGTTGGTGCCGCCGATCACCGACTGGCCATTGCCGATATTGCGGGCGCCGTTCCACTGGATGCCGAATTCAGCCGCAAGGCCCGTGGACACCTCGACGATCAGCGCCTCCACGTAGACCTGCGCGCGGCGTTGGTCGAGCGCGTCGATCACCGTGCGCAGCGACCGGTACACCGGCTCCGGGGCGTTGATGATGATCGAGTTGGTTGGCGGATACGCCTGGATGATGGAGCTGGGCGCGGCCGCCGCGGGCGCGGAGGCCAGTGATCCGGCAGTCGAGGACGCGCTGGCCTGCGCAGAGGTATTGCCCGCGGGGGTGGTCGACGTCGTGGTGGAGCGCGTGGATTCGGCGGAGCCGGAGAGCAGGCCGCGCAGCGTCTCGGCGATCTTCGCGGCTTCGGCGTTGCGCAGGAACACGGTGTAGATGTTGCCGTTGCCCGCGCCCGGTGTATCGAGGCCGAGGGCGAGCGCCTTCACGCGGTTCATCAGCGCGGCATTGTCGGCGCGCAGGATGAGGCTGTTGGTGCGCGAGTCCACGGCGATCGCCACCTTGGGATGCGCGCCCGGCATGTTGGCGGGCGCGGTGGTTTCGGGGACCACGGTGCGCAACATCTGCGCCATGTCCACGGCCGAGGCGTTCTGCATTCGCAGGACCTGCACCTCCGAGCCCGACGGCCGGTCGATCGACTCCACGATGCGCTGGATGCGCTTCACATTGCTCGCGTAGTCGGTGATGACGATGGCGTTGTTGTTGGGGTAGGCGGCGATGAAGTTGTTGGCGGTCACCAGCGGGCGCAGCACCGGCACCAGCTGCACCGCGTTTTCATTCTGCAGGATGAAGACCTGGGTGACGATGCGATCGCCAGAGGTGCGCGCGGCGAGTTCGCCCGTGGGCCCGGCGCTGGTCTTGGCTTCCGCTTCCGGCACGATCTTCACGAACTGGCCATCCTCGATCGCGGCGTATCCCTGCACGCGCAGCGTGGAGAGGAGGATCTGGTAGAGCATGTCCTTGCCGACGGGATGGTCGGACACGATGTTCACCGTGCCCTGCACCCGCGGGTCGAGAATGAAATTCTTCCCGGTGTGCTGGCCGATCGTCTTGATCACCGACTGGATGTCGGC
>JBDSMR010000067.1:0-25542 GCA_039915735.1 Usitatibacter sp. | reverse complement strand
CCGCCTTCGGGACCGAGGTCGATCAGCCAGTCGGAAGCGCGGATCACGTCGAGGTTGTGTTCGATCACGACCAGCGAATTGCCGGCGTTGAGCAGCTTGCGGAACGACGCGAGCAGCTTCGACACGTCCTCGAAGTGCAGGCCTGTTGTGGGTTCATCGAACAGGAAGATGCGCGATTGCTTCTTGAAGGTCGCGGCGCCGGGGCGCTTGGGCAGCATCGAAATCGGGCGCCCGTCAGCTTCGGCGAGGTGGCCGGCCAGCTTGAGGCGTTGTGCTTCGCCGCCGGAAAGTGTCGGCACCGGTTGGCCGAGGCGCAGGTAATCGAGGCCCACGTCCACCAGCGGGCGCAGCCGGCGCACGATGTCTTCGTTGCCCGCGAAAATCCTTACCGCGTCCTCGATGGTGAGCTCGAGCACCTGGGCGATGCTGCGGCCGTCGACCTTCACTTCGAGCACTTCGTCGCGATAACGCGTGCCGTTGCAATCCGGGCAGCGCAGGTAGACGTCGGAGAGGAACTGCATCTCGACGTGCTCGAAGCCGTTGCCGGAGCAGGTGGGGCAGCGGCCGTTGCCGGAGTTGAACGAGAACGTGCCGGCTGTGTAGCCACGCGTCTTTGAATCGGTGGCATTGGCGAACAGCGCGCGGATGGCATCGAAGGCGCCGACGTAGCTCGCGGGGTTCGAGCGCGTGGTGCGCCCGATCGGAGATTGGTCAACGAACACCACGTCGTTCACGTGCTCCGCGCCCACCAGCTCGCGGAAGGCGCCCGGCGACTCAGTTGGCTTGCCGAGGTGCTTGCGCAGCGCCGGATGAAGGACGTCCTGCACCAGCGTTGATTTGCCGGAGCCCGAAACGCCCGTCACGCACACCAGGCGTCGCAGGGGAAAATCGACGTCGACGTTCTTGAGGTTATGTTCGGTCGCGCCGCGGATGCCGACGGAGACGGTTCCGATCAGCGGATTGGTGGCGAGGTCGTTTGGCACCTGCATGCCTGGGATGCGCAGCTCCTCACTGGGGCGGCGCGCATCGGCGCGCTTGCGGCCGGAGAGATATTCGGCAGTGAGGGTGTTGGCGCGCTTGAGCTCGTCGGGCGGCCCGAAGAACACCACGTTGCCGCCGCGCTCCCCGGGGCCGGGGCCCATGTCCATCAGCTTGTCGGCCTCGAGCATGATCTGCGGGTCGTGTTCGACAACAACCAGCGAATTGCCCGCGTCGCGCAGGCGCTTCATCACGTCGATCACCCGGCCCATGTCTCGCGGGTGCAGGCCAATCGAGGGCTCGTCGAGCACGAAGAGCGTGTTCACGAGCGAGGTACCGAGCGCCGTCGTGAGGTTGATGCGCTGCACTTCTCCGCCGGAGAGTGTGCGCGATTGCCGGTCGAGCGTCAGATAACCCAGGCCCACCTGACAGAGGTATGCGAGGCGCGAACGGATCTCGCCCACGAGCAGCGAGGTCGCCTCGTCGAAAGGGGGCGGCAGCACCAGTGCGGCGAAGAAATCGCGCAACCGGTCCGCCGGCATCAGCATCATCTCGCGGATGGTAAGGCCCTCGACGCGCCAGAGAAGCGATTCGGACTTGAGTCGCGTGCCGTGGCAGGTGGTGCAGGGCGTGTACGCGCGGTAGCGCGAGAGCAGCACGCGCACATGCATCTTGTACGCCTTGGTCTCGAGCCAATCAAAGAATCGCTGCACGCCGTACCAGTGCGACTTTCCGCTTTTGTTCCAGCTCACCCAGTCGTTGTCACCTTCGATCACCCAGCGGCGATGTTCCTCGGGCAGGTCGCGCCAGGCGATGTCCGTGGCAACACCGCGGCGCTTGGAGAGTTTCGCCAGGTCGCCCTGCGATTCGCCGTAGCTCTTCGACTGGAAGATCTTGACCGCGCCTGCGCCCAGCGACTTCGATTCGTCCGGGATCACCAGACCGTAGTCGACGCCGATCACGCGGCCGAAGCCGCGGCAGGTTTCGCAGGCGCCGATGGGCGAGTTGAATGAGAAGGCCGCAGGCGTGGGATCCGAATAGGAGATGTCGCAGGTGGCACAGTGCAGGCCGGTGGAGAACTTCCAAACCGGGGACAGACCCGGGGCGTGGTTGGGACCTGCGGTCCCCGGCTCCGGGTCTGTCCCCACGAACACATTCACCTTGCCCACACCGATCCGCAGGCCAGCCTCGATCGCTTCCACCACGCGCGCCTTCTCGGCGCTGCCCATCTTCACGCGGTCCTGCACCACTTGCAGGCGCGTGCCGTTGCGTGAATGGATACGCGTGTAGCCCTGCGCCAGCAACAGCCTGGTGACTTCCTCGTCGGTGAAGTTGGCGGGGACGTCGATCGGGAACGTGATTTCGATGCGTGGATCGCCGGCGGCAATCGCGCGCTCAAACATCTCCGCGTAGATCGTCTCCGGGTTGTCGCGCCGCACCGCCTGCTTGCACTGGCGGCAGAAAAGCTTGCCGGTGCGCGCGAACAGCAACTTCAAGTGATCGTTGATCTCCGTCATCGTGCCAACGGTGGAGCGCGAGGTGCGCACCGGGTTGGTCTGGTCGATCGCGATAGCCGGCGGGATGCCCTCGATCGAATCGACCTGCGGCTTGTCCATGCGGTCGAGGAACTGGCGCGCGTAGGGAGAAAAAGTCTCGACGTAGCGGCGCTGGCCCTCGGCGTAAAGCGTGTCGAACACCAGCGAGGACTTGCCCGAACCCGAAGGACCGGTGACCACCACCAGCTCGCCGGTGGGGATGTCCACGTCCAGGTTCTTGAGGTTGTTCTGGCGTGCTCCGCGGATGCGGATCGCCTCGCCGGACGCATTGTTCAATGCGGCGGCATCGCCCTCAGGGGCGTTCGAAAGATCGTTCATGGAGAGGTCGCGACGAATGCCGCGCTTTTGCACGGCCAAAGGAAGGAGGCTACAGCTATTTTAGGGCGGAAACCGCCCTATTCAACCCGCCACTGCCGATTGTGGATAAGTCCGTTCATCGGATGCAAAACGGGTCGTTTATCCCCAATTTGCCTACGCGAGCTTCCAGAACTTCCGTTCGCGCGACGCCAGCAGTGGCACTGCTTCGGTGAGGTACAGCTGGAAGGCGGGGGTCTTCTGGTGCTCCGCGAAGGCCTTTTCGTCGTCGTAGATCTCGAAAAGCATCAGGCGCGTGGCGTCCTCCGGATCCACCAGCACGTCGAACTGGCGGCAGGAGGCCTCCGCACGTGCCGCGACCGCATTGGCTTTCACCTGCTCCATGAATGCGTCGACGTTTTCCGGCTTGATCTGGATCATCACTTGCAGCACGAGGCTCATTGAGCGGCTCCGAAGGGCATGGGGAATTCTGGCACAGTCTCCGCGATGCCGCGTCCGCCGATCGTGGCCCGCGGGGCGCTGGAAAGCGATCACATCGAGATCGACCCCTTGCGAAAATCGGTCTTCTCGAGCCAGACGTTCACCAGCACCGGGCGGCCGGCGGCGCAGTGGGCGCGCGCCTGCGCGAGGCCGGCATCGACGTCGGCGTCGGTGCGGATCTCGACACCTTCGGCGCCGAATCCGCGCGCGACTTCGTGGTACGCGGTGCGCGCGAGGACGGTTGCCACGTCGTCGCCCAGCATCTTCACCTGCTCGCGCGCGATCTGCGTCCATCCGGCATCGTTGCCCACCACCGCGATGACGCCGATGCCGTGGCGCACGAAGGTGTCGAGTTCGGCGAGCCCGTAGCCGCAGGCGCCGTCGCCCCAGATGAGCCACACTTCCGCGCCCGGTCGCAGCGCCGCCGCCCCGAGGGCGAACCCCGCGCCCACGCCGAGCGTGCCGAACGCGCCCGGATCGAGCCAGGCGAGCGGCCGGCGAGGCCGCAGGATGTAGGAAGCGGTCGCGACAAAATCGCCGCCGTCGGCCACGAACACGGCATCGGCGCCGGCGGTGCGCTCGAGGGCGCGCAGGAAGGCCACGGGATTCACGTGCTTCCCGGAGGCCGCGGCCTGGGCGTCGATCTCGGCCTCGCGTGCCGCATCGCGCGCCTGCAGCGTCGCGATCCAGGCGGGGCGCCGCGCGCGCTCACCCACGCGCCCGGCCAGCGCCACCAGGCTGCGTCCCGCATCGCCAATCGCCTCGATCGAGGGCTTGCGGTTCAGGCGCGCATCCTTGCGGCTGCGATTGGCGGCGATGAGCGTGGCGGAGCGGCGCACGTGCTTGCCATAGTCGAGGCGGAAATCGCAGGGCACGCCCGCGAGCAGTACGCAATCGGATTCGCGCAGGGCGTTGCGGCGCGCGTGCCGCATCTGCAGCGCGGCATTGCGTCCCAGCAGGCCGCGGGCCATGCCGGAGAGGTAGGCCGGCACGCCGAGCTGTTCCACCGCGGCGGCGAGGCGCGCGGTCGCCTGCGCTTCGACTACCGACTGGCTGCCGATGACCAGCAGCGGGCGCTCGGCGCGGGCGAGGGCGGCGGTGGCTCGTGCGAGCGCGGAATCGGGTGCCTCGGGAACACTTGCGCCGCGAACCTGCGGTTCGTAGGACTGGCGGCTTCCCGCGAACATGCGTTCGACATGGCGGCCCAGGTACCAGCGCAGGATCCGGTCCGCGGCCGAGGTGCCCTTGCCGGCCGCGTCCGCATACCAGCCGCGGATGAGCTTCTCGTCGTAGAGCAGGTCCACGGGGCACTCGACGAAGACCGGGCCCGGCACGCCTTCGCGCGACACGGCGAGCGCTTCCTCGACGGCGGCACCCAGGTCGGCGACGCGGCGCACCTGCTTCACGAGCTTCACGTGCGGCGCGATGAGCGGCAGCTGCTCGATGTCCTGGAGCGCTCCGCGCCCCTGCAGCGCCGTGGGCGCCGCGCCGCCCAGGAGCAACAGCGGCGATTGCGCAAGCTGTGCATTCTTCAGTGCGGTGATGGTGTTGGTGAGCCCCGGGCCCGCGGTGACCGCGGCCACGCCGGGCGTGCCCGTGAGCCGCGCCACCGCGTCGGCGGCGAACACCGCGGTGGCTTCGTCGCGCGTATCGATGATGCGCATGCCGCGCGCCTTCGCCGCCACCAGGATCGGCGAGATGTGCCCGCCGCACAGCGTGAACACGAAGCGCACGCCATGGGCGGCGAGCGCCGCGGCGACGCGCTCGCCTCCGTGGGCCGGTGCGGTCATCTCAGGCCTCCACCGCGGCGTGCCGGCGCACCAGCTCGCGATAGTCCACCTTGCCCACCTTGGTGAGCGGCAGCGCGTCGATGAACGCCACCTCGCGTGGGCAAGACCACTTGATCAGCCGCTCGCGGCAGTGGGCGATGAGCACCTTCTCCATCTCCGGCCCTGCCAGGGACGGATCGCGCAGCACGGCGTACGCCGCCACCCGCTCCACCTGGGCGGGGTCGGGAACGCCCACGACGCACGCGTCGGCCACGGCCGGGTGTTGGCGGATCACCGCCTCGACCTGCGCGGGATAGACGTTGAAGCCGGAGGACTTGATCATGCGTTTCAGGCGCACCGAGAAGTAGAAGAATCCGTCGGCATCCATGCGGCCCAGGTCGCCGGTGTGCAGCCACGTGCGGCCGTCGGCGTGCACGCGCAGCGCCTGCGCGCTGGCCTCAGGGTCGTTGAGGTAGCCGAGCATCACCGCCGGGCCCGACACGCAGATCTCGCCTTCTTCCCCGGCGGGAATCTCGTCCACCGTCCCCGGCGCGCAGATCTTGGCGAGCATGTCGGGCAGGGGCACGCCGATCGAGCCCTCGCGATAATCCTCCAGCGGCGTGGCCATGATGCCACTTACGGCTTCGGTGAGCCCGTAGCCTTCGAGCAGCCGCACCTTGCCGCCGCGCTCGGCCACCAGCCGCTCAAAGCGCTCCTTGGTCTCTCGCGGCAGCGTGTCTGCGCCGCAATAACACGCGGTGAGGCACGACAGGTCCACGCGAGCGAGCGAAGGATCGCGCGAGAGCGCCTCGAACAGCGTCGGCACGCCGACCAGGACGTTGGGGCGATCCTCGCGCAGCCGTTGCGCCGCGATCTGCGCGCTGAACTGCGGCACCAGGATCGACTTGCCGCCCGCCATGAACGCCGCGTTCACGCACACGCCCAGGCCGAAGCCGTGGAAGATCGGCAGGATCGCGAGGATCGCATCGCCCTCGCCCAGCGCGCACCAGGCGCCGGCCGCCATGCCTTCCGAGATGAAGTTGCGGTGCGACAGCAGGATGCCCTTGGGCAGGCCGGTGGTGCCCCCGGAAAACAGGATCGCGGCGGGATCGTCGGTACTTCCCAGGGGCGGCGGCGGCTCGGGCGCGCTCCCCGCCATGAGCTCCTTCCATCGCAGCACGCGGGCATCGGCGGGAACCCGAGGGATCTTGCGGCCCTTGGTGAGCGCGAAGCCGAGGCGCTTGAGCGGCGGCAGGTAATCCGGAATCCTCGCGATGACGATCCGCCGCAGCGGCTGCCTCGGCGTGGCCGCTGCGAGCGGGCCGTAGAAGGCGTCGAGCGTGAGCGCGATGCGCGCGCCGGTCTCGTCGAGGTAGTGGGTGATCTCGGGCGCGGTGGACAGCGGGTGGATCAGCGCCGGTAGTGCGCCGAGGCGGATCGCGGCGTAGAAGGCGATCACGCCCGGCGGCGAGGTGGGCATCGAGATGAGGAACCGGTCGCCTGCGGCCAGGCCCGCGGCGGCAAGGCCCGAGGCGCAGCGTTCCACCTCGGCGAGGAAAGCCCGATAGGTCGAGCGCGTGCCGAAGAAGTCCCAGGCGACCGCCTCGGGCACCCGGCGCGCGGTCGCCGCCAGCGCCTCGTAGAGGGTGACCTCGGGATAGGGGAGGGACGGGGGCACCCTTCCGTAGAAGCGATGCCAGGGACGGGGCTCCATCCGCCAAGCCTAACCCAGGAGCGCAACCAAGCTTTGACCTGAGCCAAAGCGGGGCGATTCCCTGCGAAGGTTGGAGGGCGCCAAGGCAACCGCCGCCCAATCTCCAGGAGCCGTTGCGAAGATTCAGGCGATCAGGGCTTCTTGCGGCGCCGGCAGGGCGGCAATGAACTCGTATGCCGGATCGGTGAGGAAATCGACGAAGTTGTCCTCGGAGACGAGACGATCGAGCAGCCAGGCGGCTTCGTCGTATTTCGCGACGCTCGCCCCCGGGCTGCCCGACGCCTTCTTCAGCTCCCCCCCCAGCATTTCGCGGAACATCTCGAGCGTGATCCTGCGGCCATCGTCGAGCACGCCTTTCGGATTGCGGATCCACTGCCAGACCTGCGAGCGCGAGATCTCGGCGGTGGCAGCGTCTTCCATCAGGTGATTGATCGGCACGCAGCCGTTGCCACTCATCCAGGAACCGACGTAGCGCAGCGCCACCTCGATGTTGGTGCGCAGCCCGGCTTCGGTAATCGGGCCTTCGGGGCCGAAGGCCAGCAGGTCCGCGGCCTTCACGTTCACGTCCTCGCGCTTGCGCTCCAGCTGGTTCGCCCGCGGCATGATGCGGTCGAAGACTTCCCTCGCGATCGGCACCAGCCCCGGATGTGCGACCCAGGTACCGTCGAAGCCGTCGGTGGCCTCGCGCTCCTTGTCGGCGCGCACCTTCGCCATCGCGGCGTCATTGGCGGCCGTGTCGTTCTTGATCGGGATCTGCGCGGCCATGCCGCCCATTGCATGCGCGCCACGGCGATGGCAGGTCTTCACCAGCAACTGGCAATACGAGCGCAGGAAGGGGCTCGTCATCGTCACCTGGCCGCGGTCCGCGAGCACGAAGTCGTGGCAACGCAGCTTCTTGATGCAACTGAAGATGTAGTCCCAGCGCCCGCAGTTCAGGCCCGCCGAATGGTCTCGCAGTTCGTGGAGGATCTCGTCCATCTCGAAGGCGGCGGGCAAGGTCTCGATCAGCACCGTCGCCTTGATGATGCCGCGCGGGAGGTTCATGCGCTCCTCGGCTTCGACGAAAACTTCGTTCCAGAGCCGCGCCTCGAGATGGCTCTCCATCTTGGGGAGGTAGAAATAGGGGCCGCTGCCGTTGGCCAGCAGGCGGCGCGCGTTGTGGAAGAAGTAGAGGCCGAAATCGAACAGCGAGGCCGAGACCGGTTCGCCATCCACCTCCATGTGACGCTCCAGCATGTGCCAGCCGCGCGGGCGCACGATCAGCGTCGCGGTGCGCGAGTTGAGTGCGTAGCGTTTGCCCTCGGGCGTGGTGAGCGAGATGGTGCGGTCGACGGCCTGGCGCAGGTTGACCTGCCCCAGCACCACGTTTTCCCAGGAGGGCGTACTCGAATCCTCGAAGTCCGCCATGAAGGTGCTGGCGCCGGAGTTGAGCGCGTTGATGATCATCTTGCGTTCGACCGGCCCGGTGATCTCCACGCGGCGGTCCTGCATGTCGAGCGGCGCCGGCGAGACGGTCCAGTCCGCTTCGCGGATCGCGCGTGTCTCGGGCAGGAAGCCGAAGGTCTCGCCCGCATCGAGGCGCAACTGGCGGTCTGCGCGAGCCTTCATCAGGTCGCGACGCGTGTGTTCGAAGGCGCTGTGCAGGATGGCCACGAACTCTACCGCTTGCGGCGTGAGGATCGATTCGCCGCCGTGGAACGGGGTGATGTGGGTATCGGGTTGGTGGCTGTCGCGCTTCATGGCTTTCTCCGTCGTCGCGCGCACACGCGCGCGCGTCTGCAATCAGACCATTGGAGCGGGACTGCGGGAATTGGCTTTTGGGGAAGGCAGCCTTCGTGGAATGCGAAGGCTCAGGAGCTTGCGGAAAGGTGCTCCACCAGTTGCCTCACCGCGGCAGGCAAAGCGATGTCCTGGCGCGTGGCGACGAACATCAGGCGCCGCGCCCACGAATCCGTCAGCGTGATGAGGCGCAGTCCCATGGGAGCGGCGAAAGCGCGCGCCGCTTGCTCGGGCAGGACGCCGATGCCCATGCCCGCCTGGACCATGCGCGCGACCACGTCAAAACTCTTCACCTGCACACGCAGCCGCAGCGGTTTCTCGGCCAGCTGCGCCTGGGCCAGCAGGATCTGGGAGATCACGGTGTTGCTCTCGAGCCCGACGAAATCGTGGTCGAGGAGGCTGGCGAATTCCGTGCTGCGGGCCTTGACCTTGTGCTTGCGCGCAACGACGGCACACAACACATCCGTGCGGTATTCGTACAGGCGCAGGCCCTGCGCGTTGGCGCCTTCCATGACGATCCCCACGTCGGCCGCGCCGGTGCGCACCGCGTCAGCGATCGCGCCGCTGCGCTCCTCGGAGAGAGAAATGCGGATGGCCGGATGCGCTGCGGCGAAGGTCGCCAGGTCGTCGGGCAGGTACTGGGCGAGCGCCGAGGCGTTGGCCTGGATGCGCACCACGCCCTTCACGCCCTTCGAATAATCCGAAAGTTCGGCCTGCATTTCGCCCACGGCCTCGAGCATGCGGCGAGCGTGCCCCAGCATCACCGTACCCGCCGGCGTCAGCTCGACGCCCTTGGCGGTGCGATAAAGCAACTGCACGCCGAGCTGGCCCTCCAGCATCGTCATGCGCCGGCTGGCGGCGGCCAGCGCGATGTGGCTCGCCTTCGCAGCCTTGGTGATGCTGCTGGTTTCGGCGATGCGCACGAAAAGCGCGAGGGAGGAGAAGTCGGGGCGCACGGCGGGAGTTTGCGGGAAGCGCGTCAGGAGAGGAAGCGGCGCGGCGAGATCGCGCCCATGTGGTCGCGCGAAAGCGGCAGCGGCTCGCCGGAAAGCTGGCATGCAAGCATCTCCGCACCCAGCGGCGCCCACAGCAGCCCGCGAGAACCCAGGCCGGTCGCGAGATACAGGCCTTCCACTGCGGAGGCCCCGAAAATCGGCAGGCGATCGGGGACCGTGGTGCGGAAACCGGTCCAGCCCATGAGATGGTGCGGATCGAGGCCCGCCGTGAAGCCCGGCAGCATCGATTCCGCGCGCTCGAGGTTGCCGTGATGGTCGGCCGCGCGGACGCCGGCATCGGCATCGTCGTGCTGGTAACTCGCGCCGATGCAGTAGCCGCCGTCGGGAAGGGGCGCGACATAGCCGCTGCCGCTCACCGGGGCATGCAGCGTGCGCGACGGATCGGGTGGCAGGAACGTGACCTGGCCACGAACGCAGGAGAGGGACAGGCGCGCTTGCGGTAGCAGGCGCTTCGCGTCGTAGGCATTCGCGAGGACCAGCAGCGGCGCCTCCGCGATCACGCGGCCATCGGTATCGAGCGCGCGCCACTGCGCGCCCTCGCGCTCGAGGCGATCGACGGCGCGGCGCGAAACACGGGTGACGTGGTCTGCGGCGCGCGCGAGGCTCGCGATCGCAAGGCTTTCGAACGAAACCATCGCGCCGCGCGGAAACCACCAACCGGGCCCGCGGGTCGCGCGGCCCGCGATTGCGGTGGCGCGTTCGCCGTCAACGTATTGCAGCACTTCCGCCGGAAAGGCGCGAGCGATCGCATCGAAACGCGCCGCCTCGTCGTCGCTCGACGCCAGCTGCAGCACGCCGGGCGTTTCCCACTGCAATTGATCGGCGTCCTGCTCGAGCGAGCGGTAGTGCTGCAACGCGTATGAGAACGCGCAGCGCGAGATGCGGGCGTTGATCGCATCGCGCAGGTTGGCGATGGGGCGCAGCAATCCCACTGGCGCCGCTGAGCGCGCCTCACGGCCTTCGACCAGCGCCACATCCCATCCGCGCACCGCAAGGCGCTCCGCGACGAGTGTTCCCGCCAGGCCCGCGCCGATGACCGCCACACGGCGAGCGCAATTGCCGGCCATTGTTGCATCGCCGTCGCGAACACCGGTCAGCATCGCCCGCTTGTTGGTGAACCCTTCGCGTTTTTCGACGCGGAAGCCCGCATCGGCCAGCGCGGAGCGCACGCCACCAGCGACGGTCCACGTCGCCAGCGTGGCGCCGGGTGCCGCAAGGCGCGCCAGCTCGCGCACCACTTCTGGCGACCAGATGCCCGGATTGCGGCTGGGTGAGAAGCCGTCGAGGAACAGCGCGTCGGCGCGCGCCTGCAGCTGCGGCAGCAGTTCGGCAGCCTCGCCAAGCAGCAGCGTGAGGATCACGTTGCCGCCATCAAACGGCATGCGGTGGAAACCGGCAAGCGGCGGTGGCCACGCTTCGGTGAGCGCGCGCGAAAACGGCGCGATCTCGGTGAATGGCGCAAGGGTTGTTGCCAGGTCCTGGCGCGAAAAAGGCTGGCGCTCGACACTCACGAAGTGCAGCCGTTTCGGGCGCGAAGGATCCACACGCCACGCATCCCACGCCGCGAGGAAATTGAGGCCGATGCCGAAGCCGGTCTCGAGGATGGTGAAGGTCTCACGACCCAGCCAGCGCGCGGGAAGGCCGTTGCCGGCGAGGAACACATGGCGCGATTGCGCCAGGCCGCCGAGCTCGGAGTGGTAGATGTCCTCGAACTCGCGCGAGTAGGGCGTGCCTTGCGTGGTGCGCTCGAGGGTGGCGACGGGGACGGAAATCACGCGCCATTCTACGAGTCTTATACTTGCCCCATGGCCCTCATCCTCGAACTGCCCGCGGGGCTCACTGGTACCGCCGAACTCATCGTGGGGGAGCAGCACACCGCGCCACGCATTGGCAGCGGCCGCATTCGCGTGCTTGCCACCCCGGTGATGATCAACCTGTTCGAGGCCGCGGCGCTCGCTGCCGTCGAGCAATCGCTGCCCGAGCACCACCAGAGCCTCGGAACACACCTCGACGTCACGCACATCGCGGCGACCCCCGTCGGCATGAAGGTGCGTGCGACGGCGGAGGTGCTGCGTGTCGAGGGCCGGATGGTCTACTTCAAGGTGCGCGCGGAGGACGAGCGCGAACTCATCGGCGAAGGCACGCACGAGCGTGTGGTGGTGAATGTCGAGCGCTTCGACAAGCGGGTGCAGGACAAGTTGGGGCGGAAGTAGCCCGCCTCGCGATCTTCTTCCGCTGACTCAAGCCGCGATCGAGCGTCCCAGGGAAAGCGCCACCACGCGGTTGCGGCCGCGTTCTTTCGCCAGCGCCAGCGCGGAGCTGGCGCGTGCCAGCAATTCATCCACGCCTTCGGGACCCTCGTCGAGCCGCGCGGCCACGCCCAGGCTCACGGTGAGCGCGAAGCTTTCCCCGGCGGCAAGCACTGGTTCGCCAGCAACCGAGCGGCGGATGCGCCCCGCGACGACCACGGCGCCGGGCCCGGGCACTTCCGGCAGCAGGACCAGGAATTCCTCGTCGCTGTAGCGCACCAGCATGTCTTCCTTGCGCAACGCGCTGCGCACCACCTCGACGAAACGTTGCAGCACTTCGTCGCCGGCCTTGTGCCCGATCTTCTCGTTCACGGCGCGGAAGTTGTCGATGTCGAGCAGCACGATCGAAAGCGGCTGGCCGGCGCGGCGCGCGCGGGCCACCTCGCGTTCGGCGATCTCGTGGAAGGTGCGGCGGTTGTACGCGCCGGTGAGCGGATCGAGCATGGCCAGCCGCTGCACTTCGCCCTCGGCGCGCTCCTTGTGAAGCTGCAGGAAGGCGAAGGTGCCGCCAATCGCCGCGGCGAAAACCGCGAGCGTCATGAAGGCGGTGAGTCCGGCGGGACGCAGCAGGCCGGCGAGCGGGTCGGCGACGAAGGCGGCGCCCATGCCGCGCAGGACCAGGAGGGAGCCGGCGATTGCAAAGCTCGAGACCAGCACGCCTCGCGCTCGTGAATTGGAGTTGCCCTTCATCTGCCAGCCGATCACGGCCACGGCCATGGAAAGGACGCCGATCACCACGCCGCCAAAAAGCACGCTGCCGGCCGGATCACCTGCGAGCAGCTGCATCGGCACGGCGATACCGGCGATGACCGCGGTATGCACCCAGGCAGGGAGGCTGCGGCGGGCGTAAGTGATCACTGCGGCTGCCTGGAGCGTGACCGAAAGTGCGGCCAGCGCGACCCCGATGGCTATGGCACCCGATTGGGCGCCGGCGCTACCGGCCAGCAGTCCGAACGCGACGGCTCGAACGCCGAGGGAGGCCGACCACTGCAGCAGGCCATCGTGGCGCTTGCTTGCACCCATCCACATTGCGGCTGCCAAGGCGACATCGACGGCGCACATGAACAACAGGATGGATTTGAGCTCGACCATGCAGGGACATTATGCCCCCCGTGCCGAGCGGCCTATGACGCAGTTCACAACGGGGGGCTTCCTACCTGGAGACGCTCGCTACCTTTGCAACTTTGCGTTTCGCAATCCACTCGTCGACACGCGCTTCCAGCACCGTCAGCGGCACCGCGCCATCGTCGAGCACGACGTTGTGGAAGGCGCGCAGGTCGAAGCGATCGCCCAGCGACGCACTCGCCTTGGCGCGCAGCGCCTTGATCCTGAGCTCGCCGATCTTGTAGCCCAGCGCCTGCCCCGGGATCACGATGTAGCGGTCGACTTCGGCGGCGGCGTAATCCGGATGCACGCCTGAGTTCTCCGCCAGGTACTTGATCGATTGCTCGCGCTGCCAGCCCATCGAATGGATGCCGGTGTCGATCACCAGGCGGCAGGCGCGCAGCATCTCCCCCGAGAGCCGCCCGAAGGCCTGGTACGGATCTTTGTAGAAACCCATCTCGTGGCCGAGGCTCTCCGCGTACAGCGCCCAGCCCTCGCCGTAGGCGACATACCAGGCCGAGCGCCGGAACGTCGGCAATCCGGTGAGCTCCATCGCACGCGCGTTCTGCAGGTGATGGCCCGGCACGGCTTCGTGCAGCAGCGTGGCCTCCATCTCGTGCGACGGGCGCTTCTCGAGGTTATTGACATTGGCCTCGAAGAACCCGGCGCGACTGCCGTCGAGCGCGGGCGGCGAATAGTGGTCGGAGTTGTCGCCTTCGTAGGCATCCATTGCCCGAACGCCGTACGGAATGCGCGGCAGCACCGCGAAGAGCTTCGGCAGTTCGGCGTCGGCACGCTTGGCGATGTCGCGATAGGCCATCAGCCGGTCTTCGGGCCGGGTGAAGAAGAACTGCTTGTCAGTGCGGACGAACTCCACGAATTCGGCGAACGAGCCCTTGAATTTCAATGCGGCGATGAGCTTGTCCATCTCACCGCGGATGCGCGCAACTTCCGCGAGACCCACGGCATGGATCTGCGCCGGTGTCATCGTTGTGGTCGTGGCTTCGAGCACGCGCAGCGCGTAGTAGGCGCCGCCCGGCGGCAGATTCGAGGCGGCCAGCGACTTCGAGCAGGCCGGGATGTATTCGTCGCGCACAAACTTCTGCAGCGCGGCGAAGGCGGGGTGCACTTTCTCCGTGAGCACCTTGCGTCCCGCGGCCGCCAGCCGCTTGCGATCAGCCTCGGGCATGCCTTCGGGAAACGATTCGAACGGCTTCCACATCGGCGTGGCGGCGACCTCGGTGCCCGCGAAGACGTCGAACATCTCCGGCACCTTCTGCATCGCCTCGGCGGGCGGAACCCAGCCGGCCTTGATGCCCGCGCGCATGCGGTTGGTGATCTGGTCGAGCCCGCGCGGCACGTGGTCGAGGCGCTTGAGGTAGTTCTCGTAGTCGCGCGTGTTGCGGAAGGGCGTCGCGCGCGCGAGGAACGCCATGAACAGCCCCGGCCCGTTCATCGAGTTGACCGGGGACCAGTTGTCCCCGCTGCCCGCGCCGAAGGGCAGGCCCTTGTAGAACTCGTTCTCGCGATTGTTGAGCTTGAGGTCGAACAACATCATGTCGCGCGAAATGCGGTCCTGCGTGTTCAAGCCCGCGGCCGGGAACTTCTCCAGCTCCGCGATCGACTTGCGGATGCCGGCCTTGCGGCGCTCGACCGCCGCGGGCGAAAGGTCGGTGACCTTGTCGTCGTAGCCGTCGATGCCGAAGATCGTCGCGGATTCCGGGCTCTCCTGCAGGCCGCGGACGAATTCGCGCTCGAAGAACGAGGCGAGCGACCTGTTGGGCGGCGGGTCCTTCGCCGGGGCGGCGTGTATGGCGGGCGCGAACAGCAGCGCGGCCACGAGCGCCGCGGGGGCGAAACGCGTCATTCCACTTTCCCGATCTTCTTCACCACATCGGCAAGTTTCTTCGCGTCGTTGTCCCAGAATCCACGGAACGCAGGCTGGTCCAGGTATTGCACCGGCGTCTCCACCTTGCCCAGCGCCGCCTTGAACGTGGCGTCGCCGACCACGAACTTCGCCGCCTCGCGCAGCTTCGCGATCACCGGCTCCGGGGTGCCCGCGGGCACGAAGAGCCCGGTCCACTGCGAGAATTGCGCGTCGTAGCCCAGTTCCTTCAGCGTCGGCACCTCCGGCAGCGAGGCCAGCCGTGCATCGCCCCACGTGGCGAGCACGCGCAACTTGCCGCCCTTGATGTGCCCCATCACGCTCGAAGGTCCGGTGGAGATCGCTTCCACCTGGCCGCCGAGCAGCGCCACCACGGCGGGACCCGCGCCGGTGAAAGGCACGTGCAGCATCTTCGTCCCCGAAACACCCGCGAGCATCTCCATCGGCACATGCATGGTCCCGTAGTTGCCGGACGATCCATAGGGAATGGTGCCGGGCGCCCTCTTCGCGGCCTCCACCAGGTCCGCCACGCTTCTGTAGGGACCGTCGGCGCGCACCGCGAGCACCGTCGGATCGGCGGTGAAGCGCGCTATCGGCACCAACTCCTTCAGCTGGAACATCGGATCGCGGCCGAGGATCCTGTCGGCCTCGGGAATGATCGAGATCGAGGAGAGCGCCATCAGCAAGGTGTAGCCGTCGGCTTTCGCGCGCGCGACGTATTGCATGCCGATGCCACCACCCGCGCCCGCCTTGTTCTCCACCACCACCGTCTGCTTGAGGAAACGCCCCATGGCTTCGGCGACCGGACGCGCCGTGATGTCCGCCACGCCGCCCGGCGGGAACGGCACGATCATGGTGACGGCGCGTGCCGGGTAGTCGGTCTGCGCGTGGGCGCCGAGCGCGAGCAGCACGGCGCCGAAGGCCAGCAGCGGGCGCCGCACTATTTCGCCTTCGGCGCTTCGTTGCAGGCGAGACCGCTCGGGCCGGTCACGTCGCGGTCCTGCGTGCGCACCTTCACGATGAACGGATTGCTGGACGAGGCCTTGGGATTGTTGACGACGTCAACCGTCCCGCCGCCGGTCACCTTCACCATCCGGCCGCCGGCCTGGTTGATGCCGCAGGCGTACGAAGGCTCGCCGTTGATGGTGATCATGAGGCCCACGTTGGAGGTGATCTTGCCCTCCGGATTGCAGTCCAGGTTCTTGGGGTCGCAGCACTGCTTCTCGCCCGGCTTTACCAGCACGTCGAACGTGCGCTTGTCGCGCAGCCCGCTCGGGTGCGGCTCCTGGGTCACGCGCACCTCGCGGCCCTTGATGCCGTTCTGGATGCAGTACGCCTGGGCGCCCAGCGCGGGCAGGAGGCAGGCGAGGATCGCGGCGATGGTCATTTTCATTGAGTCTCTCCTGGAGGGGCGCCCGAAGGCTCAGCCCGAGTGTTTGACGCGGTACATGGCCTCATCGGCCGATTCCAACAGGGATTCGGGATCGCGAGCGTGGTCGGGATACAGGCTCACGCCAACGCTGGCGCCGCAGTTGACTTCCGTGCCGCGGTATTGGAACGGGGAGGTGAAGCCGGCGCGGATGCGCTCGCCGATGATGCCCGGTGTGTCGGGGCGCACGTCGGTTTCGAGCAGCACGACGAATTCGTCGCCCCCCAGGCGCGCCACGGTATCGACCTCGCGCACGCAGGCGCGAATGCGCGCGGCGGCCTGGCGCAGCACCTCGTCTCCCGCGGCATGGCCGAGCGTGTCGTTCACCTTCTTGAAGCGGTCGAGGTCGATGAAGAGCAGAGCCAGGCGATCGCCGCTGCGGTTCACCCGCAGGATGGCGTGCTCGAGGCGCGCGGCGAGCGAGTTGCGATTGGGCAGGCCCGTCAGCGCGTCGTGCACCGCGGCCTGCTTGAGCTGCTCCTCGGCGTCAATGCGCGCGGTCACGTCTTCCACCAGCGAGAGGATGGAGGCGAGCTTGCCGTGTTCGTCGAAGAAGGCGGAGTTGTACCACTCGCACCAGATGGCGCGGCCGTCCCTGGTGCAGTTGCGCGTGAGCATGCGATTGCGCCGCGCGCGCCCCTCGATGAGCTCCTGGGTGAGGGCGCGCACCGCCTCGTGCGATTCCTTGAGCACCAGGCCGAGCTCCACCGGGCGCTTGCCACGCACTTCATTGAAGCCGTAGCCGAAGATGCCCTCGGCCTGCGGCGACCAGCGCTTGATGCGCAGCTCCGCGTCGAATTCCATCACGGCCAGCGGCGTGTTTTCCATGTGCGAGGCGATCTCCTCGAGCGCGCGGCCGAGCGCGTCATGCGTGCGCTTGAGCTCGTTCACCTCGAGGGCGCTGGAGAAGACGCCAATCACCTTGCCGCTCGCGTCGCGATGCGGCGACAGGTTGACCGAAATCCAGAGCGATCGCCCGTCGGCATGGCGGCCGGCGCGCTCGTACTGCACCGCCTCGCCAGCCAGCGCCCGGCGCAGCCAGGGGGCGAATGATTCGTAGGCCTCGGTGCCGTGCAGCTCGCGCAGCGACTTGCCGATGATTGCTTCGGGCGTGGTGCCGAGCCAGGCGGCGAGCGCATGGGTGGCGAAGCGGATGCGCTCCTGGTCGTCGACGTAGCTCAGCAGGCCGCCGCAGCTGCGGGCAAAGGCGCCGAGGAATTCCCCCGGCTGGGAGAAGTTTCCCGGTAACGCCGACTCGGGGATTTTCGCGCGGGTCATGGGTGCGCGAAATTATGCCGCTAACCGGCGGGGCGGGCCAATTCCAGCTCCTCGGCCAGCGGGCGTGCCGGGAAGTGGAATTTCACCGGTCCGTCGGGTTCGGCGTGAAGGAACTGGTGCACGAAGGGATCCGTCGATTCCATCATTTCCTTCGTGGGGCCGTGGCCGGCCATGACGCCGTCACCCAGGATGTACAGGTAATCGGCCAGCTTGACCGCCTCCTGCACGTCGTAAGTCACCACAACGGAAGTGCCACCGAGGGCGTCGGTGAGCGTGCGGATCAGGTTGGTGACCACGTTGAGGGTGATCGGATCGAGGCCCGCGAACGGCTCGTCATAGATGATGAGCGGCGGGTCCAGCGCGATGGCGCGCGCCAGAGCCACGCGCCGGCTCATGCCACCGGAGAGCTCCGCCGGCATCAGCGATTGGGCACCACGCAGTCCCACCGCGTGCAGTTTCATCACCACCAGGTCGTGGATGATGGCCTCCGGGAGCTGCGTGTGTTCGCGAATGGGGAAGGCGACGTTCTCGAACACCGACAGGTCGCTGAAGATGCCGCCCTTCTGGAACATCACCCCCATCTCGCGGCGCATGGCGTAAATCTGCTCCTGGCTGGCCTCGTGCACGTTGAGCTTGCATACTCGGATGGTGCCCGCCTGGGGCTTGAGCAGCCCGCCCATGAGCTGCAGCAGGGTGGTCTTGCCGGAGCCGCTGGCGCCGAGAATGGCCACGACATGGCCGCGGGCGATGTCGAGGTCGATATCGCGCAGGAACGGCCGCTTGCCGTAGGAGAAGGTCAGGCCGCGGATTTCGACCAGGTTGTCGGGGGCGTTCACGGGGCCATTATCTCACCCGGATGCCGAATTTTCCGCTGAGTTTCCCGGCACAGGCGGGTAGACTCGCGCTTTCGCAAGTTCCGGGAGCTCGCCTTGAAGCTGATCGATCGCGCCAAGAACATTCTGTTAACTCCGAAGACCGAGTGGGACGTGGTTGCAACCGAGACCACACCGGTAGCGGCCATCGTCACCGGCTACATCCTGCCGCTCGCCGGCATCGCTGCCATCGCGCAGTTCATCAGCTTCTGCGTCATCGGCACCATCACCCCGCTGGGCACCTTCCGCATGGGCATCGGGTGGGGCGTGGCGATGATGGTCTACCAGTTCGTGATGTATTTCGTGGCTGTGTTCGTGGTGGCGGCGATCATCGATTTCCTCGCACCCACGTTTGGCGCCACCAAGGGTTTCGACCGCGCCTTCCGCGTTGCCGCGTATACCTACACTGCAGCCTGGATCGGGGCGGTCCTCGGCATCATTCCCTGGCTCGGCATGCTGCTGGGGCTGCTGCTGGCGCTGTACTCGATCTACCTGCTTTACCTGGGCCTGCCGCGCGTGATGAAGAACCCGCCGGAGAAGTCGCCCGGTTACACGGCGCTGGTGGTGGTGGTGGCGATTGTCGTCGGCATCGTGATCGGCCTCCTCGGCGGGCTCATCTCCGGCCCCGCGATGATGGCGGGCATGGCCGCGCGCGCGCCGGGGCATGTGATCTACGACAAGAACAGCGGCATGGGCAAGCTCCAGGACTTCGGCAAGAAGATGGAGGAAGCCAACAAGAAGATGGAAGCGGCGCAGAAGAGCGGTGACACCAACAAGCAGATGGCCGCCGCCATGGGCGCGCTCGGCACGGTGATGTCGGGTGGCAAGGGCGTGGAGCCGGTGCAGCTTGACGCGCTCAAGCCGCTGCTGCCGGAGACGGTCGCTGGCCTGCCGCGCACTTCGTCGCGCGCGGACCGCAGCGGTGTCGCGGGCCTGATGTCAGCGAAGGTCGCGAACACGTATTCGGACAACGCCGGCAGGCGTATCGAGCTGGAGGTCATGGACACGGGCGGCGCCGCCGGCCTCATCGCGCTCGCCGGGCTGGCAATGGGTGAATCGGAGACCGACTCGCGCATCGAGCGCACGCGCCGCGAAGGTGACCGGCTGGTTCGCGAGGAAATCTCCAAGCATGGCGGCAGCAACAGCTACACGGTGGTCCTCAAGGATCGCTTCGTGGTTTCCGGCAAGGGTTCCGGCGTCGACATCGACACGGTGAAATCCGCCGTCGCCGGCCTTGACCTCGGGAAGGTCGAGTCGCTGAAGTAATCAGTCCGGATCGAGGAGCTGGCCACTCGCGGACGGCTCCTTCAGCCGCGCCTTGTCCACCAGGGCGCGTGTCTGCCCGGTGTCCTTGAAGAAGTCGTCGGCACTCGCCGCCGGCACCAGGCGGAACGCGGGCGGCCGCAAATCGCCGAGCGTCGCGCGTTGCCCCACCTGCTCGCGGGTTTCCGACTTGCTGACTACTTGCATGGTTGCACCCACGATCACCAGGGCGAGCATCGCGCCCACCTCCAGCTTCATGTGGCGCGGCTGCACTGCGGCGAGATGCGCCCAGCAGGTGGCGGCAAGGATCGCCCACGCGCCCAGCGCCGCGTATTCCGCGATATCGCGCCACGCGAACGAGTAGGAAAGTGTCTCCGCCAGCAGGTCCCACAGCACCACGGCAATGGCGGCGGTGATGGCGATGCGCAGGTGCAGTGCATATTGCGTCTGGCCCTGGAATACGCGCGAAAGCAGGGCCCACAGCCCGGCCCAACCGAAAAGCACAACCGCCAATCCCACCATCGGCAGCAGCACCACGCTGGCGGTGGGCTCGGTGGTGAGGTTGAGCCAGTTCAGCAACAGGATCAGCGCGAGGAGCGAGGCGCCCAGGACCGCGCCCCAGCGGGCGTGCGCGCGCGGCGGCGTGAGGATTTTCTCCGGCGCCACCGGGTGCGCCGAGTCATGCACCCGCAGGATGGTGCGGCCGATCCGGATCCCCGGTTCGCCCTTGAGCGAGAGCCGCGTGACGCGCTGTGCGCCGTGCTCCGCGAACATGCCGTTGACCGTGCCGAGGTCCTCGGCCACCAGCTCGCCATCATCGCCACGAAAGATGCGCAGGTGATTGGGCGCCACGTGTGGGTCGGCGACGACCACGTCGTTGTCGAAGGCGCGGCCGATGCGCGCCTCGGCGGATTCGATGCGCTCGCGGGCGGCGACTTCGCCATCGCGCGACAACACTTCGATCCACATCACCGCTGCCATTCGATCGCCCCGAGAAAGCGGCGCCCCAGGGCCACCGCGTTGGCATGCGAAACGCCCAGCATCGTGAGCTGCGCAATCAGCGCCTCGCGATCCTGGTCCTGGGTGAGCGCAATCAGCGTCACGTTGTAGAGCCCCTCGAATTCGCGGTAGGCGCGCATGCACCATGTGGCACGCAGCGGCGACTTGCCGTTGCGGGAGGCGACGAAATCGTCGCGGCACTCCTGGCCCGTGAGGCGCTTGCCCACGCGTGGATCGAACCCCGTGCCGACGGCGCGCTGCGACAGCTCCTTGGCGAACTGGAATGCGTTCAGGTCGATCGCCTTGTAGTACGAGTAGCTGAACTCCACGCGGCCGGTGAGGATCAGGTCGGAGACGAAGATGCCGGTGGAGCTGCTGCAGCGCGTGGTGTTCACGGCGGTGCGTGGCTTCGGCACCTGGTCGGCGTTGGTGGCCGCCCAGCAAGTCACCCACGGCGCGGCGCTTTCCAGCGCCCGGTACGGACCGATGGTGGCGGCGCGAAAGCCGCCGGCCTTCAGCGCTTCATAAAACGCACCCTGCCAGGCGTCGAGCTGGCGGCCGACTTCCTCGCGCCCCTTGTCGACCACGAGGGCGGGACCCTTGCGCGCGCGCTCCAGGAGCAGCGCCGCGTAGCTGGCGGGCACCAGGAAGCCGACGTTTTCACCATCGAGGCGCTTGGCCACGTTGACACCCACCACGCGGCCGTCGCTGGCGGTGACCGGGCCGCCGCTCATGCCCGGGTTGATCGCACCGGAGAAATGGATGCGCTCGTCGTAGCTCTTGTCGACGAGGCCGTTGAACGTGCCTTCGACGATCGTGAACCCGAGGTCCAGCGGATTGCCCATCGCGTAGATGCGCTCGCCCTTGGGCAGCATGCCGTCGAGGGCGCGCGGGTCGAATTCGAAGAACGGCAGATCGGCGCGTTCCACCTTGACGACCGCGAGGTCGTGGCCGACGTCGATCGCCAGCAGCTTGAGCGGGCCTTTCGCGCCATCGGGCGCGAGGTACTCGAGCCGGTAGGTCTTCGGATCGAGCGCGAAGCGTGACACGACGTGGTAGTTGGTGATGGCCAGGCCATCCGCGCTCACGAGGAAACCGGAGCCGATGCTGGTCTGGCGGCCGGCGGATTGCAGCAGCGTGCGGATCTGCACGATGCGCGGCTTGGCGTGGTCGTACACGCGCTCCGCGGTGGTGGAGAGCGGTTGCTGCTGGATTTCGGGGGCTTTGGGCGCCGCGGGAGGTTGCTGCGAGGTTGCGGCGCCCGCCGTGAGCAGCCCGGCTAGGAGCAGTGAATAACGCACAGGGAAAGTGTACCCCGCCGTTCCAACGCGAAACCCCAGGCTGCCCGCGTCATCCCCTCGGCCTGATAAAAAGCAGATAATTTCACCTGAACCTATGAGCGCGGCCGAGGACTTCGATGTCGTGGTGCTCGGCGCCGGCGCCGCCGGGATGATGTGCGCGGCCACGGCCGGCCAGCGCGGGCGCCGTGTGTTGCTGGTGGATCACTACAAGGATGTGGGCGAGAAGATCCGCATCTCCGGCGGCGGGCGCTGCAACTTCACCAACATCCACGCCACGCACAAGGATTTCCTCTCCGGCAATCCGAACTTCTGCCGCTCGGCACTGGCGCGATTCACGCCGCGGGATTTCATCGCGCTGGTGGACAAACACGGCATCGCGTACCACGAGAAGACCCTCGGCCAGCTTTTCTGCGACGACTCGTCGAAGCGGGTGATCGACATGCTGGTGGAGGAATGCCGCGTGGGTGGCGTCACCTGGCGGCAGCCGTGCGCGGTAGGCGCGGTAGCGCGGGTGGAATCGCGATTCCTCGTCGAGACCGCGATGGGTCCGGTGCGGTGCGAGTCGCTGGTGGTGGCCACGGGCGGGCTTACCGTGCCGAAGATCGGGGCGACGCCGTTTGCCTACCGGCTGGCGGAGCAGTTCGGCCTCGCGATCGTGCCGCCGAAACCCGCCCTGGTGCCGCTCAGTTTCGATCCCGAATTGCTGGCGCGTTATGGCGACCTCGCCGGCCTGTCGCTGGAGGTGGAGGCGTCATGCGCCGGGGGACACTTTCGCGAGGCGCTGCTTTTCACGCATCGCGGATTGTCCGGGCCTTCGATCCTGCAGGTGTCGTCGTACTGGCAGCAGCAGGGTGCTTCGCAGCCGATCCGCATCAACGTGCTGCCGGGTGAGGACGTGCGCGAGTGGCTGGCGACGCATCGCCGTTCGAAGGCGACGCTGGCATCGCTGCTGGCGGAGCGATTGCCGAAGCGATTCGCGCAGGCGTGGGCCGAGGCGCATGGATGGGGCGTTGCGATGGCGGAGTTGTCTGATCGCACCCTCGAGGAAGCAGCGCTCGCGCTCACCGAGTGGCGCGTGCAGCCTTCAGGCACGCTGGGCTACAACAAGGCCGAGGTCACGCTGGGCGGCGTGGACACGCGCGGGCTGTCGTCGAAGACCATGGCCGCATCAAGCGTGCCAGGCCTCTTCTTCATCGGTGAATCCGTCGATGTCACCGGACATCTCGGCGGATTCAATTTCCAGTGGGCGTGGGCTTCGGGCCACGCCGCCGGGGAAAACGCCTAGACGAATCCCGCCGCGGTGCGGGCCGCGAGCGACTCGTCGCCGGTCAGCCGCGCGATGAAAGCGCTCGCGGACCTGATGTTGGGCGCTTTCGCATTCACCGCCGCGGTGTATAGCGTCACCAGGCCGTAGCCTTCCGGCAACGGGCCCACGAGCTTCACGCCCGGTGTCGCCAGGATCTCGGTGGCCTGGGTGCAGCCCAGGCAGCGCCGCTTCGATTGCGCCATCTCGCGCATCGCCGTCGCGCCATCGGGAAAGGCCTGCAGCCCCCTGCGCACATCCTCGTGGATGCCGAGTTGCTCCAGCACCTGCACGAAGTGGATTCCCGTCGCGGCCTTTGCCGGGTCGGGAAAGTAGATGCCTTCCGCGGCATACAGCGCGTCGCGCAGCGTGTCGCCGGTGGAGACGTCGGGAATCGGTTGACCCGCACGCGCGGCGATCGATGTTGCGACGCTGCCGAGATCGGAAACGGTCTCCGCGATCACGCTGCCCTTGATGGACAGCGCGTCGACCTGCTTGCGCGTGAGAATCAGCACGTCGCAGGTTTCGCCCGCCTCGAAACGATCGAGGATCGCGCCGACGGCGCCGAAGCTGCCCTGGATCTCGATGCCGGCGTTGCGCGCGATGGCGTGCACGATGGGGTGCGCCGCGCCCGCGCTGAGGAAGTTGAGCATCATGGGTCGTGCCTGGCTCCCGGGATCTTCACGATGCGCGTCCATTTGTCGATGTCCTCGCGCATGAACCGTGCGAACTCGTCGGGATTCATCGACGTCGCGACCGCATCCTACCAGCCGCTCAGGCGGACTCGAGCTGGCGCCGCGCCGCGCCTGAGCGGGAACGCCTCGATGATCGAACCCATGTCATTCCGTCTTGCGGAAGCTGGCCTCGCCGCACTGCGGGCACGTAGGCAGCAGCGTGGTGCGCGAGGCGATGATGGTCCAGCCGCAGCCCTCGCAGGTGAGCGTGCCGGCGGTGGTGATGTCATTGGTGCGGAAGGTCATGGACGGGTGGTCCTTCTGCAGCAGGTCGCGGCGCACGAACTGACGCAGGGCTTCCGCGTTATCCGCGGTGAACTCTCCGGCGCTCACCAGCGCATCGCACGCGGCGTCAAGCGCGCGGTCGAAAGCGGCGGCGGTCTTGTCCTGCGCGACCGCGAACAGCGCGGCGAACTGGCCCTGCAGTCGGTCGAAGAGATGCTCCTGCTCGCTGCGACGCATCTCGCCCAGCGTGCGGGATTGCTGCGGCGCCTCGTCGGCGAGCGGACGGCCGCGGGGACCGGACCGCTTCCTGCCGAGGTGGGTGCGTATGGCGCCGCGATTCCGGCCGCGCTCTGGTTGTGCGTTGCTATTGGGGGCGGAGGGATGCCTCATGACTGCGAACTCCTTTTGCGATGCTTGTTATGCGACCCCTCGCCGGACACGCGAGTTCCTAGGTATTTCTGTCGCTTTGCAATCAATCGTCACGAAGAAACGTGATAGAGGGGTTGACCGCGCGAATGTTGCATGGCAGCATTCATGCATCACGAATTTCCATGAGTTTTTCCGAGAGACATGCGAATCACCTCTACCAATCTAACGACCAAGCGCCCGATGGCGGCCGGGTCCTGCATTGCGCAGGGCTTTGTCCGACCGGTCGCCAAGGATTGGTCGCCCTCCGGGAGAACGACGGAATAAACCGCTAACTCGCCAGCGTGAATTCCCCGCAAAAGCCCGGAGAGCCGAAAAGACCTCCGGGCTTTTGTGCTTTTGGTTTCCAAAAACAACAACGGGAATGACGACGATGAGTTCGATCTACATCAAGGCGGCGTGGAACTGGATGCCGCGCAGGAAATGGGCGAAGCGCAGGCAATTGGGCCTCGTGACATACGAAGCGGGGCGCCATCCAGGGGTGCCCGCGCCGGCCGCGAATGCACGCGCGCGTTTCGAATACGAGGCGCGCCAGGCGATGCGTGACTGGCTGATGGTGTAACTGCAGTAACCGGCAACTTCGAGGGCTGTGCGCGGCCCGCCTAACGAAGATTTCGGGTTGCCGCCCGTGCCGCGGTGGAGGGACGCCTCGACGTGGATGACGGGTTCGATGACGGAGCCGCCGGCCTTGCGCCGGCGGCGGTCAGAAATGGACGGGTGCTGCAGTTCGAAAGCGAGCGGGAGCGGCGTTGGACCGGGCTACGCCGGTCAACGCCATCAAGCAAAGTCGTGTCTGACACCCGTTTT
>JBDSMR010000048.1:0-9018 GCA_039915735.1 Usitatibacter sp. | reverse complement strand
GCAGCTTGTTGAATTTCTCGGTCGAGCTGATCTCGTGGGAGTACCGCTCGAGCTGCGGGAAGGTGTTGGCGAGCTCGCTCGCCATCTCGAACCACGAGGCGTAGCGGATCTTGGGGTCCTTGTGCATCGCCTTCTTCACGATCTCCACCAGCTTGTCGGGGAGGTCGGGACGCAGCTGCTCGATGGGGATCGAATCCTCGTTCAGGATGCTGTTGATCATCTGAACCGAGTTCTCGGCGCGGAACGGCAGCTTTCCCACCAGCAGCTCGTACATCACGACGCCCAGCGAGTAGATGTCCGATTGCACGCTCGGGCCCTCCTCGTTGATCTGCTCGGGCGACATGTACGCCGGGGAGCCGAGGAAGCCGTCGATCTGGGTGTGGGTGGCGTGGGAGATCTTGGCGGTGCCGAAGTCGCTGATCTTGATGTCGTCGCGCTCGCTCAACAGGATGTTGGCGGGCTTGATGTCGCGGTGGATCACGCCGTTCTGGAAAGCGTAGTCCATGGCGCGGCACATCTTGAAGATCACCAGCACCGCCTGGCGCACCGGCAGCAGGTTGGTTTCGGTGCAGTATTTCTTGAGCGAGCCGCCGGTGACGTACTCCATCACGATGTACTGCTGGTCGCCTTCAACCACGGCATCGAAGACGCCGACGATGTTCGGATGGTTGAGCTTGCCGGCGAGCGAAGCTTCGTTGAGGAAGAGTTTCTCGAAGCGCTTGGCTTCTTCCTCACCCATGTCCGCGTCGGACTTGGCGAGTTTCACGGCGACCTTGCGGTCGTTGAAGGGGTCTTCGGCGAGGTAGACCACGGCTGACGCGCCCTGTCCCAACTCCGACAGGATGTTGTACTTGCCTATCTTTTGGGGACGGTCTGACACGAAGCGGGTGAGGTCTTTGGAAGCCCTTGTTTCATTGCAGTTTAACCCACTCGGCCGTGCTCGCGGGCAAGCTCTCGGGCGATCGTGAGGAAACCTTTGGGCGAAATGTCGTGGATCGTGACTTCCGCGGCTTTTTCGGCTCCGAGGTAGTTGCGGAAGAGGGAGCGGCGATACGCCGGGTCGTAGTGGTTCACGAGCAGGTCGGCCACGAGCGGGTGCCAGCGTCCTGCCGCCAGGTGCTCCAGCCACTGGTCGATTCGCTCCGCACCGTGCAGCGTGCGCAGAAGTTGCAGCTTTTCCGCGAGCGCCTGTGGATTGGCCACGAAATGCGCGTAATCCTCCATCAGCAGCGCCACGCGCGTGTGTTCGTCGGCTTCCAGGCGCAGGCAGGGCGCGGCACGCATCTTTTCCATCAGGTGCTCGGGCACCCGCAGGTTGCCGACTTTCTTGCTTTCGCTTTCCACGAACACGGGGCGCGCGGGATCAAATGCGGAAAGGGCGCTCCAGAGTTTTGTCTCGAAATGTTTCTGCGAGGGTTGGGGTGCGTCCGGCAGGTCACCCAGAACCGAGCCGCGATGGGCAGCCAGCAACTCGAGGTCAAGCACCTGGGCGCCGGCTCCCACCAGCGCTTCCAGCAACCGGCTCTTGCCTGATCCTGTCGCTCCACACAACACGCGAAACTGGAACTTGCCGGGCAGCACCTCGAGTTCCGCCACCACCTGGCGGCGAAAGGCCTTGTAGCCGCCCTCGAGGCGGCGCGCTTCCCAGCCCACCTGCCGCAGCACGTGCGCGAGCGATCCCGAACGCCCGCCGCCGCGCCAGCAATACACCAGCGGCTTCCACTCCTTCGGCTTTTCCGCGAAGAATGTCTCGATGTGATGCGCGATGTTCCTCGACACCAGCGGCGCGCCAACACGCTTGGCCTCGAAGGCGGACTGCTGCTTGTAGATGGTGCCGACGACGACGCGCTCCTCATCATTCAGCGTGGGCGTGTTGATCGCACCCGGGATGTGGTCCTCGGCGAATTCCGCGGGCGTGCGCGCATCGAGGATGGCATCGAACCCGCGCAGGCGTTCCGGGGAAAGCGGCGTCTCCACCGAAAGGAGGTCGGCCTTCTCGCGGTGGAAGG
Organism: Usitatibacter sp.; assembly: GCA_039915735.1. Lineage (GTDB taxonomy): Bacteria > Pseudomonadota > Gammaproteobacteria > Burkholderiales > Usitatibacteraceae > Usitatibacter. The sequence continues at coordinate 7,009 of JBDSMR010000048.1, read as the reverse complement.
GCAGCTCCATCAGGCGGCACGCTTGCGCAGCACCGGTTCGATCGCCTTCCACACCGTTTCCAGGACGATGCGCTGCGCCGCAGCCGTGGGATGCAACTGGTCAGGCTGGAACATCTCGCGCCTGTCGCCCAGGCCCTCGAGCAGGAAAGGCACCAGCACGGCCTTGTTTTTCTTTGCAATAGCCGGATATAGGTCACGGAACCCGGCCGCATAATCGATGCCATAATTCGGAGGAATCATGATGCTCACCAGCACGGGCTGCGCCCGCGACTGGCGCACCAGTCCGATCATTTTCTGCAGGTTGTCCCGAATCCCCTCGATTGGCAGGCCGCGCAGGGCGTCGTTGGCGCCGAGTGCAATCAACACCACGTTGGGTTTGTGCCGCTTGAGGTCTTCCGGCAGCCGGCGCAGGCCGCCGGCGGTGGTTTCGCCGGAGATGCTTGCGTTCACCACGCGCCAATCGAGGCCCTCGCGCCGGGCACGTTCCCCCAGCAGGTGGACCCAACCCTGGTCCGCAGCCAGGCCGTAGGCTGCCGAAAGGCTGTCACCGAAAACCAGCAGCGTGCGCGCGGCCGAAGCGGGCAGGCACAGGATCAATATCACCGCGGCGAACAGCGTGCGGCGTAGAGGGAGAAGAAGTCGCAATGGATTCACCAGTGGATATTGTGAGGGCTGAGGGTCTTACCAAACAAGTGACGACCCCGGATCACGCTCTCACGATCGTGAAAGATGCCACCTTCGTGGTGCGTGCCGGCGAGGCCGTGGCGATCCTCGGGGCGTCGGGCTCGGGCAAGTCCACCCTGCTGGGACTGCTGGCGGGGCTCGATGTTCCCACGTCGGGCCGCGTCTGGCTCGCCGGCGAAGACCTATTTGCCCTCGATGAGGATGGCCGCGCGCGCCTTCGCGGGCAACAAGTGGGCTTCGTGTTCCAGTCGTTCCAGCTGCTGCCCGCGCTTACCGCGCTGGAAAACGTGATGCTGCCGCTGGAGCTTGCGGGTGGCCGCGATGCGGCGGCACGCGCTCGCGAGGTGCTGGGGCGCGTGGGTCTCGGTGAACGCGTCACCCACTATCCACGCCAGCTTTCGGGTGGCGAGCAGCAACGCGTGGCGGTTGCACGAGCCTTCGTGACGGAGCCGCGCTTGTTGTTTGCCGACGAACCCACCGGCAACCTCGATTCGACGACGGGTGAACAAATCATCGAGCTGCTGTTCAAGATGAATCGCGAGAGCGGCACCACGTTGATCCTGGTCACGCACGACATCGAGCTGGCGCGGCGCTGCGATCGGCGCATCCATATCGCGGCTGCGGCGATCACCCACGAAGATTGAATCGATGATTTTTGAACACAGAGGACACAGAGGAAAAGGCGAGGACACAGGGTAAAGAAAAGAATGATGGCGTTCGAGTCGCCGCCAGCAACATCTCGAACCATAATTTATTTTTACCCTGTGCCCTCGCCTTTTCCTCTGTGTCCTCTATGTTGAAACAAGGCGCCCGGATTTCATGAACACACTGCCGTTAGCCACCCGAATGCTCCGCCGCAACTGGAATGCGGGAGAATTCCGCGTCCTGCTGCTGGCGCTGGCGATCGCCGTGGCCAGCGTCACCACCGTGGGTTTCTTCGCGGACCGCGTGCAGGCGGCAGTCGACTCGCAGGCCAACGAATTGCTCGGCGGCGACCTCGTGGTGATCGCGGACCAGCCGATGCCGCCCACCTTCAAGCAGGCCGCAAGCGGCGAGAAGCTCACCGTCGCCGAGACGCGCACCTTCCCCAGCATGGTGTCGGCCCCGGGCGGAGTGAACCTCGCGGAGATCAAGGCGGTAACGCAGGGCTTCCCGCTGCGCGGGCGCATTCGCATCGCGGACGCGATTGGCGCGCCGGAGCGCGAAGCCGAGGGTGGTCCAGCCCCCGGCCAGGTGTGGATCGGCCTGCCGCTGGCCGGACGCCTCGAACTCAAGGTGGGCGACATGCTCAACGTCGGGCGCGCCCCGCTGCGCGTCGCGGCGATCATCACGCGTGAGCCGGACAGCGTGCTCGACTACTTCGGAATCGCCCCACGAGTGCTGATGAATGACACGGACATCGCCGCGACCCAATTGCTCCAGGTCGGCAGCCGCGTGGTTTATCGATTGCTGGTCAGTGGCGATGCGGATGCGGTCTTCAGGTTCCGCGCCGCGGTCACCCCGCTGCTCGCCCGTGGGCAGCGCGTCGAAGGTGTCCGCGATTCGCGCAGCGAGGTCCGCACCGCGCTCGAGCGCTCGCAGCGTTTCCTCGGCCTGGCGTCGCTGCTCTCCGTGGTGCTGGCTTCGGTTGCCGTCGCGCTGGCCGCCCGGCGTTTCTCGCAGCGCCAGACCGATGCCGCGGCGATGATGCGTTGCCTCGGCGCAAGCCAGGCGGACATCTTCGGCATCCACGCCTGGCAATTCTTCGTGCTGGGCCTTGCGGGTTGTGCAATTGGCAGCGTCATCGGTTACGGCGCGCAAGCCGTCCTGGCCTATTGGCTCTCGGCGTTCTTCACCGTGAGCTTGCCGCTTCCGGGGCCGTTGCCCGCGGTGCGTGGCGCGGTGATCGGCTTCGTGCTCCTGCTGGGCTTCACGCTGCCGCCGCTGCTGCGGCTTCGCAGTGTCTCCACGCTGCGTGTGCTGCGCCGAGACCTCGCCCCTGCCGAGCCGCTATCCGCGCTCGCGTTCCTGCTCGGCATGGTGGCGCTCGCAGCGCTCATCGTCTGGCAGGCGGGTGACATCAAGCTGGGCAGCATCGCGGTGGGCGGGTTTGCCGCGACGCTCGCAGTTGCAGCATTGGCGGGCTACGTGCTTATCCAATTGGTGACGCGCATGCGTGGCGCGGCTTCCGGGCCGTGGCGTTACGGCCTGGCCAACCTGCAGCGGCGCACCGGCGCATCGCTGGTACAGATCATGGCGCTGGGCCTGGGCATCATGGCGATGCTGATGCTGACGCTGGTGCGCACCGAGCTCATCACGCAGTGGCAGAAGTCGATGCCGCCGGACATGCCCAACCGGTTCGCGATCAACATCCAGGACGACCAGGTGGCGCAGTCGCGCAGATATTTCGCGGACCTCAAGCTGTCGGCGCCGGATCTGTTCCCGATGGTGCGCGGCCGCCTGATTGCGATCGGTGACAAGGACGTGGTGCCGAAGGACTTCACCGACCAGCGTGCTCGCCGCCTCGCCGAGCGTGAGTTCAACCTCTCTTGGGGTGATTCGCTGCGGCCTGACAACAAGGTGGTCGCGGGGAAGTTCTGGGAGAAGGATTCGAAGGACCCTGAGTTCTCGGTGGAGGAAGGCATCGCGACCGCCCTCGGCATCAAGCTCAACGATAACCTCACCTTCGATGTCGCGGGATCGCGCTTCTCGGCCAGGGTGACCAGCCTGCGCAAGGTGAACTGGGATTCATTCAAGCCCAACTTCTTCGTGATCGGCAGCCCGCCGCTGCTCAAGGACTATCCGTCGAGCTGGATCACCAGCTTCCACCTGCCGCAGGGGCGCGAGGATGTCGTGACCGGGCTGGTGCAGCGTTTTCCCAACGTGAGCGTGATCGACCTCTCGGCGCTGATGGCGCAGTTCCAGCGCATCACCGACCAGGTCTCGCGAGCGGTTGAGTTCGTATTCCTGTTCGCGATCGCCGCGGGGCTTGTGGTGCTTTTCGCCGCCATCAGTTCCACGCAGGACGAGCGCATCTTCGAAGGCGCCATCCTGCGCACACTCGGCGCCAGCCGCCGCCAGTTGATGACGATGCAGCTGGCGGAGTTCCTCGCCATCGGCCTGCTGGCGGGCACCATCGCGGCCGTCGGGGCAGTGTCGTTGGCAGCGGTGCTGGCGGATCGGGTACTCGGCGTGCCTTACATCTTCAGCCCGTGGCTGCCGATGATCGGATTGCTGGTGGGTGGTGTTGGGGTTGCGATCGCGGGGTTGATCGGCACCCGGCGGGCGGTTGATTCGCCGCCGCTTCAAACGATTCGTGCCCTGACCTGAGATCGAGGGTCGCGATCGCCCTTTTTTTGACACAGAGGACACAGAGGAAAAAGCGAGGACACAGGGTAAAACAAAAGCTGATTGTTGTTCGAGGTGCTGCCGGCGACAACGCGAATCGAGATCGTTTTTCTTTACCCTGTGTCCTCGCTTTTTCCTCTGCGTCCTCTGTGTTGAAAAACCAGCCTTTCAACAGCCACCCTGCACCTACCGAGCCGAAGGATGCTTCGCGATGAATCGGGAAATCTTCGGCGGCTCGGTCCCGAGGTGGAACGCGTAACGCATCGACTGAAGCCGCTGGTCCTGCGCGGTGAAGCGGTCGAAGCGCCGCAGGTAATCCGCCCAGGTGTCGCACGCGAAGTATTCGACGTATCGCCCCGGCACCTGCAGGTCTTCGAAAAGTCCCCATGAAACCGCGCCCTGGCGCAGCCGGGCGCTGCGGCTTTCCGCCATGATCGACTCGAACTCCGCGCCGCGGCTGGGTTCGATGTTGTATTCGAGTGTCACCATCACCGGGCCATCCTGCAGGTCCACGGGTTGTGCAGGCACCGGCTCCAGGAAGGGGTGCGTTGGCGTGTGGTCCTCTTCCTGCGCGCCTTCGAGGATGCGGTTGCGTGTGACGCCCTGCGCAACCAGCAGCGCCGCGCCGCAGAGGGCGAGGCTGTCCGAAACGCTGGTGAGGTCCGCGATCTTGCCCCAGGCAAACGCGCCCAACGCCGTGCCGCCCATGATCGCCATCTGGTAGATCGCCATGCCGCGCGCGCGCACCCAGTCCGGCAACGCGAGCTGCGCGGACACCGTCACCGAGTTGGCGACCATGATCCAGGCGCCGCCCGCAATCAGCATCGCGACACCCGCCATCCATTCCCTGGGCGCGAAGGCGACCATCACCGTGCACAGCGCCTGCCCGACAGTTCCCGCGAAGGCCAGCTGGTCGCGGTTCCAGCGCGCGCGCGCCCTTTGCAACTGCGTGGCTGTCCCGATCGCGCCCACGCCCAGGCAGGCAAGCAGGACCGTGTAGGTTGCCGCGCCGTCGCCGCCGTAGCGCTTGGCCACCAGCGGCATCAGCGCGAAGAGCGAGGCCGCATGGAAGAAGAATACCGAGGTGCGCACCAGCGCATCCTTCATGCGCTGCGACTCGCGGACGTATTGCCAGCCCAGCCGCATCGCGCCCAGGAAACGTTCCCCGGGAAGCACCGAAGGCTTGCTCTCGCGCTTCCAGCGGTAGATCACGATCGCCGCGCCGATGGAGACCACGAAGTTGAGCGCGAAGACGTAGTGGCTGCCGAGTGAGGCGATCAGCGCCCCGGCGATCAGCGGGCCGACGACGCGGGAGAAGTTCACCGCTACGCCGTTGAGCGCGAGCGCTGCGGGCAGTTGGTCGCGCGGCACCAGTTCCGGCACGATGGCCGCGTACACCGGCCAGCGCATCGCCAGGCCGATGCCGTTGGCGAACACCAGCATCAGCAGCACCGGCGCGTTGAGCCCGCCCGAGATCGAGACCAGGTAGAGCACCGCGGCGTTGGCCGCGACCCAGATCTGCATGACCATCAGGTACTTGCGCCGGTCGACGATGTCGGCCATCGCGCCACTCGGCAGGCCGAGCAGGAACACCGGCAGCGAAGAAGCCGTCTGCACCATCGCGATGAGGGTGGGTGACGTGGTGAGCGAGGTCATGACCCAGGCCGCGGCCACGTCGTTCATCCACATGCAGACGTTGGATGCGACCCAGACGAACCACAGCATCCGGAACATCGGCGCACGCAGTGGCGCCCACGCCGAAGTGCGTTGTATTTCCGCTGCGCCCGGAGTACCGAGTTCCTCGCCGCTCATGCCGTCGGATTTCCTGAATATGAGAGACTATCACCCGATGTCCCGCCGCATGCCGCTGCATACTTCACCCTACCTCCTGCTGAGCCTCACGTCGTTGTTCTGGTCGCTCAACTGGGTGATTGGCCGCGCGATCGTGGGGCACGTTTCGCCCCTCGCGCTCACGTTCATTCGCTGGCTCGTCGCCGTGGTGGTGATGATGCCGTTCGCCTGGCCCGGCATCCGCGCCAACTGGCCCGCCATCCGCTGCCACTGGAAAGTGATCGTGTGGCTGGGCTTCTGGGGCACGGGCCTGCACAACGCCTTCGCCTACGTGGGGTTGCAATACACCACGGCCACCAACGGCGTGATCATGAACAGTGCCATTCCCATCCTCATCATCGTGATGGGATGGATGATCTATCGCGAAACCATCACTCGCGTGCAGATGCTGGGCGTGGGCATCTCGGTCGCGGGCATCCTCGCCATCATCTCGCGCGGCGACATCCACGCGCTGGCGCAGCTCAGCATGAACAAGGGCGACATCATCGTGCTGGTGGGCATGATCTTCTGGGCCGCATACAGCGTCTTCCTGCGCATGAAACCCGCGGAATTGCCGGGCCTCACGCTGCTGGCCTGTTGCGGCTGCGTGGGCCTCACGCTGCTGTTCCCGATGATGTTGTTCGAGATGGTTTTCCTCGGCGGCCACGTGGAGTTCTCCCTGGCCACGGTCTCCGCCATGCTTTACGTCGGCATCTTTCCGTCCTTCGTGGGCTACGTGTTCTGGAACCGCGGCGTGGCCGAGGTGGGCCCGAACATCGCCGGCATCTTCCTGCACCTGATGCCCGCGTTCGGCGCGCTGCTTGCGTGGATCTTCCTCGACGAGCGCATCTACCCCTTCCACATCGTCGGCATCGCGCTCATTCTTGCGGGCATCGCGCTTACCGCTCGCGGCCGACGAGTCGCGGTGCCGGCACCTGGGGCGGAATAGGGGTGTCGAAGGATCGGGCAGGTCGCGAAACCCAGGCGCTGATTTTTCAACACAGAGGACACTGAGGAAAAGGCGAGGACACAGGGTAATAACAATGATGTTGGTTCGAGATACCGCTGGCGACAACTCGAACGTCAATCATTCCTTTCTTTACCCTGTGTCCTCGCCTTTTCCTCAGTGTCCTCTGTGTTCAAAAAAACGGCCTTCCAACATCCTCGC
>JBDSMR010000046.1:0-18707 GCA_039915735.1 Usitatibacter sp. | reverse complement strand
CCATCGTGTTCTCGCACGCCACCACGCGCACGCCGCTCTTGACGAGCTCTGCGATGCGCGGGCCTGCCGACGAGTCCATCTTGAGCATGCCGATGCCGGGCCCGTAGGCGACGAGTTCGAGCTCCACGTTGTCCTTGCCAAGCTCGGCCTGCACGTTCTGCAGGTTGTTGACCGCGAGGTTCCAGCGGCCGGCGTCGCCGTCAGAGACCTGCATCACCATGCGGTGTTTTGCGGGCTTGGCGTCGGCGGCGAAAGCGGGCGCGGCGCTTGCGCCGGCAAGAGTGGCTGCTGCGATGGCTGCGAGGAAAGTGCGCCGGATCGAGTTGCTCATGGTGTTCAGCCTCCTGGATTTTGTTGTGGGGATCGATGCCGAATGAAAAAGCGCCGGCACCTGGGTATGACGCGCCAGCCGCTCGATCTATTCCATCCCTTGGCGCATCGATGGAATAAACTGCGCCCAGCCGGCGTCATACTTGAAGTCCTCCACGAGCTCAGGCCCATGCTCCACTTTCCGGGTGTCTTCGCCACACGCGCCCTGCGCGCGCGGGCCGAGGCATTGCGCCCGCGCATGTATCGCGTTGCGCTGGCGTGGACACACGATCCCGCGGCCGCCGACGACCTGGTGCAGGAATCGCTTGCGCGCGCGCTCGAGAGGATTGGCCAGCTGCGCGAGGCCGCGCGGCTCGAGGCGTGGATCTTCCGCATCATGGCGAATTGCTGGCGCGATGCGCTGCGTGCGCGCCACGAAACGCTGGATCTCGACGAGATCGCCGAGCTGCTCGAGTCCGGCGAGCCCGGGCCGGAGCAGCTCCACGCCTCCTTCCAGCTGGCGCAGCGCGTGCGCGCCGCGGTCGGGCGGCTGCCACTCGGACAGCGCCAGGTGGTCGCGCTCGTCGACCTGGGGGAGTTCTCCTACGCGGACGCGGCTGCAATCCTCGAGGTACCCGTGGGCACGGTGATGAGCCGCCTGTGCCGCGCGCGCGAATTGCTGCGCCGCCTGCTCGCGACCGACGCTCCCGCGATGCTGGTCGCGATCGAGGGCGGCAAGGCGCGCGCGCCATGAGCCGCCGCCCGCTGTCGCAGGAATCGATCAACTCCTTCGTCGATGGCGAGATGACCGCGGCGGAGCGCGAGCGCGTGTTCGCGCTGGCCGCGGTGCATGGCGAAGTGGATCGCGAGATCGCTGAGGTGCAGCGGACGAAGGCGCTGCTGCGCCACGCATACGAGGCCGGGGCACCGGCGCGAGCGGCCACCGCGCCAGGCCGCGGCAGGCGTTGGGTCGCCGCGGCAGCCGTGCTCGTGTTGGGAATCGGCGTGGGGTGGGGCACCGCGCAATGGCATGCGGCGGTGAGCCCCGCGCCCGCGGTTGTCGCACAGGTGCCGGCCGCCGGTGTCGTGATCCAGGTATCGGACGGCGATCCGGCGAAATGGCGCTTGGCGGTAGAGCAGGCGCTCACGGTGCTGGAGGCGGGCGGGCGCGAACGCAACGACGTCATCGTCGTCGCCAACGGCCCGGGCCTCGCAATGCTTCGGCGCGCCTCACCCGTGGGGCCGTCGATCGCCGCATCCCTCGGCCATGGGGTGCGTTTCGTTGCCTGTGGCAACAGCATGCAGCGCGAGAACGTGGGTGGTAGCGATCTCCTCCCCGGCGTTACCGTGGCGGCCGCGGGCGCGGCACTCGAAATACTGACGCTGCAGCGCGCGGGATACGCCTACATTCGCATCTGATGCGGCGCTTTCACACTCTCAGCCGGCGCCCAGCCCTCGTCGGATCCAAGCCCGCGGTTGACCCTGTCCATTGCATCGGCGCGACGTAAAGATAGTTGATCGTGATAGACATCTTCGGTCCCCGTTCGGTGCCGCACAGACCATCCGCGCCGATACGCCCATCCTTTCCCTCCACGAATCCCGATGGAAGATGACGATGAAAAATGATACCGAGCTTCAAAAAGACAACATGACGAAGGCGCACTGACATGACCCTCTCCCATGGCGCGTTGCTAATCCACCATCGTAGCGCCGAGCTGCTGACGTTCGATGCGGAACAGGTGCAGGCGCGCAATCTGAAGGCCCGCGAGCACGAAACCCACCAGCACAATAGCGGCGTGCGCGCCGAGCACGAATTTTTCGGCGAAGTGTGCGATGCGATTGCGCAAGTGGGCGAGATCTTCATCACTGGGCCGCAGACTGCGCTGGCCGACTTCCGGCACTACGTCGAGAAGCACCACCCCGCCTTGTCTGGACACCTTGTGGCATGGGAGCCAGCGGATCACCCGACCGAGGGCCAGTTGCTCGCGGCCGCCCGCAAGCACTTCCGGCGCTACGACAGCACGGGGCTGCCGTCTGCGGCGGGTTGAGGGCCAGTTCAGGCGGGCTTGGGGATCTCCGGGCCGGTCGAAGCTCACGGGCATGCGGTCTCCCTGGAGGGACATGCGGTATTCTGCACCCGATGAAGAAACCAACTGCCAAGGCCGCGCGCAAGGGTATTCCTCCCCTCATCTGGGTGTGGCTTGGCTGGCTGGTGTTCTGGGTCGGGGTGAGCTTCATGCCGCACCGGGCCGTCCCGCCCTCGGTGGCGCCAGCCACTGCGCAAACAAACGTTGCGCCGCTCACCACCTACGTAAACGACTTTGCGGCGATCCTCAAGCCGGAGACCTCGCAGCGGCTGGAAGCGGCGCTGGCGCAGTTCGAGCAGGACACCTCCAACCAGGTGGCCGTCGCGACCTACTCGCGGCTGCCACACGGCGCGGCCGAGGAATTCTCGCTCGAAGTCGCGGAGCTCTCGCGCCTCGGACGCAAGGGGCTCGACAACGGCGTGATCCTTTTCGTTTTCGTTGAGGACCACCTGGCGCGCCTCGAGGTTGGCTACGGGCTCGAAGGCTCGCTTACCGATGTCCAGTCGCATCGCATCCTCGACCAGGTATTCGCGCCGCCCTGGAACGCCGGCAATCACGATGCGGCCGTCGAAGCCGCGGCGTCGGCGGTGATGGCGACAGTGCGCGCCGATTTCAAGGCGGGGAAGATGCCGGGGCGGGCGGAAGTTTTCTGGCGCCAGCTGAAGGTGGAGGTGCCGCGCTTCTTCGCCAAGCTGCCTGCCATGCTTGTTGCGGTCCCGATCGAGGGACGTATTGTAATCGCGCTATTCGGCAGCTTCTTCCTCCTCGGCTTCTACGACGGGTTCCAGCAGGCCAGGGTGCTGGTGCGCAATGCCATCGTCACCGTGGGTAACCTGCGCGCGGGACGCGCCGCGTTCCGCGGCACCGCCGCGACGGGAACGCAATCGATGGTTGATTCGATGAAGGTGCTCATCTTCGCGGGCGCGATCATCGCCGGCCTCGCCGGCATCGTGATGATCGCCGGCGGCGGCGCATTCGGCAGCGCCGGCTCGACGCTGCACTGGTGAATCAGGCCGCGATGCGGCGCTCGATCTCGTAACCCGCCGCTTCCCAGGCGTCGAGGCCGCCGTGCAGCGGACGAACTTTCGGGAATCCCAGCACCATCAGGCGCTTCGCTGCCACCGCGGCGGTCGCTTCGTTCGGGCAGCTGCAATAGAAGATGATCTCGCTTTCGACTGGCAGCTCCGCGCTGCGCGCATCGAGCGTGTCGAGCTCGATCGCGAGTGCCCCGGGAATAAAGCGGCCGTCCAGCTTGCGCACGGCTGCGGAGCGTACGTCCACGACGACGGGATGGTTGCCGTCGTCGATGAGCTTGCGCAAGTCGCCCACCGATATTCGCGCGAGGGACAGCGCCTTGAGGAAGGCATGCCGGCGCCACCATTTGTAGGCGATGAAACCGACAAGTGCGGCAGCGACGACCCACAGCACCATCGCGCCCAGGTTCTCGAGCGCGTCCAGCACCTGGGTGATCTGCCGGTGGAACGCCACGCCCGCGCCAACGGCCGCTCCACTCCAGACGAGTGATCCCAGCCCGTCGAGCAGCAGGAAACGCGGCAAGCCCATCTTCATCGCGCCGGCGAGTGGAGGGGCCACGGTGGAGATGCCGGGCAGGAACTTGCCCAGCAGGATCGTGAGCGAGCCCCATTTGAGGAAGCGGCCCTCCGCTTCGCGCACGCAGGAGTCCTGCGACAGGGAGACCTTGCACAGCAGCCGCAGGATGCGCACGCCGTAGAGGCGGCCAGCGAAATACCACGCGAGGTCGCCGATGAGGCACGCGATGACTGCAACGGCGAGGAGGGCGACTACCGACATCTGCCCATCAGCGGCCAAGGCGCCCGCGAGGATCAGCGTGGGAACCGCCGGAATCGGCAGACCCACCTGCTCGAGCAGCACGTTGGTGAACACCAGCAGGACGCCGTGGCGTGTGATCAATGCGAGGGGATCGGTCATCGGCGCATTATCCGCCGCTCGTGCAATACCAGCGCCACGCCACTGGCCACGATCATCGCCATGCCCAATGCGGAGTAGCCATCGGGCAGCTGGTCGAAGACGATGTAGCCCCATGCCGTCGCCCAAAGCATCTGCACATACGTGAATGGCGCGATCAACGAGGCGGGAGCGCGCAGGAACGCGCTGATCAGCAGGCCGTGGCCGAGGCCCGCGAATAGCCCCAGCACCATCAGGAAACCAACGTCACGGACACTGAACGTGGCCGACATCGGCGCCCAGGGAAGCGCCAACGAAAGGCCAATCGTCCCCACCATCGCCGAGTAGAAAAGCGTCGTGTGTGCGGAATCGTTCGGCAGCTTGCGGGTGAGCAGCTGGTACATCGCGTTGGAAATGGCGGCCAGCACCAGCAGCCCGGTTGCAGGATGGAATACCGCGGAGCCCGGCCTCACCAGGATCAGGATGCCCGCGAATCCACCAATCGCGGAGAGCCAGCGTGCGCGGGTCGGCTTCTCACCCAGCACTGGCCCGGACAACACGATAGCGAACATCGGCGCAAGGAAGCTGATGGCCGAACCCTCGGCCAACGGCAGGAAACGCAGCGCGCCGAAGAAGCTCAGCGTGGCGACCACGAGGCAGAGCGAGCGCGCGAGCTGCATGCGCAGGTGCTTCGTGCGCCAGAAATCACGGCCGCCCCGATGCCATGCGATCGGCGTCGTGACCACCATCTGCCCCGCGTATCGCGCCCAGACAACAACAAATAGCGCGTGGTCCCGCACCAGGTACTTCGCGGTGGCGTCGAGCGTGCTGAAGAAGAGGCCGGCGAGCAGGATGTGGGGCAGCGCACGTCGCAGCGGATGGTCGCCTTCCATCACCAAAGCATACATAATTACGCACCCATGCTTCGCGACACCGGCTTCGCACGAGAGCTTTCAGGGGGCGCGATGGCAGCGGCCCTCACTTTGCCGGTGGGTATCTCGCTTGGCATCGTGACGCTCGAACCGCTGGGATCCCACTTCGCCTCGCTGGGTGTTGCCGCCGGGGTCTGGGGTGTTGCCATCGTTTCGCTTGTCACCGTCCTGCTTGGCAGCCGCGGCGCGGTCATCAATGTGCCCCGCAGCGTCACGGCCGTATTCGTCGCCGCCATGCTGCTGCAGGCCACGGGCGTGCATCGCGTCGTGATGGCCTCCGCGCCCACGCCCACCTTTCTCTACGGCCTGCTGTTCCTGTTCCTGGTCATGTCGGGCGCCTTCCAGGCATTGATCGGCATCTTCCGGCTGGGCGCGCTGGTGAAGTACCTGCCGCATCCGGTGCTTGCGGGCTTCATGAACGCGGTGGCGATCCTTCTGGCGGTCGCGCAATTGCCGGCGCTGGTCGGCATGCCGGCGGGCTCGACGCCGGCCGATGTGATTGCGTATCCCGGGCTCATGCAGCCTGGATCGCTGGTTGTGGTCGCAGTGACGCTGGGCGCGCTTGCCATGCCGCAGCGCCGGCGGTTGCCGGTTCCTCCGCTGATCCTGGGCCTGATCGCGGGAACACTCGCGCACCACGCGTTATCCGCTTTCGGGATGGGGTCGCACCTGGGGCCGGTGCTGGGGCAGGCGGCGTCGCTGCATCCGGACTTCGGCACCACGAGCACCTTCCGCGAGGTCCTCGACAATCCCGCGTTCGCGCAGGCGCTGCCGGGTGTCGCGGCGGCCGCCTTCGGCCTGGCGATCATTTCCTCGCTCGACACGCTGCTGCTGATGAAGGCCTTCGAGCGCATCACCAATGAGCGCGGAGATCCGCAGCGTGACCTCGCGCGGCTGGGGCTGGCGAATACCATCGCAGCCTGCCTTGGCGCGGTTCCGTGCAGTGTGGGCCTGGCCGCGAGCCAGGCGAATCACAACGCCGGTGGCAGGACTCGCGTTTCCGTGGTCTCCCACGGGGTGGTCGCGTTGGTTGCGCTGCTGGCCTTCGGCTCGCTGATCGCCGCCATTCCGCGCGCCGTGGTGGCGGCCTTGATGCTTTCGATTGCGTTCATCGTGATCGACAAGCCGATGGTGGCCGCCATCCGCAAGCTCGTTTCGGGCAACGTGCGCCGGCGCTCGCGCCTTGCGGCCGACGTACTGGTGATGGTGCTGGTGGCCTCGATCGCGATCCTGGCGAGTATCGCCATGGCGGTGGTCGCTGGTGTTGCCATCGCGGTACTTTCGTTCCTGGTGAACATGAGCCACTCGATCGTGAGGCGCGTCTCGCGCGGCGACGCCATGCGCTCACGCCGCTCCCGCAGCGCGGAGCAGATGGAGATCCTCTCGCGCATGGCCCGCCGCATCGTGGTGATCGAGCTCGAAGGCGTGATCTTCTTCGGCACGGCGGATGACATGCTCACGCGCGTGGACCAATGCATGCAGGAGGGTTCCACACACGTGATCATCGACTTCGCACGGGTAAGCGACGTGGACACTACCGGAGCGCAGGTGTTGATGCAGATCCACCAGCGGGTTCGCTCTCGCGGGGGCATGCTGGTGATTTCCGGGGTTGCCTCCGGGCAGCCGCAACGCGACATCCTCGTTGACACCGGCGTCGTCGCGCTGCTGGGCAACGATGCGTTCACGACGGACATCGACCACGCGCTCGAGAAGATGGAGCACGCGCTACTGGCTACGGAAGGCGCGGACGCGACCACCTACGCCGAAATTCCGCTGCGTTCGCTGGAGTTCTTCTCCGATCTGACTCCGGCGGAACTGGGCGTGCTGGAAAAGGTGCTGCTGCGCCGCCAGTTCGCGCGGGGCGAATTTGTTTTCCGCGAAGGCGAGCCGGGCGACGAGATGTACATCGTGGTCCAGGGTGCCGCCAGCGTGCGTCGCGCAGAGGGCCCGCGCTCGACCCGGCTGGTGACTTTCGGCGAGGGAACGGTTTTCGGCGAGATGGCCTTGCTCGACGCCGCCCCGCGATCAGCGAGCGTGCAGTCCGATGGCCCGCTGGTCTGCTACGCGATGTCTCGTGATGCGTTCCTGGGGATCGTCGCCGGGCACCATGCCATTGCGATCAAGCTGCTCACCAGCCTCTCGCAGGAGCTGGGCAGGCGCCTGCGCCTGACGAACGAGATCGTCGACAAGCTCCAGGGCTAGCCGCGCGCGTCATGCCTTCGCTCCTTCGGGCATCAGCAACACGATCTTGCCGAGTGCGCCGCTGGCATCCATCTGCGCCTTGGCGGCCGGCAGCTGGTCGAAGGAATAGGCGCGATCGATCACCGGCTTCATGCGTCCGGCGGCAAGCATCGGCATCATCTGCGCAACGAATGCAGGAACCCCGGCCGCTCGTTGCTCCGCGGTGCGCTGCTTGTTCGAGACGCCGAAAAGCGTGAGCCTGCGCGCATGCAGGGCCTGGATATCGATCTCGGCTTTGAGTGTGTTGTCCACGTAGCCCACGGTGGCGAGCCGCGCCTCGAACGCCATGCAGCGGATGCATTCGGCGAATACGGATCCGCCCACGGTGTTGACGACGAGGTCCACACCCTTGCCACCGGTGGCCTTCAGGACTTCTCCATGGAAGTCGGAAACGCGGGTGCGGATGCCGAGGTCGAGGCCTTCCGCCTTGAGCCGATCGAGCTTCTCCTGCGAGCCCGAGGTTCCGATGACCTTCGCGCCCAGCACCTTCGCCATCTGCAGCGAGGAGACGCCGACGCCCGAGGAGACACCCGTCACCAGGACCCATTCGCCTGCCTTGAGGCGCCCCTGGAGAACCAGCATGTCATGCACGACGAGCGAGGTGAGCGCGATCGAGGCGCCTTCCGCGAAGGTGAGGTTGTCCGGCATCGCCATCGCCTCGCGCGCGTCCATCAACGCGTATTCGGAGAATGCGCCCGCGCAGCGCCCCATGACGCGATCGCCGACGGCGAAGCCCTTGACCTCGGAGCCGAGCTTGACGACATCGCCCGCCCCTTCCACTCCGATGGCCTTGGAAGTGCCCGGCTTCTGCAATCCGTGGGCGAGGATGAACTCGCCGCGATTGAGGCTGGCGGCGCGCATGCGCATCAGCATCTGCTGGGGGCCGGGTTCGGGAAGGGGGGCTTCCCGGAGCTCGATCGTGGCTTGTTCGGCGGTTGTCTGCATGAAGTAGCTTTTCATGGGCACAATATAACCCGCACGCCCTGGATAACAGGGCACCTGAACCAACACCACTTGTCAGCGCGAGGAGAAATACATGAAGCGAATGATTTCGATCGTTTTTGCCGGTTGCCTGGCCATCGTGGCGACGGACGCTGCCGCCCAGGACGCCAAGAAGGAACGCGAGGAGATCAGGAAGGTGTGCGTGGCCAAGGTTGGCAAGAAGGACACCAAGGAGGCCACCGACGTTGCAGTCAGGGAATGCATCGACAAGGCCGTGATAGCCAGGGACAAGTAGCCGCTCTGGCGCCGGTGCCGGAAAACGCCGAGGGCGTCAGCCCTTGAGGCGGTTTCGCACCAGCCAGCTGTCCACGCGCGCGACCGTTTCGTCGATGCCGTCGTGCCGCTTGCCGATCTGTGCGGCGATTGATTGCACCAGGCGGTCGACACGCTCTATGTTGGGCGCGCCGGCAGCCAGCGCGCGCGCGGCTGAAGACGGGCTCTGCAGCGATTTCGCCGCCACGGCATATTTCTCGAACGCCACCATGTCCTGCGCATCCGCGCCGAGCGAACGGCAAAGCGCCACCACCCAGTCATAGACGTCACGCGTTTGCTCGAGGTCGCCATGGACGGCGTCCGCGATCGAACGAATGCCATTGTCCTGCAGGCAGCGGTAGTTGCCGGCGAGCAGCATCGCCCACTTGGCCAGCGGGACGAAGACGGAATCGTGCACCTTGAGCTTCACCGGCAGGTCGATCATTTCGCCATCCAGCTCGAAGCGTGCCGCATCGATGCTTTCGCCGATTTCGCGCAGCATCGCGGTATCGCTGTCCGATTCGAATCGCGCCGCCTTGAAGTTGCTCGGCAGGCGCACCTGCAGCACGTTGCCTTCCTCTTCGGGCGGGCGGAAGGCCTGTGCGTCGGGGCTGCACAGCGTCATCAGTTGCGGGCAGAAGTGGTCCCACAGGCCTGCGTCGGTGAAGCCTTCGCCACAAAGTGCGGGGTTGATTCCGGGGATGCGCGCCAGGTAAGGCGGCGGCGGCATGTTCATGATCGACATGCAGGGCACACGCGCCTCGGCCGTGGCCTGCAGCAACTCACGCACGCCGGGCTGGCTGTACTGCGGCTCCTGCATGGCGAGCACGACGAGATCGTATTCGGCCGGTTTCGCGCGATCCGGCGTCGTGGCAATGACCTTGCCCGCGAGCTTGCGTGACTGGACTTCAACCAGCCCCTCGCGGCCCTTGACCGGCATGCGCACCACGATGCCCTTGGCGTTGATCAGCGCGGCATTGCGGTCGCGGCAGACCAGTGTGGCGGAATGGCCCGCGAGCGCGAGTTTGGCGGCGAGCAGCGCGCCGTAGGAGGCGCCGAAGATCAGGACATTGCGAGCGGGCATGCGAAGGCTCCATGGATGCGTTCGCGGCCATCACAACATGGGGGTCCTCCCGCGGGGAATCGGAATTCAGGCAACCACCCCTTCGCAGGATGCGAACGGGTGGGAAGCCGGACTATCCCGGCCGGGCCCTACGGTAGGATTGCCGCATGAAGGCCCTCAAGCTCGCCACGTACAACATCAATGGCGTCCGCCCGCGCATCCACCACCTGCTGGAATGGCTCGGAAAGGAGTCGCCGGACATCGTCTGCCTGCAGGAGCTGAAGGCGCTGGACGAGCAGTTCCCGGTGAACGAGATACACGAGGCAGGGTACGGGGCCATCTGGCACGGGGAAAAGTCCTGGAACGGCGTCGCCATCCTGTCGAAGGACTCGGATCCGATCGAGCATCGCCGTGGCCTGCCGGGCGATCCGACCGACTCCCACAGCCGCTACATCGAGGCCGCGGCGCATGGCGTGCTGGTCGCGTGCCTGTACCTGCCCAATGGCAATCCGCAGCCCGGCCCCAAATTCCAGTACAAGCTCAAGTGGATGGACCGCCTCATCGAGCATGCGAAGTCGCTCCACGGCTGCGGCCATCCGGTGGTCCTGGCCGGGGATTACAACGTCGTTCCCACCGACTTCGACATCTACAGTCCAAAGTCGTGGAAAAAAGATGCGCTGCTGCAGCCTGAAAGCCGCGAGCGTTTCCAGCAACTCCTCGATGCCGGATGGGTTGATGCGATCCGCACGAGACATCCGAAGGAAAGCATCTACACATTCTGGGACTACTTCCGCCAGCACTGGGAGAAGAACTCCGGCCTGCGCATCGATCACCTGCTCTTGAACCCGCAGACGGCTTCGCGGCTGGTGGATGCCGGTGTCGACACCTGGGTGCGCGGGCGCGAGAAGCCGAGTGACCACGCGCCGACCTGGATCACGCTGAAGGCTGCGAAGTGACCCGCCTGAAGTTGTGCGGATTTCTCGGCCTCGCGGTGTTTGTCGTGCTGCTGGTCTCCGGGGTGGCACCGTACGACCGCGCCACGTGGATCATGGAAGTGGCGCCGGTGCTGATCGCCACGCCGATCCTCATCGCCACGTACAAGCGCTTCCCCCTGAGCGACATGCTCTACATCCTCATCGCGGTTCACGCGGTGGTGCTGATCGTCGGCGGCGCCTACTCCTACGCGCGCGTGCCGGCCGGCGCCTGGGTGCAGGAGTGGTTCCATCTTGCACGCAACCCCTATGACAAGCTCGGGCACCTCATGCAGGGTTTCGTGCCCGCGCTGGTGGCGCGCGAGATCCTGCTGCGTGGCCGGCACGTGAGTGGCCGCCAGTGGGCGGCGTTCCTCTCCGGCTGCGTGGCGCTTGCGATCAGCGCGTTTTATGAGCTGCTCGAGTGGTGGGCGGCGCTGGCGATGGGGCAGGGCGCCGACGAGTTCCTCGGCACGCAGGGCGACCCCTGGGACACGCAATCGGACATGTTCATGGCCTTGATCGGCGCGACCCTCGCGATGACGCTTTTTGCGCGCCTGCACGACCGGCGCATGGAGGCGATTGGTGACTGACATGCCGGCGCTGCGCGAAGCCATCGCGCGGGATGGATACGCATTCGCCCCGCGCGCGCGGCTTGCTCCGCTACTGGGCGAGCTTGCCGATTGGCCGGCGTTCGCGGCGAGCTGGAACGACCTGCCGCGAGACACGCACCTGCCCGACGGGCATCGCTACCGCCGCCGCCGCCACGCGACGCTGTCCGCGGGCGCGGGCGAGACACTCTTTCGCATCGAGGCGCACCAGCCGCACTACCAGGCGCGCGAATACAACTCGCTGGTCGGCGGCATCGAGCGCTCGTTCGAGCCCATCGCCCCGGGGATACTTGCGGGCCCGTCATTCACCACGATCATGGCGTTCACGTTGTCTCTCTTCGGCGGGCTGCGTCCCGAAACGGGTTGGCACATCGAGTGCCACCAGTTCCGCATCGAAGCGCGTCCTGACGCGGTGGGACTGCCGACACCGGAAGGCGTGCACCGCGACGGCGTCGACTGCGTGCTGGTCCTGCTGGTGGACCGGCAGAACATCGAAAGCGGGACCACAACCGTGCACGCGCTGGACGGCACACCGCTGGGCAGCTTCACGCTGGTGCAGCCGCTCGACTCGGCACTCGTGGACGATACGCGCGTGATGCACGGCGTCACCGCCGTGAAGCCCCTCGATCCCGCAATGGTGGCGTATCGAGACGTCCTGGTCGTCACCCTGCGCGCCTTATAATTCGCGCATGGCAGAGCTTCCAGAACCGGTTCCGATCCTGCGATTCCGCAATGCGCAGGAGATGATGAATGCGGCCGCGCAGACGCGCGAGCACTACGAGGGTCACGGCGCGCTCCTGCTGGAGAACGCCGGCCTCGATTACGACGCCGAATTCATCCATCGCCTCTCGTTTCCGCCGGAATGGAAGAAATTCGGCACGGTGAATGACCTCACGGTGCCCCCCGTGGTTTTCGCGGACGGCGGCTTCAAGCGCACGCAGAACCCGCTTGGCCTGATGATCAAGGAAGACGCGATGCTGCTGAAGACCTACTCGGAGCTGCTGCGCCTCGAGTTGGGATTCAAGCTGTTGATCATGGAACTCTTTCCCGCGTATCGACAGATCCACTGGGTCAACTGCACTTTCCGCTTCACACGCACCGAGAACGAGCCGCTGCACGTGGACGTCTTCAACGCAGGCAGGCCTTTCGCGGAAGAGCTCAAGCTGCCGCGCCTCAAGTTCTTCATGAACGTGGACTCAGAGCCGCGCGTGTGGAACGTGGGGCCGTCCCTCAAGGACGTGCTGAGGTTCTCCGCCGGCGCGCTCGGCGATTCGCTGCCTGCCGACGTCAACCAAGTCTGCGACATCATCAACAAGTCCGGCATCCTCGCCAACTTTCCCACCGTGCGTGTCGAGATCCCGCCCCGCGGCATCGTCTTCGCCAACGGCGCAACCATCGTTCACCAGGTGATCTTCGGCCAGCGGATGGTCGCGCTCGAAGCCCAGATGCCCAGGTGGAACGTCGCGGCAAGCGAATGGGATTGCATCGGCGACTGGATCACGCAGGCCGGCTACCGGGCGAGTTGATCACGCACATCTTCTCGACCTGCATGTCGCGGAAGGTGCAGGGCCGACGGAGCAATCAGCCTTGTGGCACGCGCACCCAGCCTTCCATGAGGCGCCTTGCGCTGCGGCTCATCACGGCCCTGGTCACCGACCATTCGCCGCCCGCTTGCGAAACCTCCGCGCCCACCGCCACCAAGCCGGAGGGATGTCCGATGCGGCGTCGCAGCGCGTCGCCTTCGCTGCCCAGTGCGCCATGAGTCACGGTCCCTGGAATCGCGCTGGCCACTCCGACGGCAATGGCGCCCGTGCCGGGCACGGCGTGATGCAGCTTGCCCATCGAGAGCATGCGTACCGTGAGGTCGATGTCACTGGCGGCAATCACCTTGCCGCTGCTCGCGGTGTAGCCCTTTGGCCTGGACACAAACGCGATCTTGGGCGTGTGCAGGCGCCTGGTGCTGGCCTCCTCGGCGCTTGAGGCGAGACCCATGGCCACCGCTGCATGCGCGCGAATCGTTTCGCTGCGCCTGAGCAACTCCGCGTTGCCGTCGACCGCGCCGGCGAGCTCCGTGCCCTGCAGCCCCACGGCCGCAGCGTCCACGAACACGGTGGGATTGCCGGCGGAGATCAGCGTTACTTCCACCTTGCCGACACCGGGCACATCCAGCACGTCACGAAGGTTGCCGGTGGGGAACATCGCACCGCCCGCATCCGCGCCTTCACCCAGTCCACCCGGGTCCATGAATTCAATGCGGATCTCGGCGGCGGGGAAGGTCACGCCATCGAGCTCGAACTCGCCTTCCTCGATCACTTCGCCATCGCGCACCGGCACGTGCGAGACGATGCGCTTGCCGATGTTCTGCTGCCAGATGCGCGCAACGGCGTGGCCATCGCGCGGGCCCTTCACCCAGCCTTGGGAAACCGCGAACGGTCCCACGGCGGCGGTGAGGTTGCCGCAGTTGCCCGACCAGTCGATGAAGGGCCTGTCGATCACCACCTGGCCGAAAAGATAGTCCACGTCGCTGTCCTCGCGTTTCGAAGGCGAGAGGATCACGACCTTGCTGGTGCTGGAAGTTGCCGCGCCCATGCCGTCGATCTGCTTGCCGTAGGGATCGGGGCTTCCGACCACACGCAAGAGGATTCGCTCGCGCTGCGCCGGGTCCGCAGGCAGATCCTCGGCGCGGAAAAACACCCCCTTGCTGGTGCCGCCGCGCATGTAGACAGCGGGAATACGAAGCTGTGCCAAAATCTGTCTCCCTGCTAGGAGAGACAACTCTATCCCATGACGATCGACGCCAAACGCCGACACCTGATTGCATCCCTTTCCGCGCTTCCCCTTGCCGCCGCGCTGCCCGCGTGGGCGCAGGAGAAGTACCCCTCGAAGCCGGTGAAGATCCTGGTGGGATTCCCGCCCGGTGGGGGCGCTGACGCGATGGCGCGCCTGGTGGCCGCGAAGCTTCCCGAGAAGCTCGGCCAACCCGTGATCGTCGAGAACAAGACCGGTGCGACCGGCACGATCTGCTCCGACCTCGTGGCCAAGGCGGCGCCCGACGGCTACACGCTGCAGCTGGCGCACATCAACTCCAACGCCATCGGCCCGCTGCTGGTTTCGAAGGGACGCTTCGATCCCATCAACGATTTCACGCCGATCGCGCTCATCGGCATCACGCCGCAGATGCTCTGCCATCACCCGAAGTACAAGTTCGCCGACGTGCCGGACCTGATCAAGTACGCGAAGGCCAACCCGGGCAAGCTTTCGTTCGCGTCGTCCGGCGTGGGCAGCATCCAGCATATCGCCGGCGAGGCGTTCAAGCTGCAGGCAGGTGTCGACATGCTGCACGTGCCGTTCAAGGGCACAGGCGACGCGATCGCGGCCCTCATCGCAGGCGACGTTGACATGACGTTCGGCTCCACCGGCTCGGCGATGCCGCAGGTGAATGCGGGAAAATGGAAGTTGCTTGCCGTGTGCTCGCCCAGGCGCCTGCCGGCGTTCCCCAACGTGCCCGCTGTTACCGAGACACTTCCCGGCTACGAGATTTCCACCTGGTATGGCCTTGCAGGCCCGGCCAGGTTGCCGAAGGAAATCGTCGCGCGGCTCAATGCGGACGTGCAGGCGATCCTCAAGCAACCCGATGTGGCCAAGCGCCTGCAGGACCTCGATGCCGAAGTAAGCTCCGGCACGCCGGAGCAGTTCGCCACGTTCTGGAAGAAGGAGATCGAGAAGTACCAGAAGCTCATCACGGCTGCCAGGATCGAGGCCGCCTAGGGGCTGATAAGCAGGTTGTGCCCAATGTAAGGCCGCGTTCAGTAAGTTTCAATTCATAGCGGTGGCGCAGGCTCGTAGGCACCATGGATCTGCTAAACAACCTTGCATTGGGTTTCGGCGTCGCCCTGACGCTGTCGAACATCATGTATTGCTTCATCGGCGTGCTGCTCGGCACGCTGATCGGAGTGCTGCCGGGAATCGGGCCCATCGCCACGATCTCCATGCTGCTTCCGGCGACGTTCGTGTTGCCGCCCGTCTCCGCGCTGATCATGCTGGCAGGCATCTACTACGGCGCTCAGTACGGCGGATCGACCACCGCCATCCTGGTGAACCTGCCGGGTGAGGTCTCCTCCGTTGTCACCTGCCTCGATGGCTACCAGATGGCGCGCCAGGGAAATGCGGGCAAGGCGCTGGGTGTCGCCGCGCTGGGTTCGTTCTTCGCCGGTTCGGTTGCCACTTTCCTGATCGCCGGCTTCGCGCCGCCGCTTGCGGAACTGGCCCTCAAGTTCGGTCCCGCAGACTATTTTTCGTTGATGGTGCTGGGCCTCATTGCGGCAGTGGTGCTGGCACATGGCTCTGTTGTCAAGGCGGTCGCGATGATCGTGCTGGGACTTTTGCTGGGCCTCGTGGGCACCGACGTGAACTCGGGCGTGGCGCGCTACAGCTTTGGCTTGCCCGAGCTGATTGACGGCCTGGGCATCGGCACCATCGCCATGGGGATGTTCGGTTTCTCGGAAATCGTGCGCAACCTGGAGCAGGGCGAAGAAGAGCGCGAGGTGTTCACCAAGAGCATCACCGGCCTGCTGCCCAACCTGCAGGACCTCAAGCAGTGCGCATGGCCCACGATCCGCGGAACGATTCTCGGTTCGATGCTCGGGATCCTTCCTGGCGGCGGCCCGGTGCTGGGATCCTTCTCCGCCTACACGCTGGAGAAGAAGCTGGCCAAGGATCCGTCGCGCTTCGGCAAGGGTGCGATCGAAGGCGTGGCCGCCCCGGAGTCGGCCAATAATGCGGCGGCGCAGACCTCCTTCATCCCGCTGTTGACTCTCGGCATTCCCTCCAACCCGACGATGGCCCTGATGATCGGGGCCATGATCATCCACGGCATCCAGCCCGGCCCCCAGATCATGACGGCCAGGCCGGACCTGTTCTGGGGAATGATCGCCTCCATGTGGGTTGGCAACCTCATGCTGGTGGTGCTCAACCTGCCGCTGATCGGCATGTGGGTGAAGCTGCTCACGGTGAAGTACGACTACCTCTTTCCCGCCATCCTCATCTTCTGCTGCATCGGCGTGTATTCGATCAGCAACGCGTCGTATGACGTGCTGCTGGCCGCGCTCTTCGGCTTCATTGGCTACTCCTTCATCAAGCTCGAGGTGGAACCCGCGCCGTTGCTGCTCGGCTTCGTGCTCGGGCCGATGATGGAGGAGAACCTGCGGCGCGCGCTGCTGCTCTCTCGCGGTGATCCAGCGGTGTTCGTCACACGCCCGATCAGCCTCACGCTGCTGGTCATTGCGACTTTCCTGGTGATACTGGTGGCGGCGCCTTCGATCAAGAAGCGGCGCGAGGAAGCCTTCCAGGAGTAGTTCTGCGCTTCGCTGAGGTTCAGGCCAACGCGGACCGCGGAGGCCCTTCGCCGTAGTTACCTGGCAAAAACCTGCGACATGTCGCCGAAGGCCTTGAACTCGAGCGCATTGCCCGACGGATCGAGGAAGAACATGGTGGCCTGCTCACCCACCTGGCCCTTGAAGCGCACATGCGGCTCGATCACGAATTTCGTGTTCGCGGCCTTGAGCTTCTCCGAGAGCGACTCCCACACGGCCATCGGCAGGATGGCGCCGAAGTGGCGCACCGGCACGTCGTGGCCGTCAACCGCGCTGGTGTTGTGGTGCCCGGTTTCTTCCGGCGCCAGGTGCGCGACGATCTGGTGCCCATAGAAATTGAAGTCCACCCACGCATCGGAGCTGCGTCCCTCGGGGCATCCCAGCAACTCGCCGTAGAAGGCGCGCGCTTGCGCGAGGTTGTCGACCGGAAACGCGAGGTGAAAGAGGGGAATCGATTGCGCTTGCAAGGCCTTCTCCTGGAACTTGCCTGCCGAGGGTGGCAAGGTCGGTCATTGTCTCAGGTCCACCAAGGGGGAGACCATGACAAATCGCATATTCGCCTTTATCGCCTGCAGCCTGGGTATCGGCCTGGCGCACGCGCAGTAGTCGGAATGACCTCGTGCGCCGGCTGCCTCTCAGCCGGCGTGTTTCTGGCGCCGGGCCGCACGCTCGGCGCTGGCTTCCACGAGGATCTTCGCGGGGTCGAGCATTGCATCGACTCCCGCGAGGCCTGCCTCGTTCACCTGGTAGTGCGTACAGGCGCGATCGCGGGTGAGGATGCGCATGTCCACCATGAAGCGTCGCAGGGTGGCGTAGTCGATCCCGTGCTCCGCGAAGAATGTCGACAGCCACGATGTGAGCGTCTCGTTCACTTCCTTTTCGGCGTACTGGCGGCCCGGCTGGAAGCGCGTTCCGGCCAGGCGGGCGATCAGGAGCTGGTCGGCGGCACGCTTGGGGATCTGGGTGAGTGGCCCGTTCGCCAGCAGCCGCTTGAATGTCGCTTTCGCATCAACTTCCGGCATCGATTTCTCCTCAGTCCTCGAATCCTTCAACGCGCTTGTGCGTGCCTTCCAGGACTCGTCCAGTACGCGCGCGATTGCCCCGGTAGCGGGCCAGCGCTGCACCCTTGAGGACCATCGTCGAGCGCTTGTCGCCGCGCCCGAAGGTGCCAATGCGCACTCCGTCGGGCTGGACCGACTTGAGTCCCAGCATCTTTTCGTTGTCATGCAGCTTTATTGCCATGACGCCGCGCCCACCGTTGGCGAGTTCGGCCACTTCGCCGATCGGGAACACCAGCAGGCGGCCTTCGCCCGATAACGCTGCGACTTCCTTCACGTGCGCGGGCAGCAGCGCCGCGGTGATGAGGGCGTCGCCTTCGCCGATGGTGACAAACGCCTTGCCCGTGCGCTGGCGCGTGATCAGGCTCTCCACCTTCGCCGACAACGCATAACCCGCACTCGAGGCGAACAGCACCGACTGGTCCGGAGTGGTGGAGATGAGCGCCACGATGGCCGTACCCTGCGTATCCGCAAGCGAGCTCATGGGCACCCCGTCCCCCTTGCCGCCGGGCAGGTCGGAGGCCTTGAGGTTATAGGCGCGACCGTTCGCGCCCATGGCGACGATCGGATGCACCGTGCGGGTTTCGACGATCGCCAGCGGCGCATCACCTTCCTTCCAGCTCAACGCCGCGCGGTCGATACCGTGGCCCTGGCGTGAACGCAGGAAGCCGTTCTTCGACAGCAGCAGCGTGACCGGCTCGTCGGTGACCGTCTCTACCATCGACACCGTGATGCGTTCGGCTTCCTCGATGAAGCTGCGGCGCTTGTCGCCGAATTTCTCCGAATCCTCGCGCACTTCCTGCGCGGCCATCCTGCGGCGCTCCGCCGGCGAGCCCAGCAGCTTCTTCAGGCCCGACTGCTCCTTCTTGAGCTCGGCCAGCTC
>JBDSMR010000035.1:0-7835 GCA_039915735.1 Usitatibacter sp. | reverse complement strand
AGGCCACGGGCTTGCGATGGGTCACGATGCCCAGCGGGGTGCGGAGTCTCAGGTCGCCTTCGGGGGCGATTTCGATACTCTCGGCGCCCTCGATTGCGAATCGAACCACCGACGGGTCCGCATGCGCGGCGACGTGGAGGTCATATTCGAGTGCCTTGTCTTCCGCGCGATACACCTCGTCGATCCCGGGATAGAGATCGCTGTAACGCACGCTTGCGAAGCTCGGCACGTGCCGGCGCCATTTGGTTTTATCCCGGCCGACGAGGTAATTGCTGCGCCCCGCGACCTCGTCGATGCCCGCGACCTCGGGATGCGGATTGCTTCCGAGGAACTTCATTCGCAGTGCAACCTGCTGTCCCCCCTTGCCGCTTCCATGCAACGCCATCACGCGCTCGGTGGGCGTGAGGAAGAGTTGATAGCCGCTCGCATTGCGGCGGAACTTTACCGCCGCGTTCACCTGGCCAAGGTTCGCTTCGAAGTTGGGCGAAGGCCCCTGGAAGGAGGCAAGCTGGGTTGCTGAATCCTTGGCGGCAAGCGGCGGTGCGCCGATGCAGGAGTCCGCGCCATCCACGACGACGTAGACCGATGCCGATGTACCGGCCGAGCTGGCATTGTCGGTCGCGACCGCCTTCAGCAGGTACGAACCTGCGGGACGATTGGTCCAGCTGAACACATACGGCGCCGAAAGCGCTTCGCCGATCTTGGTGGTGTCGTTGAAGAACTCCACCTTGCTGATCGTGAAGCCGGATTGCGGGACTGCCGTCGCGGTGATGTTGATTGTGGCGGGTGCGGAGAGCAGCGAGCCCGAGGTGGGCGCCGTGATGGTGGCGACCGGGGGCGTGTGCGGATTGCTTACGGTGATGGTGCGCGAGGCCGACGTCGTCTCCACGCCACCCGAATTCCGGGCGATGGCGGTGAGCACGTAAGTGCCTGCGGGCGCGCTCGTCCAGATCACCGAATACGGGGAGCTGGTGTCGTTGCTGCCGATCTGCGTGCCGTTGCGAAGGAAGCGGACATGGCTCAGCGAACCCGTCCCGGCCGTTGCCGTGGCGCTCACCGTGATGTTGGAACCCGGCGTGAACGTGGCGCCGTCCGCCGGTGCGGTGAGGCTCACCGTGGGCGGCGCGGGCGCATTGATCGTGATGCTGCGCACGGCCGACGTTGTCGTGAGGCCCTTGGAATCCAGGACAACCGCGGTAATGCTGTAGGTCCCTGCAGGTGCGGCGCTCCAGGTGCCGCTATAGGGAGAGCTCGTATCGGTGCTGCCGATCTGGGTGGCGCCCTGGAAGAACTTCACGTTGGTGACCGTGCCACCACTTGCGGCGCCGGCGGTCGCGGCAAGGCTCACGCTCGCGGGCGCAGTAAAGATTTGTCCCGCAGCGGGCGACGTGAGGCTGACCGTGGGAGGTGTGCGCACCGTCATCGCGACGGCCGTGGAAGTTTTATTGCCGGTGGAGTCGTAGGCCTTGGCGGTGATCGAATACGCTGCTGCGGCTATACCCGTCCAGCTGAAGGTGTGCGGCGTTGTGGCGCCGGTGACCGTTCCGATGAGCGTGGTTCCGCCGCGATAGAACTCGACCTTGGTGATGGTTTTGCCCGAAGTCGGAGTCGCCGTCGCTCGCAGCGTGATGCTGCCCGGCGCCGGGATGACCTGGCTCGCGGTGGGGGACGTGACTGTTACGGTAGGTAGCGCGAATGCAGCGAAGGAGAAGAGCGCAGCAACCCCGGCTACCCCCGCCTTGAGGGCAGCACGGTATAAACAAACGTTCAAGATATGACTCCAGATTATTTCACTGGAGCATGCACGCAATACCAACCGGTTGCAAACAATACGGTGGCGCCCTATTGACCCCCCCCCAACCGCCTCCATTTCCCCCGGGATTCTGGGCGCACGTTCCCCCGGGATTCTGGGCGCACGGCAACGCAATGCGCGAACCGGCTATGCTTGAGCCCAACCCCCCGCAACTGGAGACACTCATGGCCAAGACATCCCCCCAGGCATCCACCCAGCAACTGCTGGACGACTTCGACAAACTGGTGCGCGATTCCGAGGCGCTGCTGCGCTCGCTCGCCACCGTCAGTGGTGAAAAGGCGCTCTCGGTGCGCGAATCGCTCGAAGAAAACCTGCGCAGCGCGAAGACGCGTGTGCGCGAGATCCAGGAAAGCGCCATGGAGCGCGCCAGCGGCGCCGCGCGCGAAGCCGATACCTACGTGCGTGACAATCCCTGGACCGCGATCGGCGTCGCCGCCGCGGTGGGAGTTGTTGTCGGCGTGATCCTCACAAGCCGCCGCTGAGCGTGGAGGAAACTCCGGATCACGCGCCCGGGGAGCCTGCTCCGCCCGGCGTCAGCGAGGCGCTGCTGGGCCTGGTCGGCGCGCGTGTCGAGTTGGCGGGCATCGAGCTGCGTGAGGAATCGATCCACCTCGGGCAGGTGATCGTGCGCGGTGTGATCGCGGGCGTGCTGGTTGCGTGCGCTCTCGTCAGCGCCGGCATCTGGATCGCGGCAGCCCTCTGGGACACGCACCGACTGTGGGCGCTTGGCGGCATCACGCTGCTCTACGGTGGCGTCGGCGTGGCCCTGCTCAAGGGTGTGCAATCGTCCTTCGCCAACCGCGCCACGCCGTTCAGCCAGACCGCGACGGAATTCAAGGCCGACATGAAGGCGCTGCGCGACATGAACGGGAAATCTTCATGAGCCAGGACCTGGACGATCTTGCACTGCGCAAGCAGTTGCTGGTGGCACAGTCGCGGTTGTATCGATCGCAACTGGGGGTGGCTGCGCTCACGATGCGTTCGCGCGCCTCGCAGTTGCCGTTCGCCGGGCTGCTCACTTTCTTCGCAGGGCGCAGCGCCGGCCGCTGGATCGGCACTGCCGGCACCGTCCTCGCCGTCGCCCGCATCGCGCTCTCCGCACTCGCGCTCTTCCGCAGGAAATAAAGTACGTTTTTCCCTACGGAGTAGCGGCTTGATCATCGATATCCATGGGCACTACACCACCGCCCCAGCGGCGCTCAACGCGTACCGCGAGCGCCAGATCGCGAAGCTGGAGGAGCCCGATGCGCCCGCACTCGCCCCGGATGTGAAGATCAGCGACGACGAGATCCGCGAGAGCCTGGAAAGGAACCAGCTGCGCATCCAGCGCGAGCGTGGCGTGGACCTCACGATCTTCTCGCCCATCGCCAGCGCCATGGCGCACCACATCGGCAACGCAACAACCAGCAGCCACTGGACGCAGGCCTGCAACAACCTGATCCACCGCGTGACCCAGCTCTACCCAGACAACTTCGCCGGGGTGTGCCAGCTGCCGCAGTCCCCAGGCGTGAGCCCCGCCAACTGCGTGGCGGAACTGGAGCGCTGCGTGAACGAGCTGGGCTTCATCGGCTGCAACGTGAACCCGGACCCCTCCGATGGCAACTGGACCGGCCCGCCGCTGACCGACCGCCACTGGTATCCGCTCTACGAAAAGATGGTGGAGCTGGACGTGCCGGGAATGGTGCACGTGAGCTGCTCGTGCAACCCGAACTTCCACCACACCGGCGCGCACTACATCAACGGGGACACGACGGCCTTCATGCAGTTCGTGCGCGCGGACCTCTTCAAGGATTTCCC
Source organism: Usitatibacter sp. (assembly GCA_039915735.1). Classification (GTDB taxonomy): domain Bacteria; phylum Pseudomonadota; class Gammaproteobacteria; order Burkholderiales; family Usitatibacteraceae; genus Usitatibacter. Next base: position 4,225 of record JBDSMR010000035.1, on the reverse strand, counting down.
CACGCTGCGATTCGTGATTCCGCACGGCGGTGGCGCGGTGCCGTATCACTGGGGACGTTATCGCGGCCTCGCGCAGGACTTGAAGCGCCCGCCGCTCACTGAACTGCTGCGCAACGTCTTCTTCGACACCTGCGTCTACCACCAGCCCGGCATCGAGCTGCTGCTCAAGACCGTGCCGATGGACAACATCCTGTTCGCCTCCGAGATCGTCGGCGCCGTGAAGGGCATCGACCCGGAAACGGGCTATTACTACGACGACACCAAGCGCTACATCGAGGCCGTGGGCTGGTTGCGCGCGGCCGATCGTGAAAAGGTTTTCAACCAGAACGCCCGCAGGGTCTATCCCCGCCTCAACGCGCACCTGGCGCGACGGGCCAGGGCGGCATAACGAGAAAGGCAGACATGGCAATCGGATTCAGGATTCTCCAGCGCAAGCGCGCGGTCAGCGCGGAGCTTGTCAACAAATACCGGGGGATCCCGGTCGCCAACATCAGCGACAGCATGAACCGCATGACGGCGGGTGGCCCGCGCATCATGGCGATGCATGCCGAGGGCGTGATGTGTGGCCCCGCCCTCACCGTGAAGACGCGCCCGGGCGACAACCTGATGGTGCACAAGGCGCTCGACATGGCGGTCGAGGGCGACGTCATCGTGGTCGACGCCGGCGGGGACTGCACCAACTCGATCATCGGCGAGATCATGTTGTCGATCGCCGCGAAGAAGAAACTCGGCGGCGTGGTGATCGACGGCGCCATCCGCGACTACGGCTCCATCAAGGACGGCACCTTCCCGGTGTTCGCCGCCGGCATCTCGCATCGTGGCCCGTACAAGGATGGCCCGGGCGAAATCAACGTCCCCATCGCCATCGACGGCATGGTGATCGAGCCGGGCGACCTCGTGATCGGCGACGACGACGGCATTCTCTGCGTGCCCTTCGACGTGGCCGCGGAGATCTGCACCAGGTCGGCCGCCAAGCTTGCGGCGGAGACCGAGACGTTCCGCCAGATCGCGGATGGCACGCAGGACAAGAGCTGGATCAACAAGCGCCTGGCCGAGCTGGGCTGCGAGATCGAGAAGTAGGACGAGAGCGGGCCGGCAGCCCTTGGCGGGGCTGCTGGATCACGCGGCGGTGACACTTCGCCATCAATCCCAATACACCGTGACTTTCTGTTTCCCAGCAGACATTGCCGTGTAGTTACGCTCGCCGGAGCTTCAAGAAAATCAACTCAGCTCAAACTCCGGGAGCCCCAAATGGGAAAGATGAAGAGGACGCGACTCGTCGCGGCGGTAGCGCATTGCCTTGGCGTAGCGGTGATTTCCACCGGCGCCCAGGCCCAGACGGCCCCATCGACGGCGACCGCGCCGCTCGAGCGTATCCAGGTCACGGGATCGAACATCAAGCGTGTCGATTCCGAAACCCCGTCTCCGATCGTCACCATCACGCGCGAGCAGATTCGCCAGAGCGGCTCGCGCGACATCGCGGAGCTGCTCCGAAACGTTCCGGCATCCAGCGCCGGCGGGCAGCTTGACAACATCTCCAACAGTTTCTCCAACGGCGCGCAGACCGTCTCGCTGCGCGGCCTGGGATCTGCCAGCACGCTGGTGCTGCTGAACGGCCGCCGCATCGCCCCGGGCGCCTACGCCGACCCGAACACCGGCAACTCGACGGTCTACAACCTCAACTCGATCCCGGTCGACGCCATCGAGCGCATCGAGGTCCTCAAGGACGGCGCCTCGGCCATCTACGGCTCGGACGCCATGGCAGGCGTGGTGAACATCATCCTGCGCAGCGACTACCAGGGCATGGAAGTCTCCGCCAGCTACAGCACCAACGAGCAGAGCCTGTTCACCAACTACCGCGCCGGGGCCACCCTCGGCTACGGGTCGATGGAGAAGGACAAGTTCAACATCGTCGGCAGCCTCGAGCACTTCCAACGCGATCCGGTGAACATCAAGGAGCTCGATCACGTGCCGATCGACGACCTGGTGCGCCTGGGCGGCTGGCGCACCACGCAATCGGCCAACGGCTACCCGGGCAACTACTTCCGCGAGAGCGTCCTGGGCAACGGCAACTTCGGCACCTTCGTGGGCATCGACGCCAACTGCCCGCCGGAGAAAATCATCAACGGGCGCTGCCGCTACGACCTCTACAACGACATCAACATCGTCTTCAAGCAGCAGCGCAACGATGCCTACCTGCGCGGCTCGCTGGTGCTCAATCCGAACATGACTGCCTTCGGCGAGTTCCTGTTCTCGCGGCTGGAGACCGATTACTTCTCCAATCCGCAATCGTTCAACAACGCCATCTCCGTCTGGGGCACGGCGGGCGGCGACCTGCGCCAGTACCGGCTGCTGCTGCCGGTGGGGCATCCGGATAATCCGACCACCGTGCCGGTGGTGGTGGCCTATCACTTCGCTGACGTGGGCCGGCGCAAGAGCGACCAGACCAGCGACGCAACACGCGTCGTGGCCGGCATCCGCGGCACCGCCGCCGGTTGGGATTACGAATCGGCGCTGCTCTACATGAAAAACGAGCGCGAGGACGTGAACTCCGGCTACCTGTCGTTCTCCGGCCTGCAGTCGGTGATCGCGGACCGCAGCTATCGCTTCGACGGCCGCACCAACAGCCCCGAAGTGCTCGCGCGCCTGGCGACCAGTTTCGCCGAGCTGGGTGAATCAACACTCACCAGCGTCGACGTTCGCGGATCGCGCGAACTGATGAACCTGGCCGGCGGCCCGCTCGCGCTCGCCGTTGGCGCGGAGCTGCGGCGCGAAGAGCTCGAGATCGTCGCCGACCCGCAGATCATCGCCGGCAACGTAGTAGGGCGTGGCACTTCTTCGGCCAAGGGGTCGCGCGACGTGAGCGCGGTGTACGCAGAGCTCTCGATTCCCATCATCCGCAACCTGGAAACGCAGCTGGCCCTCCGCACCGAGCACTACAGCGACTTCGGCAACTCGACCACGCCGAAGCTCGGCTTCAAGTATTCGCCGATCGAGATGATCGCCCTGCGCGGGACGTTTGCGAAAGGCTTCCGCGCGCCTTCGCTCACGCAGATCTCGGAATCAAGCGTGCAGGCATTCAACAGCAACGTGCGTGACCCGCTGCGCTGCCCGGTCTTCAACGCCGCGATACGCGATTGCGCCACCAGCTTCGCCTCCTACATCCGCGCCAATCCGGCCCTGCGACCGGAGAAGTCGGACAACATGACGCTCGGCATGATCATCCAGCCGACGCGCGACATGAGTGCAACGATCGACTACTGGCGCATCAAGCGCAAGGACCAGATCGACCGCTTCTCCTCCGGGTACCTGCTGGCGCGCGAGGCGCAGTTCCCCAACGCCATCGTGCGTGATCCCAACCCCGCTACGTGGCTCCCCGGCGTGGACAACTCCGGCCCGATCTTCGCGGTGCTGCGCCAGTTCTTCAACCTGGCCTCCACCGAAGTGAGCGGCCTCGACGTGGACTTCACCTGGACCGCGCGCCTTGGCGGCATGGGCAGGATCACGACCTCGATCGCGGGCACCTACCTCGAGCACTACAAGTACCACGTCGCCCCTCAGGACCCGATCTATGACCAGGCCGGCACGTTCGGCGGCCCGTCGGATGCACTGCCGCGCTTCAAGGGCAACCTGGCGTCCACCTGGGCCAACGGTCCGTGGTCGGTCACCGGCCGCTTGAACTACGTGCACGGCTGGTACAACGGCGGCAACACCGCGGACCCGGTGAACGGCGGCTGCTCGTTTTCGCCGACCCAGCTCACCACCGAGGATTGCCGCGTGAAGCCATGGACCACCGTCGACCTCGGCGTCGTCTACACCGGTATCAAGAACCTGAGCCTCGGGTTGCTGGTGCGCAACGTTGGCGACAAGGAAGCGCCGTATGACGCCAACTCCTCGCTCACCACGCAGCAGGGCTACAACGCCCAGTTCCACAACGCGCTCGGCCGCTACTACACGGCGAACGTCAGCTACAGCTTCAAGTAGGAGGGCCGTACCTCAGGTAGCCCCGGCTTCGGCCGGGGCTTTTTTTCGCCTCGTTACCGCGCCCTGCGTGCGAGGCATTGGCGATGGCGCGTGACAACGCGATCCGCAAACCACTGCGTCGTGAGTTCGCGCGTGAACTTGGCGCTCTGCAGCTGGATGCCCGGCACCACGGCGCGGGGCACGGGTTTTCCGGACTTGTGATCGGCGACTTCAAGGACGCGGCGGTAGAGCACCGTCTGCT
>JBDSMR010000018.1:0-37342 GCA_039915735.1 Usitatibacter sp. | reverse complement strand
AGGATGTCGGCGCCCGGAAGGATTTCACCGAGGATGTCGGTGCCTGCATCGGAGAAGGCGACGGCCTCGATGCACGCAGGCGAAGCCACGTCGGTGCAATTGGCGGCGATGGACTTGAGGTCCGCCTGCTGGCTGGCGCTGGCGCCGCCCGCGGATGCAAGGGATTCGACACATGTCGGCAGGCTCTCGGGGCCGCCAAAGATTCCGAAACAGCTTTGCAGCAGTTTTTCAGCGCTGTTGACCATCGCGCCACTAGGGATGAGGGAATTGACGACGTGCGCGGCGTCGAGGACCTTGACGAGGAACGTGGGAATCGAGGCGACCGCCGACTGGTAGCTCACGGAGAGCACGATGAAGGCGAGCAGGCTGGTGAGGATGCGGCGAATATTTCTCATCGTCGTCTCCTAGTTCTTTCCACCGGATGGCAGGAGCGGCTTGCCGAGCCCGCCTGCCTGCCCGCGCTTGTCCAGCAACGCCTTCACTTCAGGCTTCTGCACGTGCGCCTTGAGGGTGGCGACGGTGATGCGCTTGCCGCCGGGCGACTCGAGGATGGTGTTGTCGGGCATCTTCAGCAGCGAGGCGAGGTCCGCGCTGCGGCTCACTTTCACCACCGGGCCCTGCGAAGCTCCAGGCCTGCCGCTGCCCGCCTTCGCCGCGTATTGCGCAAGCGACGGCTGGCCCGCGGCCTTGAGGTGCGAATCGATGTACTTGAGCTGGCCCACGGTGTATTGCTTGTTGCCGAGGGTCACGGTGTCGCTGTCCTTGCGGGTCAGTGCTTGCGAGATGTCGAAGTCGCGCCCGACGATGCCGACCGGAGTGCCCTTGACCGCGGTGGGCAACACCGTCTCCTTCTTCCGTGCGGCAACTTCGTCCTTGATCTTCTGCACGTGCGCCAGGGTCACCTGCGAGATGCGCGCGCCGGAGGGTGCCACAACCATCGTGCCGGGCGGCAGCTTCGCCGCGCTGGCGATGGTCTGGCCCATGCCGATTTTCACTTCCTTGATCTGTCCCGACTGGACGCGCGCCAGCGCCGCCTTGTATTGGCCAACAGTCATCTGCACGCCCTTGGCCGTGCGCAGCACGTGGCTGTCGGGTAGCGCCTTTATCGAAAGCGACGTGCCCGGGGCGATCTGGTGGACCGTCTGGGCCCATGCCGCCAGCGGGAGGGCGAGAAGGACAGCGGAGTAAAGCTGGAACCTGCGCGATGCGGTCATGCGATGTCCTTTCGAGGGCGTCTGATGATTAAGACGCAGCCGCGGGACAAAACACGACACGTGTATTGCCCGGGCAGGGCTCCCACCTGCTGCAGGATCGGGCGGGTGATCTCGAAACGCTCGGCGTAGCGGGTCTTCGCTCCCGGCTCGATGTTCATCGCGAAGTACGCGGCCGGCTTGCCCTTCTTCTCGATCCAGCCGACCCACCACTCCACCGGTTCGCGCGTGCGCCCGGAGCTGCCGGTCTTGGCGTAGAGCGTGTATTCACGTGTTTTCTCGACAACCATCGCTTCGCGCACCAGCCGCTGCGCGCGCTGCGTTGCGGGCAGGCGTCCTTCGGCCAATCGGTGGAGGAACTGCACTTGCTCCAGCGCGCTGATGCGCAGTCCGCCCTGCAGCCAGAAGAGGTCGATGCCCCCCGTCATGTCGCGATTGCCGTATTCGAGTTTCGCCAGCCAATCGCGCATTCGCGCCTTGCCGGTGCGGCGCGCGATGTCCTGGAACATCCAGACGACGCTGTCGCGCATTCCGGTGTTCAACGTGTGGTCATGTTCGAGCTCGGGACGCGAGCGCGGTTTGCCATCCCACGTGAAGACTTCCTTCTCGTCGGCGATCGATCCCTCTTCGAGCCCGATCAACGCGTTGGCAATCTTGAAGGTTGATGCCGGCAGGAAACGCCTTTTCGCGCGCGCCTCGTCGAGGATCGAGTAGCGGTCGAGCGCCGGCTCGAAGACCACGATGGTCCCTTTCACGCCCTTCGCATCGAAATACGGCTGCCAATCGGGGCGCCCGACGGTGTCGGCAGCGTGGGCGCCGAGGCTCGCGAAGAGCACCAGCAACGGCGAAGAAAGTCTGTCCATGGTCGAAGCATGGACGGCAAATCTGGCAACATTCTGGCGATGCGGAAAACAATTCGGGCATGAAGGTCATCACCTGGAACATCCAGTGGGGCTGCGGCGTGGATGGCCGCGTGGACCTCGCAAGGATGGTCAAGACCGCGCGTGCCATGGCGGACTTCGACGTGATCTGCCTGCAGGAAATCGCGGACAACTTCTCCGGGCTCAAGGGCCTGGGCAACGAGGACCAGTTCGCGCAGCTCTCGGCGTTGCTGCCCGGCTACACGCGTGTTGAAGGATTCGGCGTCGACGTGGCCGGTGAAGGCGGGCGGCGGCGGCGCTTCGGCAACGCGATTTTCTCGCGCCTGGGCGTCCTGTCAGCGCGGCGCCACGCTTTGCCCTGGCCCGCGGACAGCGCGAAGAAAACGATGCCGCGCGTGGCGGTCGAGGTGACGCTGCAGGCCTCGATGGGGCCGGTGAGGCTCACGACTACCCACCTCGAGTACTACTCCACGGTGCAGCGCCAGGCGCAGGCGCGGCGGCTGCGCACCCTGCACGACGAAGCCTGCCAGCGCGCACCCGCGTCGGGTGAATTCACCAACAAGGAAAGCAACGTCACCTTCGATCCCACGCCGCAGACCGCGGACGCCATCCTGGCGGGAGACTTCAACTTCCCGCCGGAGAATCCCGCGTATGGCGAGATCCAGTCGGAACTTTCGGGCGGCGGCCCCGCGTATCGCGATGCCTGGGCGGTCGTGAACGGCCGCGCGCCGCATCCACCCACGTTCTGCCTGCACGCCCGCACTCACGCGAAGGAGCCGTACTGCTGCGACTTCATCTTCGTGAGCGAGACACTCGCGCCACGCGTGCGCTCCATCGAGGCCAACCTCGAAACGCAGGACTCCGACCACCAGCCGATGCTGCTTGAACTGGACGACCACTGATGTCCTCGAAAACACTGAATCTCACCGCGCAGGTCTACGAATACCTGCTGGCCAATTCACTGCGCGACACGCCGGTGCTTCGCGAACTGCGCGAGGAAACCGCGCAGATGAAGCAGGGGCGAATGCAGATATCGCCCGAGCAGGGGCAACTGATGGCGCTGCTGGTGAAGCTGATGGGTGCGCACCGCACCATCGAGGTGGGCGTCTTCACCGGTTACAGCTCGCTCTGCGTGGCGCTCGCGCTGCCCGCCGACGGGCGCATCGTTGCGTGCGACATGAGCGAGGAATGGACCAGCATCGGCAAGCGCTACTGGGAACGTGCCGGTGTTGCACACAAGATCGACCTGCGCCTGGCGCCTGGCGCCACTACCCTCGCGGCACTGTTGAAGGAGGGTGGTGCGGGCAAGTACGACTTCGCATTCATCGACGCAGACAAGTCGAATTACGGCACGTACTACGAGCAGTGCCTGGAGCTGCTGCGCCCCGGTGGGCTGGTCGCGGTCGACAACACGTTGTGGTCCGGCGACGTGGCCGACCCCGCCGTGAAGGATGCGGACACGGTTGCCATCCGCGCGCTCAACGCCCGGCTGCATGGTGATAGCCGCGTCGAGCTTTCGATGTTGCCGGTAGGCGACGGCCTCACGCTCGCGCTCAAGAAGTAGAAAGGCCGCCCGGAGGCGGCCTGGAGTTGCACACCAGGGATGGTTACTTCCCGGGAGGCGTAGTGGGGGCAGCCGGCATGGGGCCAGCCGCCTTCGCCTTTTCGGCGGCCATCTTTTCCTTCGCCAATGCGTCCACCGCCCGCGTGTTGTCGACGGGTTTCTTGATCAGGCCTGCGGGCGCCGCGCCGGTGTTCTGCCACAGCACCTTGCCATTGCCGCCGTCGACGACGACTTCCGTCTGCGTCTTTTCAGCCTCGTTGCGGACGTGGAACACGTAGACCACGCAACCGTCGCGATCGTAGATGCCGCCCCTGGCCACCTTGGTGCCCTTGCCCGCATCAAGCGCCACCGCCTGCGCATCCGAGGGCGAGGTCGTGGCCTGCGCGAGCAGCTCGGATTTTTTCTTGGTGGGCGTGGCTTTCAAGCTACACGTGTCCGCGACGCTGGGCGGCGACGCGGCGAAGATCGCCGCGGGAGCGGCCGCGAGCAGTGCGAGGGCGATGCGTTTCATGGATTCTCCTGTCAAAGGTTCAAAGCCTACCGCAACAGCAGGCCAACAACTAACGCGCCAAGAACAATTGCGATGACCGCCAGGACGCGGGTCTGCCGGCGCTGCGCGCCCTCGAGGCGTGCAATCGCGGCTTCCAGGCGGCGCGCGGGCATGTCGGTCATCAACCGGTGCACGAGGCGCGGCAGCTGGGGCAGCGTGCGCGCCCAGAGCGGAGCCTCCGCGCGCATCGTCTTCCACAGGCCGCGGATGCCGACCTGCTCGTTGACCCAGCGCTCGAGGATCGGCTGCGCGACGCGGCGCAGGTCGAGGTCCGGATCGAGCTGGCGCCCGAGCCCTTCGACTTGCAGGAGCGTCTTCTGCAATAGCACCAGCTGCGGCTGTATCTCCATCTGGAATCGCCGCGAGACTTCGAACAGGCGCATCAGCAGCCGGCCGAAATATATTTCCTTGAGCGGCTTGTCGAAGATCGGCTCGCACACGGAACGGATCGCGCCTTCGAATTCGTCGACACGTGTCTCCGGTGGCACCCATCCCGCCTCGAGGTGTGCGAGCGCGACGCGATGGTAGTCGCGATGGAAAAACGCCATGAAGTTGGTCGCGAGGTAGCCCTTATCAGCGTCCGACAGCGTTCCCATGATGCCGAAGTCGACGCCGCAGTAGCGTCCGTCGGCGTTCACGAAGATGTTGCCCGGGTGCATGTCCGCGTGGAAGAAGCCGTCCCGGAACACCTGCGTGAAGAAGATCTCGACGCCGTCGCGCGCGAGTTTCGGGATGTCGATGGCGGCTTCGCGCAGGCGCTCCACCGCATTCACGGGAATGCCATGGATGCGCTGCATCGCCATCACGTCGCGCGTGCACCAGTCCCAGAAGACCTCGGGCACGATCAGCAGGCGCCCATCGGCGAAGTTGCGCCGCAGCTGGCTGGCGTTGGCGGCTTCGCGCAGCAGGTCCTGCTCGTCGATGATGACTTTCTCGAATTCGGCAACGACCTCCCGCGGGCGCAGGCGCCGCCCTTCGCGGCCACGGCCGATGACACCGGCGAGCGTGTACAACAGCGCCACGTCCTGCGCGATGATGGTGCCGATTCCGGGGCGCAGCACCTTGAGCGCCGCCTCGCGCCCGTCGGAAAGTATCGCGAAATGCACTTGCGCAACCGAAGCGCTGGCCACCGGCACGCTCTCCACTGACTTGAAGAGCTGCGAATGGGGCCGGCCGTAGGCGCGATCGAGGGTGGCGGCAATCTGTTCCCACGGCACCGGCGGCACCGTGTCCTGCAGTCGTGAGAGCTCCCGCACCACGTCTTCGGGAACCAGGTCGGGGCGCACCGAGAGCAGCTGGCCGAACTTCACGAAGACCGGGCCCAGCGACTCCAACGCCAGGCGCAGCCTTTCCGCCCTGGGGCGCGTTCTCCCGGCCCAGAAATAACCAGTGGCGAACGCCGCGCGCGCGAGGCCACTGCCCCGCGCAGGCAGGAATTCGTCCAGCCGGAAGCGGCCGATCGTATGGACGATCCGAAACAGGCGCGGGATTTGCATGGGAAGCGGGATTCTACCCGGCGGGCGAGACAGGCAAGGAAGCGCTCACCGGTGGTTACCCCTGAAATTTGACGGCCATTGGCCCGGTGCCTAAGCTGACAGGAACATGACGTATCAAGCCGATCGACCATTCACCCTCTTCTTCGTCCGCCACGGCGTGACGGAGCCCAACTTCCGCGGCTTCCGCTGCGGTGGCGACCTCGATATCCCCTTGATGGACGTGGGTTGCGACCAGGCGTACCTGCTGGCCAAGCAGATCGAGAAGATGAACCTTCGCATCGGCGTGATCGTCACCGGATCGCTCATTCGCACCCGCCAGACGTCATCGATCATCAGCGGCGTGCTGGGCAACATCCCGGTGGAAATCGATCCCCTCTTCAACGAGCGACGGCTGGGCCAGTGGAACAACCGCCCGATCGCCGAAACCGAGGAGCTGCTGGCCGCGAAGGTCACGCCCCCGGGCGGCGAGTCGGAAGAGGAATTCAACCTCCGCATTGCCGCAGCCATGGACAATCTGGAGCCGCACCTCGACCGCCGCGTGCTCCTCGTGAGCAGCAAGGGCGTGGGGCGCGTGATGAACGGATTGCTCGGCGGCCAGGGACGCATGCAGGTGGGCAACGGCGAAATCGTGGAATTCGCCGTCGCGCGCGACCATGGCGCGCAAGTCCTGAAGATCGCCCGGCCGCACCAGGTCTAGGCGTTAACCACGCTTCGCGAAGTTTTCGACGGTTCCGCCGGCAGCGGATCGTCGCGCAACCGCGCGTGCAGCACCGACCACTCGTGTGAATCGACTGTGTCCAGCAGCCACTGCTGGATGAACCAGTTCTGGTTGCGGTCCGACAGCACCGGCGTGTGTCCGGTATCGGGCACATGCATCACCGTCACCCTTGGATTGAGCTTCATGCGTTTGATGGTCGGCGGCAGCAGGGCATCCGAAATCATTCCGTGGATCAGCAGGACGGGACACTTGATGCGCCGCCACAGCGTCCACTGGTCGAGGCTTTCCTTGGCGTCGGCGCGATAGGACTGCAGCGCGCGCACGTCATGGCGATAGACGCGGCCACCCTCTTCATCCGACCAGCGGGTCTGGTGGAAGGTAACGTTGAAGCGGATGTCGTCGCTGATGGGACCGTCGTTTTTCTGTGATGCGCCGATCTTGCGCAGCAGGTCCGCGGGATCCCGGAACACGTAATGGCGAGCGAGCGTCGCCGAACGGCGTTGGCGCCGCTTCTTCGGGATGTAGGGCCCGATGTCGTTGAGGATCAGCTTGCTCACGAGCTCCGGGTAACGCGCCGCGAGCTCTATCGCCGCGCTGCCGCCGAGTGACGAGCCGAGCACGATCACCGGTCCACCGCCCGCATGCATGATCATCTGGCGCAGCTGCTCGACGTAGGTGCGCAGCGAATAGTCGCGCTCATCCGCCATCCAGCCCGAACGGCCGCGGCCGACCCAGTCCATGCAGATGACGCGGAAGTGGGGCTCCAGGTCCGCGGCAAGGTAGTTGAAGCGCATCGCCGTGTTGGCGACGCCACCGCAGCAGAGCACCGTGGGATTCGCCGTGTCGCCCCAGTCCGTATAGGCGACCTTGACGGGATAGACCTTGCGGAAACGCAATGCGCTTTTCTGCAGCTCGAGCGGATGCATGTAGTCGAAATGCCGCAGGTCGAACTTCTCGTCGAAGCGCTGGATCACGCGCTTCGCCAGGGCCATGTATTCGTCCCACGTCTTCAGGACGCGGCGACGCCCCGGTATTGGGGGCTCCCAGTCGGGATCGTGGCGCCTGCGGCGCTCGGCGGCCCTAGCCGCCCGTTCCCGGGCCACTCTTGTCTTCAGTCTCGTAGCCGAGCTGCACGGCACGGCGGCGTTCGCGCTCGCGCTCGCGCTGGCGCAGCACGTCGATCATCACGTTGAAGGTTCGCGCCAGCTGGCCGACCTCGTCATTCGAACGCACCGCAATGTTCGCCTTGTCGTAATCGCCCGCCTTGAGCGCATGCGCCGCGGCCGTGAGCTTCTGGATCGGGCGCACGATGCTGCGCGCGAAGAGCACCGCGAGGACGGCGAAGATGAAGCCCACGATCGCGACGCTCAGCAGCGTGTTGAGGAACAGGCGCTCGAGCGGCGCGGAGAAGTAGTCGCGCGATTCGGAAACACCGACGACCCAGGGGTGGCCCGGCACCGGCGCGTAACCCGCGATCTCCTCGCGCTGCGTGACGTTGGAGAAATACGCGACATTGCCTGCCTGCTTCGCGTTGATCATCGACTTCGCGAGCCACGGCTGGTTGAGCGATTCGATTGAGGGGCGGCGGAAGCGCTGGTCGGCGACGATTTCTGCAACAGCGTCCTTCGACAGCGGCACCAGGCTCTTGAACATCTGCTTCTCGTCCGAGTGCCAGACAACCACGCCGTCATCGTCGATGAGGAACGGCTGCCGGTCGTTGCCGACCTTGGTGTTGGCGAGGATACGGCCGATCGGGTCCGCCTTGATGCGCATCACCACCGCGCCGATCACGCGGCCGTCGTTGTTGAACACCGGGCGCGAATAGAACACGCCCGCGGCGCCGGCGACGGCGCCCACGATGATGCCCGTCATGAAGGGCCGGCCTTCCATCGCGGTCTTGAAATACTCGCGGAACTTGAAGTTCTTGCCCATCACCGCCGGGTCCGTCGCGACGATGGCGTTGCCTTCCGGATCCATCACCATCGTGAACTGGATGTCGGGGTTGGACTTGATCAGGCCCTGCAGCTTGGTAAGCGTGTAGCCCACGCCCGCGGGCGTGGGTTTTTCGAGAAACTGCACGAAGTCGCCGTCGGTGCCGACGTATTCCGCGAGGTTGCGGCTATCGCCCAGCAGCTGAGCGATGCGCCCGGCCGTGCTCGTGGCGAGCTGCTCGAGGTTGCGCAGTTCCACCGCGGTCACGTGTTCCTGCGTCTTCAGCAGGTTGTAGTAGGCGGTGATCATCATCGGAAGCAGCGCCGTGGCGACCATCGCAAGCGTCATCTTGACGGCGATGGGCCAGGAGCCCGGCCGGCGGACGGCCGACCAGGTGCTGGCCAGGCGCGACTTCAGCAGGCGCGGGCTGGTAAGCGCCGTGGTCCAGGGCACATCGTAGGCGAGCACGTCGGTTTCGTCCCCGCGGCGCAGCGCATCCGACAGGCCCAGCGCGCCGGCGTGCGAGGAAAACAGCGCCTTCTGGAACATCTCCACGTCCTGCGGGCGGTCGCTCGGGTGCATCTTCAGCGCCCAGTCGATGGCGGAAAGGAACTCTTCGCTGTATTTGCCCTTGGCCAGCAGCGTGGCCGGGGGCAGCGGGTCCGGATCCTCCAGGCGGTTCGGGGCCTCGATCGGCTTCTTGCCGGAAACCAGCCAGAACAGCGTGGCGCCCATGGCGTAGAGGTCGGTCCAGGGTCCCTGGCGCCCGCCCCCCGCGTATTGCTCTATCGGGCCATAGCCCGGGGTCACGACGGTGCCGATCTCGGCCTTTTCGGAGGCCGTCTGGCGCGCGGCGCCGAAGTCGAGCAGCACCAGGCTGCCATCGGAGTCGCGCACGTAGATGTTGTCGGGCTTGATGTCGCGATGCAGGTAGCCGGCCGCGTGCACCACGGCCAGGCCGTCGAGCAGCGGGGCGAAGAGCGATACCACTGTCGCCTCGGGAATGTTTTCGTGTTTCTTGCGGTAGGCCTTGAGCGACTGGCCACGCTCGTACTCGAGCACCATGTACGCGGTCTTGTGGGCTTCGAAGAAGCGCGCCACGCGCACGATGTTGGGATGGCGGAAGGTCGCGAGCGTGCGCGCCTCGACTAGAAAGGCGTCCAGACCGCTCTGGTAGAAATCCTGGTCCTCGTCCGCGCGCGCCGAAACCGTATGGTCGGTGGCGCGATAGGCGAAGTCTTCGGGCAGGTACTCCTTGATCACCACCTTGGCGTTGAGGTTGACGTCCGTGGCGGCGTAGGCGATGCCGAAACCGCCCTGGCCGAGGATGCCGTCGATGCGGTATTCGTGCAGGCGGAAGCCTTCCGGGAGCGTGATGCTGGCCGCGGGCGGCTTGGGCGGGATGGCGCGGCGCGGCTCGTTCGCGGCGCGGTCCACGGCCGCCCGGGCATGGGCGGGGGCCGCCTCGGGCTCGGACGCTGCGGTAGGGTCCAGGATGGTCTGATCCACGACCAGGTCGTCCGAATAGCGACGAGTCGCCTCGCTCGGATCGAAGATGGTGGGGTCACCCTCCTCTTTCTCGGGTATATCGCTCATGTCTCCCTCAGGCTCGGACCCCCTAGTCCGGGCAAGCCTCAAAATTACCACAAAGTGCCCCGGATTTGTCCGAAAAAGCTCAGAAGACAACCACTTACGGATGAAATTTTATAGTTTACACAAGCCTCGTGATAACATTGCCCAAAGAGAAATTAGAGGTGCCGGGGGGATGGGCACGATACGCGTACGATTCATTCTGGTCGCCTTGGTGGTGAGTTTCTTCGCCGTCGGGATGGCTGCGTTCCTGAATTACTTCAAGTACAAGAGCACCATCGGGAACATCGTGAAATCGCGCGTGCTGGTGGTTGGCCGTGGCATTGAAAACAGCATCCAGGCCTCCCTCCAGCTGGGCATGCAATTCTCCGAGCTCTCACAGCTCCCCCAGATGATGCAGCGCGAGAAGGCCAGTGACCGCCTCGTGCGCGGCATCGATGTCTTCGACTACAGCGGCCAGGTGATCTACAGCACCGACCGCGCGCGCGTCGGCCAGAAGGTCGCCACGTCGTGGACGCAGGCAGCGGAGCGCTCCAAGACCACGGAATGGGCCACCGAGGCGACCGACGAATACGTCGCCGGCATATCGCTCAGGAACGCGTTCGACCTCACGGTTGGTTTCCTTGCATTGCGCTACTCACGCGACGAAGTGGAACTCGCGGCCGCCAAGGCGGGGCGCGAAATCCTGCTCGCGGCCATCGGATCCTTCCTCGCCATCGCCATCGTGGCGCCACTGGCGCTGATCATCGTGATCAGGCGCTTCGAACGGGACCTGCGGGCGCTCGAGGCCGCGGCCACGCACCTCGAGGATCGCGCCGACGTCACGGTTTCCAGCAGCAGTGCCTTCGACACCGCCATCGGCCACCTGCGCTCATCGCTGCGTGATGCCAACAAGTCCCTCGACGACATGAGGACGAAGCTGGACTCGGCGGGCTAGAACGGCAATGCTCGAGAAGAATTATCTCTGGAGGATTTACTGGCGCCTTGCCGGCGTGATCATGGTGTGCGTGGTCCTCGCGCTCGCCGTGGTTTCGTATTTCTCGCACCGCGTGTTCGACCGCGAGCTGGTCCCGGAGGTCGAGCAGAAGGCCGCCACCGTCGCCAATTCCGTGCGCCAGCTGCTGCTCAAGGCCACCGGCTACGGCGTGCCCTTCGACAAGCTCTACGGCGTCGAGCAGACCTTCGGCGAAGTGTTCGAGGAGAACCCGGAATTCAGCTACGCGGCCGTCACCGACCTCGACGGCAACCTGCTCTACGCGCGCGGCAAGGAGCCCGGCGGCGTGCGCGAGTTCTTCCGCCGACCCGCCATCATCGCGCAGGGCCTGGACCCCGCCGCCACGTGGCAGCCAACACACACCGGCCAGCAGTATTTCGTGAGCATGCCGATCGCCTCGGACAAGCCACTCGGGATGCTGCACATCGGCATCGACGGCAAGTTCGTCGACAACATCCTGCTCGAGGTGATGCTCGACGTGGTGGTGGTGCTGGTGGTATCGCTCTTCTTCACGCTCGAGCTGCTGAACTTCATGGCCGGGGCACGCCTTGCGTCGGGGCTGGGTGAATTCGCGCAGCAGGTGGAGCGAATGCGCTCCGGCGACTTCACCGCCACGGCGCGCATCCGCGCCAACGACGAGATCGGCCGCCTGCTGCGTCGCATCGACGCGGCCATAGACCACCTCAACGTGCGCTACGAATTCCTGGTGGGCGAGCTCGAAGACAAGCTGCGCACCGCCACTGGAGACCGCAGGGAAAAACTGCGCCCCGCCTCCGCCGTGCTGGAAGGCATCCGCAGCCGCCTGCGTTTCGGTTCCGCCCCGAAGGAGACCGAGGGCGACGAGATGAACCTGAACCGCATCCGCGCGCCGCTCTTCGCCTTCATCCTGGCCGAGGAGATGACGCGGTCGTACCTGCCGACATACGTGAACCAGTTGCTGGTGCCGCTCTGGGGCATCTCGCCGCAGGTGGTCATCGGCCTGCCGATCATGCTGTTCATGCTGATCGTGGCCCTCGGCCAGCCGTACCTCGGCAGCTGGAGCGAGCGTGTCGGCCGCCGCCGCGCGATGCTGATCGGCGCCTCGATCGCCACCGTGGGCTTCGCCGCCACCGCGCTCGCGATCAACCTCTACGACCTGTTGCTATGGCGCTCGCTGTGCGCGCTCGGCTACGCGATGGTGTTCGTGGCCGCGCAGGGCTACGTCCTCGATCGGACCGGACAGGACAACCGCGCGCAGGGCTTCGCCCTCTTCATTGGCGCGATCATGGTGGCGACGGTCTGCGGCCCGTCGATCGGCGGCATCCTCGCCGACAACATCGGTTTCCGCCTCTCGTTCGCGATCTCGGCGGTGATGGCGCTCATCTCGCTGCTGGCGATCGCGCGCCTGCCGAAGGTCGAGGTGCGCACCACCACCAGCCAGCGCCCGTCGCGCGGCCCGCGCATGCGCGAAATCCTCGCGCTGCTCGTCAACAAGCGCTTCATGACGCTCACCGGCCTGGCCGCCATGCCCGCCAAGATGATCCTCACCGGCGTCTGCTTCTACCTCGTGCCGCTCTACATCGTCTCCATCGGCAACACGTCGGCCATGGCCGGGCGCATGCTGATGGTCTACGCGGTGATGATGGTGCTGATCGTACCGCTCTCGGCGAGCCTCTCGGATTCGAGCATGCGCCGCGACCGCTACGTCTCCGTCGGCCTCATCATCTCCGGGCTTTCGGGCCTGCTGCTGCTGATCTCGGACAGCTTCCTCGTCCTCTTCGGCGTCGTGTTCCTGCTCGGCCTGGGCCAGGCGCTTTCGATCGCCGCGCAGAGCGCGTTGGTGGCCGACCACTGCCAGGAGGAGATCCGCATCTACGGCCATGACGCGGTGTACGGCGTCTACCGGCTGCTCGAGCGGATGGGCAACGCGCTCGGGCCGCTGATCGCAAGCGTGCTGGTGATCTTCTGGGGCTACCAGGGCGCCTTCATCGCCATCAGCGGCATGGTGCTGATCTGCGGCATCGCGTTTACCATAGCCACTCGCGGCCACGAATGGACGCCCCAGCCCGCCACATGACCCACTTCCTGCGCACGCTCCTGGTTCTTGCCGTCCTGTCGCTCGCGCTGGTCGCCGACGGCGACGCGAGCGCGCAGTCGAGCGTGCGGCCGTACCGCATCTACGCGATCACCTTCCGCGGGATGACCGAGATCGAGCGTGGTTTCACCGAGTACTTCGCGGCGCGCCGCATCCCGGTGCAGATCACCTGGCGCGACCTGAACCGCGACGCGGCCCGCATGCCCGGCTTCATCGAGGAGATCCGCGCCACCCGCCCGGACCTGGTCTACACCTGGGGCACCTCGGTCACGCTCGGCGTGGTCGGAACCTACGACGCCTACGACCCCGCCAGGAACATCACCGACATTCCGGTGGTGTTCACGCTGGTCGCGGCACCCGTGCTCGCCAAGATCGTCCCCGACCTCAAGTCCTCGCGCCGCAACGTGACCGGCGTCTTCCACGTAGCGCCCACGGAAGCGCAGATCCGCGCGATGGCCTCGTACCGCCCGTTCAAGTCGATCGGCATCCTGTACACCCCGACGGAGCAGAATTCCGTGGTGGTCGTCGACGAAGTGCGCGAAGTCTCCAAGCGCCTCGGCTTCACGGTGATCGCCAAACCGCTCAAGCTCGACGCGAACAAGAAAGTGACCGCCGAAGGCGCGCCGGAAATGATCCGCGAGCTGAAGGCGCAGAAGGTCGACTGGCTCTACCTGCCGCCGGATTCCTACCTGGGCACGCAGGCCAAGAGCGTGATCATTCCGGCGGCGATGGAGGCGAGGCTGCCCACCTTCGCGTCGACCGAACAGCTGATGGAGACGGGTGCGCTCACCGGTCTCGTGAGCCGCTATCACTCGATCGGGCAGTTCACGGCCTACAAGGCCGAGCAGATCCTGGTGCACAAGGTGCCGCCTTCGAAGATCCCGATAGAGACCCTGACGCGTTTCTCGCTCCAGGTGCGCATGGACGTGGCCGAGGCGCTATCCCTGCCGCCGCCACTGCCGATGTTCAACTACGCCGAGCTGATCACCGGGCCGCCAAAAGCCGCGCAATAGGTCCTAGAACGCGTTGGGCCGGGTGAGCTTGGCGACCAGTTCCGCGACGATCTCCGCCGTTTCATCGGCGCGCGAACGATAGCGCAGCAGCGTGTTGCCCACGGTCTTCTGCAGGCGGATGCCTTCGCTGTAGAGGAAAAACGGGTCAGCGCCACCCAGCTTCACCGAAGCCATGCGGCCATCACCGGTCTTGAGGACGAGGCGCTTGTTGGTGATGATGACGTTGCCTTCGCCGAGCGGCTTGGCGGTGTCCTCGGGCATGAACTGCGAGCCCACGGTGCCCTCCACATAGGTGAAGTGCCCCTCGACACGCAGGCCTTCGTGCTCGCCGCCCACCCGCGGGGCGTCGTACATCTCCACGGCCAGGCTGTAATGCGGCACCTCACCCGGCTCCATGGGAACGCCGCGCAACGCGACATTCGACGTGGGCACCTCCGGCAGGTTGCCGCGGCGGATCTCTGTCAACGTGCGCAGCCGGTTGACCTCCATCTTGGTCTTCTCGATCTGGTCGTCGCGCAGCGCCAGGAATTTCTGGATCTTCGCCAGGTCCTGCACACCGGTATTGGTGAGCTGGCCCTTGGAGCGGGCGGCACCCACGGCTTCGTTGTAGAGGTCGCGGCGCAGGGATGTCTTGTCGTCCGCCGCGTCGGTCACGTCCAGTTCCTCGCGAAGCTTGGCGAGGCTCTGCAGGTCGGAGCTCGAGAGCTTCCCGTCCGCTACCGCTTCCTTCACCTTTTCGCGGTAAGCCTGCTTCTTCTTGTCGCCACCGAACCAGTCCTTGATGCCCATCCGCGATCTCCTAGCGCATCAACCCGGCGAGCAGTTCGCCGATGATCTCGGACGTGCCGTCCGATTGCGTCTTGAACCTCAGGATGGTGTTGCCGACCGAGCGCTCGATGCGCAGGCCATCGACGTAGAGGAAGAAGTTCGCCTGCGGAGAATACTCCACCGCCGCCTGCTTGGCCGCGCGCAGGTAGAGGCGCTTGTTGGTGAGAATCAGCGAACCATCGCCGAGGTCCTTCGCGGTCGCCTTGGCCGGCAGGTTGTGGCCGCGAGCGGAGTTGATGATGTACGCCGACTCCCACTTCAGCAGCACGCCATTGGCCCCGGACGCGCTGGGGCGATCCTCGACACCGACGGGCACGACGTAGTGCGCGATTTCGTGCGGCAGGAACTGCATGCCGCGCAGCAGCGGGTGCGTCGGCGCCACAACGGGCAGCCTGCCCGCGCGGATGTCGGTGACGGTGCGCAGCCGCGCGAGGTCGAACTTGGTCTTCTCGACCTGGTCGTCCTCGAGCGCGAGGAATTTCTGGATCTTGGAGAGCTCCGCCGCCTCATCGGCGGTGAGCTTGCCGCGCGCCTTCGCGGAGCCGGCCGCCTTGTTGTAGATCGACTTGCGCATGAGCGTCTTGTCGTCGGCCGGGTTCTGGCCGGCGTCCGCGGCCATCTTGGCGAGTTCCTCGGCCTTGCCGGGAACGATCTTGCCCCTGGCAACTTCCTTGATCTCCTCGTGGAACGCCTCTTTTTCCTTCGTCTTGCTGCTCTTGAACAGGTCCTTGAGTCCCATGGCTGCCTCCTTATTCGCAGAAGAATTCGACCAGCTCGGTCGCGGTATTGCGTGATTGTCCCAGAGCGATGACGCCGTGGTGGCGCAGCATCGCTTCCTCCCGCCGCAGGACCAGCTCGCGGTCCCCGTCGATGGAGACGTAGGTGCCGTTGGCGCTGCGGTCGGTGACCATGAATTTGCCCTGACGGATCTCGATCTCGCAATGCGTCCTCGAAGCCATGCGGTCCGGCACCACCAGGTCCGCCTCGGCGTCCCGGCCCAGCACCAGCGTCTTGCGCTCGACGCCCACGACCACCGTGCGGCCGCGGTAGACCACCCGCAGCTGGTTGCCCGCGTCCGTGGTGGCACGGGAGGCCACCAACTGCGTAGCGTCGTCCGTATCGGTCCACAGGACCTCACAGAGACCTACTTCCTTTTCCTTGCCCTTGACCGTGATGGCGTAGAGGCTGCGGCAGTCCATTTTCTGGATCGGCTCGAGCAGCTCCGCCGTCTCCAGCGAAGTGATGATCTGACCGCGCGAGGCCATCTCGGTAAGGCGCGCGGCCAGGTTCACCGTATCCCCGAAAACGTCCCCGTCGCGCTCGACCACCGGCCCGTGGTGCATGCCGATGCGCACGCCCAGGCGGACCTTGTCGATCGGGGCCATGCCCTGCATGCCCAGCTGGATGTCCACCGCGGCGCGCCCGGCGATATTGGCCTCGGGGAAGATGGCCATGATCTCGTCGCCGATGGTCTTGATCACGCGCCCGCCGTGCTGCTGCGTGAGGGCGGCGAACAGCTTCACGCAGAGGTCGATGGCCGAGTGCGCAGCCGCGTCTCCCACGGTTTCATAGAGCCGGGTGCTGCCGCTCACGTCGGCGAAAAGCACGCACCCTGTCGTCTGTCCGGACATCGGGCGAGTTTACTTGCGCTTGAGCTTTTCGACAAAGTGCTTGCGGAACTTGGCCACCTTGGGCTCGACCACGAAGGCGCAGTACGGATTGCCCGTTCCCACCCTCTGGAAGTACTCCTGGTGGTAGTCCTCGGCGACGTGGAATTGCGAGGCCGCCGTGACCTCCGTAACAATCGGCGCGCTGAAGATCTTTCCCGCGGTGAGACCCCGGATGACCTCTTCGGCCTCCCGCTTCTGCTCCTCGTTCTCGTAGAAGATGGCCGAGCGGTACTGGGTGCCGACGTCATTGCCCTGGCGGTGGAGCGTGGTGGGGTCGTGGATGGCGAAAAACACACCCAGCAGGTCGCGGTATTCCAGCTCGTCGGGATCGAAGGTCACGCGCACGACCTCCGCGTGGCCGCTGGCACCGCCGCAGACCTGCTCGTAGCTGGGATTGGGGGTCTTGCCCCCCATGTACCCCGATTCGACCGAATGCACTCCCTTCAGCTCGTCGAACACGGCTTCCAGGCACCAGAAACAGCCTCCGGCGAGGGTCGCTTGATCCATCTTAAGGCTCCACGTACGTTGGGAGGAGAATATGGGGGCCGGCCACCCCATTGCCAGGGTGCCAGAACAGGACCTTTCATCATGTCACAGACCGCGCGCCCGCCGCGCCACTCCACCACCCGCGAGCCCCTGCCGGAGCAGGCGATCGCGCGCGAGGTATTGATCGAAAAATACGCCAAGGGCGGCGAGGCCACCGTGGGCGAGGTGCGCGCCCGCGTGGCGCGCGCGCTCGCCGCCGCCGAGCCCGAAGGCAAGCAGGCCCACTGGGAGGCGCGCTTCCTCGAGGCCCAGCAGCTGGGGTTCATTCCCGCCGGGCGGATCAACTCGGCCGCCGGCACGTCGCTTACCGCCACGCTCATCAACTGCTTCGTGCAGCCGGTGGGTGACTCGATCACGGAACTGGTCGATGGCAAGCCCGGCATCTACACGGCGCTGGCTGAAGCCGCGGAGACCATGCGCCGCGGCGGCGGCGTGGGCTATGATTTCTCCTCGATCCGCCCTGAAGGCGCGTGGGTCAAGGGCACCAATTCGCGCGCGAGTGGGCCAGTCTCGTACATGCGCGTCTTCGACCAGTCATGCGAGACGGTGGAATCCGCCGGCGCGCGCCGCGGCGCGCAAATGGGGGTGCTGCGTTGCGACCACCCCGACATCGAGCGCTTCATCCACGCCAAGGATCAAGGCAAGCTCACCAATTTCAACATCTCGGTCGGCGTGACGGACGCATTCATGGAGGCGGTGGCAGGTGATGGCGAGTTCGAACTGGTGCATCGCGCGGTTCCCGCGGAAGACCTCCAGGCGACGGGCGCCTATCAACGCGGTGATGGACTGTGGGTGTATCGCAAGCTGCGGGCGCGGGAGCTTTGGGAGCAGGTGATGCGGTCCACCTATGACCACGCCGAGCCGGGAATCATCTTTCTCGACCGCATAAACCGCGACAACAATTTGCACTACTGCGAGACGATCGAGTCCACCAATCCGTGCGGAGAGCAGCCACTCCCATCGTACGGTTGCTGCTGCCTCGGGTCGATCGACCTCACGCATTTCGTGAGCGCTCCATTTGGCGCGCAGTCCGCGTTCGATTTCGCCGCGTTTGGCGAGGTGGTTGCGGTTTCGATCCGGATGCTCGACAACGTGCTCGACGTGACGCCTTGGCCGTTGGCGGCGCAGCAACGAGAAGCCATTGCCAAGCGCCGCATCGGCCTTGGTTTCACCGGGCTCGGAGATGCGCTGGCAATGCTGCGCCTCAAGTACGACACGGCCGAAGCACGCACGATGGCCGCGAAGATCTCGGAGTTCATGCGTGACAGCGCATACGCGGCCTCGGTGGAGCTTGCGAAGGAACGCGGCGCCTTCCCGATGTTCAATGCGGACCTGTATCTATCCGGCGGCAACTTCGCATCACGCCTGCCGCAGGGGCTCAAGGACTCCATCCGCAAGCACGGCATCCGCAATTCGCACCTGCTTTCGATCGCGCCCACGGGCACCATCAGCCTCGCGTTCGCGGACAACGCCTCGAACGGCATCGAGCCGCCGTTTTCGTGGACGTACACGCGCAAGAAGCGCATGGCGGATGGAACACACAAGGAGTTCCGCGTCGAGGACCACGCGTGGCGCCTGCATCGGCACCTGCATGGTGCGCAGGCGAAGCTGCCGGAGTATTTCGTCACGGCGCTCGAGATCTCCGCCGATGCGCACCAGGAAATGGTCGCCGCGGTGGCGCCTTTCATCGACACCAGCATCTCGAAGACCGTGAACGTGGCGGAGGATTACCCGTACGCGCAGTTCGAAGGGCTCTACATGACGGCGTGGAAGTCGGGGCTGAAGGGCCTTGCGACGTATCGCCCCAACAGTGTGCTCGGCGCGGTGCTCACGCCGGATGCAAAACCCGCAGAGGAAACACAACAGCCAATCGTGGGTGCCAACACCCGCCTCGCGATCAAGGCGTTGCCGCAACCGGTGCTCACCAGCCTGCGCTGGCCCGGTCGTCCCGAGATGCCCGAGGGCAACCTTGCATGGACGTACATGGTGGATTCGCCGTTCGGACGTTTTGCGCTCTTCATCGGCCAGGTGGAGGAAGCCGGGCGCGCTTTTCCGTTCGAGGTGTGGGTCAACGGCGCCGAGCAGCCGCGCGGCCTGGGCGCGGTGGCGAAGACACTTTCGATGGACATGCGCGCCGACGATCGGGCGTGGCTGAAGATGAAGCTCGACGTGCTCGCCAACACGGTGGGTGATGACGCCTTCGAGATGCGTTTTCCTCCCCACGGCGAAAAGCGCAAGGTGCCCGGCGTGGTCTCGGCGATGGCGCAGGTGGTGCGTTACCGCTGCGAGCAGCTGCGCGCCTTCGAGGACCGCGGCGCCTCCCCGGTGCTCGACCATATGTTCAGCGTCGAGGAGCCGCGCACCGGCACCGATGGCACCCTCTCATGGACGGTCGACATCACCCATCCGACGTCCGGTGACGAGTTCGTGCTCGGGTTGAAGGAAGTCCAGCTTCCCGACGGCACCACGCGCCCGTATTCGCTCTGGCTCTCGGGCCATTACCCGCGGGCGCTCGACGGGCTCACTCGCATCCTCTCCCTCGACATGCGGGTGATCGATCCGGCGTGGATCGGAATGAAGTTGCGCAAGCTGCTCGACTACTCGGAGCCACTGGGCGACTTCATGGCGTTTGTTCCCGGTGAAAGGCGCCAGCAGACGTGGCCCTCGACGGTGGCGTATCTCGCGCGATTGCTGATCCACCGCTACGCGATGCTGGGCGTGCTCGACGAACGCGGCTACCCGACGCGGGAGATGGGAATCCTGGAAGCGCCGCGGGCGGACGACGAGCCGCGGTTGATGAAGGGCGCGCGTTGTCGCGAGTGCGGCAACTACACCGTCATCAGGAAAGACGGCTGTGACTTCTGCAGTGCGTGTGGGTGGGTGGGAGTTTGCGGCTGAAATTGGGGCCCCGCCTGAGCGGGGGCGGCGGACAACAAACGGCAACAGCCGTTTTCAGTCCGCCGGCCTGACCAGCGGCACCCAGAAGTGATACAGCGGCGCGGTAAACGTCATGCCGAGCGAAATCCCGATCCACGCCATCATCATCACGGCCGACCAGGTACCGAACATTTCCTTGCCGGCGAGCATGCCAAGGAAGCCGAAGGCGAGCACCGGAATTGCGGCCAGCTGGGCGCGGTTCCAGCAGACGCTCACCTTCTTCCTGCAATGGGGACACGACAGGTTTCGCGCCGGACCCAGCGTCTGCTTCTGCCAGAAGGAAAATCCGGCCTTGTTGCACCACGGGCATTCGTACATCCCGCTCTCCCTGAACCGCCGCTTTTTTGGCTATGGAAGATTTTACCGGTGCGGATGGGGCGTCCGCATGATCCGATCGGCCTGTTAACTACGGCTGCAACACGATTTATTCAAAGGTCCAGCGATAGACCGCGTCCACGCCCGGCAGGTAGCCCGCGCGCGCCAGCAGCTGGAACTGCCGGCTGATGCGCCAGGTTATCTTGAGCGCGCCCTCGGCGTCGGCCAGGCCCTGCTCGTAGGTGAGCTGGACGCTGTTGCTGATGCGCCGTCCGATGCTGACCACGTCCGAGGCGGAGGAGGTGCCGGTGCGCCCCGCCACCGTGCTTTGCGGCAACACGCCCAGGATGCTGTTGGTGTCCGCGCGCCCGATGCGGAATTCGTCGAAGCCGAGTTTCTTGGTCAGGTCGCCGCCCGATCCGTTGTTGCCCAGCAGCGCGCGCGCGGCGGCCATCATCACCGCGCTGTCTCCCAGCGAAGCGTCGGAAGCGCCGCGGCCCAGCACCAGCCACGAGAGCTTCTCCGGCTCAGGCACGTCGGGATTCGAGACCAGGCGAATGCGCGGGCGCGTGGTCGTGCCCAGCACTTCGACTCCCGCTTCCACCGGCAGGCCCTTGCGCAACGCGAGCACGTTGAGCTGCGGATTGTCGATCGGCCCGTTGAAGCTCAGCACGCCACGCTCGATCGAAAGCTTCTGGCCATAGCCGTCGAAGGTGCCGCCCACGGTGCGGATGATGCCTCCCGCGCGCAGCCCCGGCCCCGGCGTGCCGGTGATCTTGATCTCGCCCGTGAGCCTCGTATCGAGGCCGCGGCCCTGGAAATAGAATCGATCGCCCAGGCCGAGCGTCACGTCGAGGCGGATCTGCTCTCTCTTCGCTTCCGCCTCGGTGACCTTGGGCGCTGATGCGCGCACCACGATCACGTCGTCCGAAACCGAGGGCAGCGCGGTCGCCAGCGCACCCACCCATCCGGCGTCGGCCTTGAATGTTCCCGCAGCGAGGACGCCGTCCATGTTGGCTGCGAGCGTGGCCTCGCCGGAAAGCGCGAGGAAGCGCGTCTCCAGCTGCGTGACCGGTACCTGGTCGAGCTTGATACGGATCGCGCCCTTGCGCTCTCCGAGGTCGAGTGCACCTTCGGCGTTGATCTTGCCCCCGCCGTCCGGAGCCGTGAGCCCGCGAATGCGATCGCGCGCGCCTTGAGAAGGGCGCCACGGTGCTGTTGCCGTGAACTGCTCGATGACCACGGACTTGCCTTTCATCCGCAACGCGACCAGGCCCTTCTCGATCTCGAAGCCGGTGGCCGGCTCGCGCACCGCCAGGTTCTCGGCGCGCAGCGTGCCGGCGACCTGTGGATTCGCGCCCGTGCCCGAAACCTCGATGTTGGCGCTGAGTTTGCCGCCAAGCCTTGCCTCAGGACCGAGCCACGCCGCGAGCGATTCGATATTGGTGTGTTCAGCGACGATGCGCGCCTCGACGGGCGAATTCGCGCCGAAGGTCCAGCCGTTGTCGCCGCGAACGATGAGGCCACTGCCGTCGCCCTGGATGCGACCCACCCGATCGCCGGCGATCAGCAGCGAAGCTGTGGCGCGCCCACGCACTGCCTCGGCCTTGAGGGTCAATTCCTTCAGGCCCAGGGCCAGCACCGGCTCGCCGACACGCAGGTCGCCGGAGACGCGGCGCAGGTTCACCGTGCCCTCGAAAGTCTCGGCGGCATGGATGTCGATGTCGCCTGCCAGCACCAGGTTTGACCGCGGCACGCCCTCGATACGCAGGCTGCGCGCGAGGTTCTGGATCTGCACGCCGGGCGTGGTTGCCTTCACGTCGAGCGTGCGCGGCGTCCAGCGCAGCAGCATCAGGCGCACGTCGCCCCAGCTACCCTTGAGTGCGGCCTCACCCAACTCCACTCGCGTGGCCGATGCCGACAACGATGCCGGCGCAGTCATCGCGAACGCGCCGCGCCCCGTCATCGCGAAGTTCTCGATGCGGCCATTCCAGGCCGGGGCCTTCGCCCTGGCATCGAGGCCGCCCTGCAGCGCGAGCTTCACCTCGTTGTCGCGATTCATCTTCGCCGTCATCTCGAAGCGGTGCGCCGAGCGCGTGCCCTTGATCGACGCATTGAGCGTTTCCGCAAGCGGCGTGGGCGGCGTCTCCGCGCCGATGGCGACACCTTTCGCCTGCACTGTCACATCGATGCTACTGTCGGGATCAACACCAGCCTCCACGCGGGCGGCCACTTCCTTCACGTAGACGTTGGCGGGCAGGACCAGGTTCGCGCCGGTGAAGGCGACGCGCCCCGCCGGCAGCGCGAAGGTGCCGGTGAGGCGCGCATCGCCCTCGACCTTGCCTGCGGCCCGCACGCCGAAAGGCTTCGCGAGCACCGCGAGGTTGGGCACGCGGAAGGTGATGTCCATCGCATCACCCGCGCGGCCGAAAGCGCCCGTCGCGGTGAGGCGCGCCCCACCGATCAAGACGTCGACATCCGCGGCCGCCACGCGGCGCCTGTCGCCACTCACATTCACGCGGCCTGAAGTGGGCAAGCCGGCGTAGCTGCTGGTCGAGATATCGAGTTTCGCCTCGCCCGCGGGTCCGTCGGCGAGGTCACCGCGCACGACAAACGCAAAGTTGAGGTCGCCTTTCGTGGTCTTGACGAACGCGGACGGATCGAAATGCTGGGCGCGCCCCTCGAAGCGGAATTCCTTCCTGCCCTCGAGCGCCATGTTGCCGGTCGCCGTGACCGAGCCGCCGCCGGTGCGCACGCGCGCGGATTGCACCTCCAGGCGCTTCGCGGCGATGCCGGCCTTGCCTTCGACCTCGAAGCGTGGATCCTTCAGCGCGATCTCGAAGCGTTGCGCTTCCTTGTCACCGTCCGCCTTGATGCTTCCCGACATGCGCGTCTTCTGCAACTGGCCATGAAGCGCGGCAAGGTTCACGTCGGCCACGCGCAACTCCGCCTGCACGCCGGATTTCCGCAGCGTCGCGCGTCCGGTGGCGCGGCCACCGCCTTCAAGCATCACGTCGAGGTCGGTGAGATCCACGCGCTCCGGCGAGATCAGGATCTTCGCGCTGGCCACGGTGAACGGCAGGCGCTCCTTGTCCCACGGCCCCGGCTCGGCGTTGGTGACCTTCAGCGGACCGGAGAAAGTCTTCTGCGACGCGGCCAGGCGCACATCGACGTCGAGTTTCGTTTTCGGGCCCGACGCCTGCTGCGAAAGGTCGACGCCGCGCGCCGTCACTTCGAGCGAGCGCACTGGAACCGGCGCAAACGGCTCGATCAACACGCGCCCGGTGGCGGGCTGGCCGGAAACCTCACCTGCCAGCTGTGCTTCGATTTTCTGCAGCGTGCCCTTGGCGGTGACCCTGGCCTTGTAGGGGCGCTCGGCCGCGATGCCCTCGAAGTCCGCGTTGGCGTCGAGCGTGAATGGCGCCCTGGTCGCCAGCGTTCCGGCGACACGCCCGTTGCCATAGATGGTGCCGGCGCGCGCCTCGTCGATTTTCCAGTGGCGTTCGTCGCCCTCGCCGCGCAGCAGGATCTCCTTGATGACGAGGTCGGTGGCGTTGGCGGCGACCATCATCGCGCGGCGCTTCACCGAATCCTTTTCTGCCTGCATTGCGCGCGTCAGCGCGCCGAGCCGCAATTCCCCGATGGTGCCGCGTTCGAGGCGCACCGCATACGGGGGCGCGAAGCTCACCGGCAATTTCGCCGCGGCGCCTGAATCCGCGGTGCGCACCTCCACCTTGCCCGCGTGCAGGCGATTGACCTGCAGCCTGCCGCGCAGCACGCCGAAGAGCGAGCTGTCCATCTCGAAATCCTCGATGCGCGCGTACATGTCCGGACGCGAGACCTCGATCAGCTTGATGCGCATCGGGCCGCCGAGGCTGCCTTCCACGCCTTCGTAGCGGATGCCGTCGCCTGCGAGCTTCACGACACGACCGAGCACGAACTGCGCACCCCCCTGCGTGTACAGCACCCACGAGATGCCGAGCACGATCACCAGCAGCAGCACGCCAAGCAGCGCCAGCACATGCCGCACCCAGCGGATGCGCGCACGCGTGCCCTTTGGCGGCGGAGCATCGATGATCGGGTCTTCGGCGCTCATCTCAGAAGGCCACCGTCACCGAAAATGCGAGCCGGAACTTGCGCGGATCGGTCGCGTACGCGATGTCGAGCGCAAACGGCCCCGCGGGGGTGCGGAAGCGCGCGCCGACGCCGACGCTGGTGTTCGGCTTCCAGTCGCTGATCGCGTCCTTCGCGTCACCGATATCGACGAAAGCCGCCGCGCCCCACTTCTCGTCCAGCCAGTGCACATACTCCGCGGTGCCGGTGGCGATGTAGCGCCCACCCACGATCGCCTGCCCCTCCTGTACGCCGAGGCTCTGGAACGCATAGCCGCGGTTGGAGCGCGAGCCGCCCGCGCGAAAGAGGAAGTCTTCCGGAATGCGCTCACGGCCCGCGGTGAAGGTGCGGCCCACTTCCGCGCGCAACACGATCTGGTCGTTGGGCGTGAGCGGAACCCAGTACTGGTACTGCGCGTAGGTCTTGAGGAAATCGTCGCCGGAGGCGAGCGCCTTGGCGCCCGCGGCAACCTGCACATTGAGCACGCCGCCGCTGCGCGGATCGAAGATATTGTCCACGTGCCGCCAGGTGACGGCGATGATCGGCGCCAGCGCGCGCTTGATGCCTTCGTCCGCGTCGAGCGGCTTCGCGCGCTCGATCTGGTAGGTGAGGCCCACGCGCGTCTCGAAATTTTCGAGCTTGAAGTGGCGATAGCCGGCGACGGCGAATCGCGTCAGGTCGAGGTTCTGGAACGTGCTGCGCTCCGTCAGCACGCCGAAGCTGTCGCGGAACGGCACCGGCCCGTAATCGCGCCAATTCTGGAGGCCGCCCGGGAGGTAGATGTCCGCATAGGCGATCTGCCGCTCCTGCGCGATGCGCAGCGAGCTCTGCAGGTCGAAGCCGCGATCGAAGAGGTCGCGGTTGCGGAACGCCACTTCCGCACGCACGCCGTCGTCCGTGCCGTAACCCAGCGCCACGCCGAGCTCCTTGCGCGGACGCTCGCTCACCGTGAGCTTGATCGGGGCATTCTCCGGATGTGCGCGATCGCGATCGACATCGATCACGACACTCGAGAACCATGGGCCTTCCTGCAGGCCACGCTGCAACGCCGTGAGTCTTTCAACCGAATACCGCTCGCCACGCCGCAAGTCGACGCGCCGGTTGATGACTGACTCGGTGTAGTTCTTGAGACCGATGATCTGCACGTCGCCGAAGGTGAAGCGCGGGCCGCTGTCGAGCACCAGCTTGAGGCTGGCCTTGGCGCTATCCGCATCCACCGTAGCGACGGACTGCTCGAGTTCGCCCGCGGCGTAGTCGATCTGCACAAGGTCTTCCTTGAGGCGCGCCTTGGCCGCTTCCCAGTCCGCGCTGCGGAAGGTGGCGCCGGTCTTGAGGGCCCAGATGTCCTCCAGCTGCTTGCGGCGCCGCGCACGCTCCTCGCCTGCCAGCGCGAGGTCACCGCGGAATTCGATGTCGATCGCGCCAACCGTGGTGCGCGGACCGGGCGTCACCGTCACGATCACCTTCTCGCGTCTCTCGCCCTCGTACTGGATCTCCACGGACGAGGAGAAATAACCCTCCGAGCCCGCGATCTCCGGCACGCGGCGGCGTACATCGCGCATCCAGGGGCGCAGGCTGCCGCGGCGGCGTTCCTCGGGCTTGATGTCCGGCGGCGGCAGGTATTCCCTGAAGAGGGCCTTCAGCGGATCGGGCGCGCGCCATTCGACGGCGAAGGGGCCGAGCGCAACCGTGCGCGGCAAGCGCCCTTCGCCCGTGGCGCCTTGGGGCGCCCCAGGAGCGGGGTTTTCGGTTTCGGCCTCGGGTTCGTCCGGCGCGTCCGCTTGGGTCTGCGACCATGCCGGCAGGCAAACCGCGAGAGCCAACAGCAACATGGCAAGCGGCCTCACATGCACCGGACCACCGGCGGGACCCGTTAGTTCCACTCAGAGGCGGTCGAGCCGCTTCTCCAGTCGTTCCACGGCGTCACGCAGCTCGCCCACGTCACGCACGAAGCCTTCGACCTTGACGCGCGAGGCGATCAGCGGCGACTCCTCGGTCCAGTATTCGGCGGCGCCGGCGGCAGTGCGGAAAGTGGCCTCGCGGACCCAGCGATGCGCGGCCCTGGCGCCCGCGACCATGCGATGCGCGGCAATGTCGCCAATCACTTTCGAAAGGTCCTCCTCCACGTCCCAGGTGAGCTCGCGCGCCAGGAAGGAGATTTCCTGCGCCAGCTCCGCATCACCCTGCATCTCGACCTCGCGATAGGCGGCTTCCTCGCGGGCGGCCAGTCGCGGCAGCAGGAAAGGCGAAATGCGAACGGTCAAGTCGCGAGGTGTGCCCGGCAGCGCGGCGACCACTTCGCCGGTGGTCTGCACGGTGAAGGCGAAAAACATCGGGCCGACGCGAAACTCCGCCGTGCGGCCTGCATGGCGGCGCAGCCGCTCCATGGCGAGGGGCGCAGAGCGCAACACGTGGTTGAGCGCCCGCTCCGGCGGGTTGGGAAACAGCGTGCTCATGCCTTGTAGCCGCGGTGCAGCGCCACCACGCCCGCGGCGAGGTTGAAATATTCGACCTTCAGCAACCCGGCCGCCTCCATCATCGACTTGAGTGTTTCCTGGTCGGGATGCATGCGGATGGATTCGGCGAGATAACGGTAGGCGCCCTCGTCCTTTGCCACGTATTTACCGATGCGCGGCAGCACGCCGAAGGAATAGGCGTCATAAGCACCCTGCAGCGGCTTCCACGGCTTGGAGAATTCCAGCACCAGCACGCGGCCGCCGGGTTTCGCGACGCGCGTCATCTCCGCCAGCGCGCGGTCCTTGTGCGTCATGTTGCGCAGGCCGAAGGCGACCGAAACGCAGTCGAAGGTTTCCGGCGGAAACGGCAGCTTTTCCGCGTCGCAGAGGGCGAGCGGCGGGAAGATACCGGAGTCGATCATCCTGTCGCGACCCACCGCCAGCATCGCGGCGTTGATGTCCGTCATCCAGACCTGGCCCGTGGGGCCGGCGCGCTTGGCGAAGGCCGCCGCGAGATCGCCGCTGCCGGAAGCCACGTCGAGGACGCGGGAGCCCGCCCGCACCCCGCTCATCTCGATGGCGAAGCGCTTCCAGAGGCGATGAAGTCCCAGCGACATGAGGTCGTTCATCACGTCGTAGCTCGGCGCCACGGAACGGAACACTTCTTCCACCCGCGCCGCCTTCTCGCCTTCCGGCACCTGCTGGTAGCCGAAGTGGGTCTTCTCGTCCGTCATGGATCGCGCGACTTGCCGGCCTGCTCCAGGCGTTCGAGGTAGCGCTTCCAGTTGGAGCCCTCGCCCGCCCCCAGTTCGTAGAGGTACTCCCAGGAGTAGATGCCGGTGTCGTGGCCATCGCTGAACACCAGCTTCACGCCATAGGCGCCCACGGGTTCGATGGCGCTGATGTTCACGTTGCGCTTGCCCACCTGCAGCGTTTCCTGCCCCGGCCCGTGCCCGCGCACCTCCGCGGAGGGCGAAAACACGCGCAGGTATTCGACCGGCAGCGCGAACCTGGCGCCGTCGTCGAAAACGACGTCGAGCACGCGCGAGACCTGGTGCAGGTTGA
This sequence comes from Usitatibacter sp., assembly GCA_039915735.1. GTDB lineage: Bacteria > Pseudomonadota > Gammaproteobacteria > Burkholderiales > Usitatibacteraceae > Usitatibacter. The sequence continues at coordinate 9,389 of JBDSMR010000018.1, read as the reverse complement.
TTTCGGTGGGCTTGGGATTTGCAGGCATGGAAAACTGGTGTCAGACACCACTTTTGCGACTGTTAGAATCATCGCACATGATCGGCATCCTAATCGTTTCCCACGGCGCTTTCGGCGAATCGCTGATCCATTCGGCCAGCCACGTCCTCGGCAAGCGCCCCCTCTACCTGCGCCAGCTGGGCGTGACGGTCCATGACGACCCGGATGCGATCCTGCCGGTGGCCCAGGACCTGATCCGCTTCCTCGACCAGGGCCAGGGCGTGGTTGTGATGACGGACATCTTCGGCGCCACCCCCTCCAACATCGGCTCGCGGCTGCTGTTGCCGGGCAAGGTCGAGGGCCTGGCCGGCGTGAACCTGCCGATGGTGATCCGCGCGCTCACCTATCGCGAGAAGGAAGGCGCCACGCTCGACAAGCTGGTCGAGAAATCCCTTTCGGGCGCCACCGAAGGCGTCGTGCGCATGCAGCACGCCTGAGATGCTGAAGCAACAGATCAAGGTCGTGAACAAGCTGGGGCTGCATGCGCGCGCATCGGCCAAGCTCACCGCGCTGGCCTCCAAACATGCGAGCGCGGTCTGGATCTCGCGCAACGACCGGCGCGTGAACGCGAAAAGCATCATGGGGGTGATGATGCTGGCCGCCGGCATCGGCAGCACCGTCGAGCTGGAGACCGAAGGCGCCGACGAGGCCGAGGCCATGGCGGCGATCGTGAAGCTCTTCGCGGACAAGTTCGGCGAGGCCGAATGAGGGGCGAGGCCGAATGAGCAACATGAACGTCTGTTTCACGATGCACGGCATCGGCGTCTCCGGCGGCATCGCCATCGGGCAGGCGCACCTCTTCGCCGGCATGTCGGCGGAAGCGAACCACTACGAAATCACCGGCGCCGACGTGCAGCGCGAGCAGCGCCGCTACGACCGCGCGGTGAAGGACGTGCGCGACGAGCTGAAGGAGCTGGCCGAAAAGGTGAGCCACAGCAGCTCGGCCGAACTGGCGCCGTTCGTCAACGTGCACCTGATGTTGCTGGACGACGACGCCTTCACCCAGGCGCCGCGCGACATCATCCGCGAGCAGCACTGCAACGCCGAATGGGCGCTGCGCATGCAGCTGGACGAACTGATGAAGCAGTTCAGCGAGATCGAGGACGCCTACCTGCGCGAGCGCGAGGACGACGTGCGCCAGGTGGCCGAGCGCATCCTCGGCGCGCTCGAAGGCACGCAGCGCCGCATGTCGATGAAGCAGGTGCGCGAGGATGCTTCCATCCTGGTGGCGCGCGACCTCTCGCCTGCCGACGTGCTGCTGTTCCGCGAGCATCCGTTCGCCGCTTTCGTGACGGACCTCGGCGGCGCCACGTCACATACCGCGATTGTCGCGCGCTCGATGAACATTCCCGCGATCGTGGCGCTGCATCACTCGCGCCAGTTGATCCGCGAGGACGAGCTCATCATCGTCGACGGCACGCAAGGCGTGTTGATCGTCAATCCCGACAAACATGTGCTTGCCGAATACAAGCTCAAGCAGGGCCAGGCGCGCCTCGAACGCGACAAGCTCAAGCGGCTCCGGAGCGCACCGGCCTCGACACTTGATGGCACACCGGTGCAGCTCTACGCCAACATCGAGCTGCCTGGCGACGTGGACCAGGTGAAGGCCAGTGGTGCTACCGGCATTGGCCTCTTCCGCAGCGAGTTCCTGTTCATGAACCGCCGCGAGCTGCCGGGGGAAGATGAGCAGTACGAGGCCTACCGCACGGTGGTCGAGGGCATGAAGGGCTCGCCCGTCACCATCCGCACGCTCGACATCGGCTCCGACAAGAACCTCGACGGCGAGGAAAACATCACGATCAATCCGGCGCTCGGGCTGCGCGCGATCCGCTATTGCCTCGCCGAGCCGCAGATATTCAATACCCAGCTGCGCGCCATCCTGCGGGCCTCGCGCCACGGCAAGGTGTTGATCCTGATTCCAATGCTCACGACCTGGCATGAGCTCAACCAGACCATCGCCTGCGTGGCACTGGCCAAGGAGCAGCTCAAGAAAGAGGGCATCAAGTTCGACGAGTTCGTGCCCGTGGGCGGGATGATCGAGGTGCCGGCCGCCGCGATCGCGCTGCCGATGTTCATCCGCAAGCTCGACTTCCTCTCGATTGGCACCAATGACCTGATCCAGTACACATTGGCCATCGACCGCGCGGATGATCGCGTGGCGCACCTCTACGATCCGCTGCACCCCGCGGTGCTCAACTTGCTCTCCGGCGTCATCCGCACCGCGCAGCAACACGAGAAGCCGGTTGCTGTCTGCGGCGAGATGGCCGGCGACGTGGAGCTGACACGCATGCTGCTGGGCTTTGGCCTGCGCAATTTCTCGATGCACCCCGCGCACCTTCTGGCCGTGAAGCAGCGTGTGCTCACAACTTCGCTACCCGACATCACCGCCGTCATCGCGCGCATCCTGCGCACCGACGAGCCCGACAAGATGTCCGCACTGATCGAGAAGCTGAACGCCTGAAACCGGGGACGCACCCTACTTTTCCTTGGTGCCAATTGGAGGCGCTGACGAGCAGGGTGCGTCCCCGGTTTTAACTCAACCCTTCGCGAGCACCATCGGCACGACCCGAGCGACTTCCTGGCGGATGAGTTTGGTGATCTCGGCATCCTTCTGCTCGTCGGTAAGCAACTTCCAGGCGTTGCCGATGGCGCCGGCCTCGACCTGGTGTGCGTGGGACCCAACCACGTAGTCCTCGGCGACGATGCGACCGCTGGACATCTCGATCACCGCGACCTTGAAGTAGGTGTACGGCGAGATGAAGCCACGCTCGACATCGCCCATCATGGCGCCGGAGCCGCGCGTGGCGCTGCCGTGGTCCACGTAGAAGCCCAGGCCTTCGAGCACCCCGTCGCCAACATGGCCGTCGGAAAGCCGCAGCATCGCGCGGTGGCGATGCTTGGTGATGAGGATCAGGTGGGTGGCGTTGGCTTTCGCGGCAACCGGCTTCACCGCTTCGAAGACGGCCGCGGTACCGCCGCCATCGAGTGAGCGCGCGGCGACTTCGAAGAGCTTCGGATCGCGCGGCGCCAGCAACACCGGACGCGCGGAAGGATCGGCCTTGCGCACCGCTTCGTCGACCGCCAGCAACATGGCGCGGTCGAGCGAGGCGCCGCCCAGCGGGACTTTCAATTGGGTGTTCTTGTCGATGCGGCTGCCCGTTGCCATCTCGCGCTGCACGATGGTGAGTTCGTCACCAACGAGGGAAAGGATGGCGTACTGGCGCGCTTCGGCGGCGAAAGGTGCGATTGCGAGAAGGAGGGTGGCAAGGAGTTTGCGCATGGCGGTACTCCGGGGTGCGGGATGGCAATATTGTCACTCGCTTGCGCGTGTCATGTTTCAGCTTGTTACGCGAAAGATAAAAGGAATAGAATCGATGTGTTGGCGCCGATTTGACTCAGCTTGCGGGCGCTTTATAAATACGGCTAAAGCGAGTGGCGGCCCCCAAACCCGACACGCGCCCACGCCGTTCGGGTTTTTTCATGATCGATTCGGACTCTCGTTCGGTCGGGGCCGCAACACCGCAACACGCGGCCTTCACCGAGCCACTCCCCCTCAAGGCGGGCAACACGCTCACCTCGTACGAACTCGTCTACGAAACGTACGGCACGCTCAACGCGGATAAATCCAATGCCGTGCTGGTCGCCCATGCGCTCTCCGGCAACCACCATGTCGCCGGCTACTACGCCGACGATCCGAAGAAGACCGGCTGGTGGGACAACATGATCGGGCCGGGCAAGCCGATCGATACCGACCGCTTCTTCGTGATCGGGCTCAACAACCTCGGCGGCTGCCACGGCTCCACAGGCCCGGCGACGATTGATCCTTCCACCGGCCAGCCGCATGGCGCAAGTTTTCCGCTGATGACGGTGGAGGACTGGGTGCATTCGCAGGCACGCCTGATGGATCGCCTCGGCATCGAGACTCTTGCCGCTGCAATCGGCGGCTCGCTCGGCGGGATGCAAGCAATGCAGTGGACGCTCTCTTATCCGGATCGTATTCGTCATGCCTTCGTGATCGCGGCGGCTGCACGGCTTTCCACGCAGAACATCGCGTTCAACGACGTGGCGCGCCAGGCCATCATCACCGACCCGGACTTTCACGACGGCAACTTCTACGGGCACAACACCATTCCTGCGCGCGGGTTGAAGCTCGCACGCATGCTGGGGCACATCACGTACCTGTCCGAAGACCTGCTGATGGAGAAGTTCGGGCGCGAGCGCAAGCGCCTGGAAACCGCGCGCAACTACGACGTGGAGTTCGAGGTGGAGTCGTACCTGCGTTACCAGGGCGACAAGTTCGCGCAGGTGTTCGACGCCAATACGTATCTGCTGATGACCAAGGCGCTCGACTACTTCGATCCCGCAAAGGAGTTCGGCAACGATCTTTCGAAGGCGCTCGCAGGGGCCAAGGCGGGGTTCTTCGTGGCTTCGTTCACCAGTGACTGGCGCTTTCCGCCGATACGGTCGCGCGAGATCCTCAAGGGCCTGGTAGGCGCGAACAAGCCGGTGACCTACGCGGAGATCGACGCGCCCCATGGCCACGATGCATTCCTGCTCGACAACCGCAACTACCACGAGCTGGTGGCGGCCTACGTCGACAACATCGCCACGGAGATTGGTGCTGGTGAACGACGCACGCCGTTGACTCTGGGCGGCGCGGAGCTGGAAGAGATGCGCGGCTTCGCCGGCCAGCGAGAGGGTACCTGATGGAACGCTACGACTTCAAGCTGATCGGCTCGTGGATTCCCGAGCGTTCGCGAGTGCTCGACCTCGGCTGCGGCGATGGCGTGCTGCTTGCGGGTTTGGCGGCAACCCACGGCGTGCGCGGCTATGGCGTGGAGATCGATCCGTCCAATGTGCTGGCGAGCGTGAAAAACGGCGTCAGCGTGATCCAGGACAACCTCGAGAGCGGACTCTCGACCTTCCAGGACAATGCCTTCGACTTCGTGATCCTCTCGCAGACGCTGCAGGCGATGCACAACGTGGAAGGCGTGCTCAACGCCATGCTGCGCGTGGGGCGCGAAGGCATCGTGACCTTCCCGAACTTCGGCTACTGGCGGCATCGACTCGATATCGCGCGGGGCCGCATGCCGGTCTCGAAATCGCTGCCCCACGCCTGGTACAACACGCCCAACATCCACCTGTGCACGGTGAAGGACTTCGAGGACCTGTGCGCCAAGGTGGGCGCGGAGATTCTTGACGAGCGCGTGATCCATGGCGGCAAGCAGGTGACCTTCCTGCCAAATCTGCGCGGATCGCTCGGCGTATTTCGTTTCAAGAGGCAATAAATTTAAAACTGGTGTCAGACACGACTTTTGCTGAGGGTGTGGCAACTGCCGCCAGCGCAAAAGTCGTGTCTGACACCAGTTTTGACCCCATTTATCAGCCAGTGATCTTGCCTTTGTCGAGCGCCTCGATGTCGCGCTTCTTCCACCACAGCAACACCAATCCCGGAAGAGCGACGACAAACGTCCAGAAGAAAAACGGAGGCCACGCCATGCCCAGGTACGCCGGATCCGTGGCGTAGCCGGCAACGGGGCCCACGTAGACGCGCCCGACAGCTGACAATGCCGAGAGCAGCGCGTACTGCGTCGCCGTGAAACGGTGGTCACACATCGCCATCAGCAGCGCGACAAACGCCGCGGTGCCCATGCCGCCGCAAAGGTTGTCGAAGCCCACCGTTGCTATAAGCAGCGCGTAGCTGTGGCCGGCGACGGCGAGCCACATGTACATCAGGTTCGAGACCGCCTGCAGCACGCCGAACACCATCAGCGATCGATAGAGCCCGAGCCGGATCATCAGCGTGCCACCAAAAACCACGCCAACGATGGTCGCCGCGAGTCCCATGCCCTTGTTGACGTAGCCGACGTCGTCGGGCGTGAAACCCACGCCGCGGATCAGGAACGCGGTGGAGAGCGAGACGGCGAATGCATCGCCGAGTTTGTAGAAAATGATCAGCGCCAGCATCACCCACGCGCCGGGTCGGCCGAAAAATTCGCGCAGCGGCTCCATCACCGCCTGCTGCAAGGTTCGCGGCGCGGGAGCGACGGCGACCGGCTCCCTCCCCCACAACGCGGCGATGAACCCGATCCCCATCAGGCCGGCCATCACCAGGTAGGTGTTCTGCCAGCCGAATCCGCCAAGCACACCCGAGCCAGCCGCCAGTACCAGCGCGAGCGCGCCGGAGGTGAGCATGGCGATGCGATAGCCGAGCACGCCAAGCGCTGCCACCAGCCCGCGCTGCTCCGGCGTCGCGACATCGGTCCTGTACGCGTCTACGGCAATGTCCTGTGAGGCGGACATGAAGGCCACGAACAGCGCGATCCCACCAAGAAGGGCGATATCCGTACGCGGCGAGGTAAACGCCATCGCCACGAGGCCGGCCACGATGCCGATCTGCGTGATCACCAGCCAGCCGCGGCGGCGGCCGAGGAACGGCGGCACGAAGCGGTCCATGAACGGCGCCCAGAGAAATTTCCAGGTGTAGGGGATGCCGACGAGTGTCACGAAACCAATGGTGGCGAGGCTGATCCCTTCGACCGTGAGCCACGCCTGCAGCGTCGAGCCCACGAGCGCAATCGGCAGGCCCGAGGCGAACCCGAGAAGCAGGATGACCGCGAGGTTGCGATCGCGGAAAACGGCCGTATATGAGGGGGTGGACAAGGTAAGCGCAGGATAACCGACTAATATTTGGAAACTGGATCCCGGGTGATTGCCGCGATTGCGGCGCCCGGGATGACGCCAGAAAAAGGAGGCGAAATGGAAAAGATCGAAAAGACGGAAGCCGAGTGGAAGACCGTTCTCTCACCCCGCGTCTACGAAATCACCCGCCGCGCCGGTACCGAGCGCCCGTTCACCGGCGAGTACTACAACCACAAGGACCCCGGCACCTACGATTGCGCGTGCTGCGGCCTGCCGCTGTACAGGTCCACCGAGAAGTTCAATGCCCACTGCGGCTGGCCCAGCTTCTGGGATGGCGCGGTGAAGGGGAACATCGTGGAGAAACCCGACGACAGCCTCGGCATGCGGCGGGTCGAGATCAACTGTGCGCGTTGCGACGCCCACCTGGGCCACATATTCGAAGATGGTCCCAAGCCCACCGGGATGCGCCATTGCGTGAACTCGGCCTCGTTGGTGTTCCGCAAGGACTAATGCCGGCAATTGTGGCAATGGAATGATTTTTGCGGCCGGGCCTTCATTTCGCGGGTCCAGCACTTCACCAGGAGATCGCACTTGCCAAACTCGTTTCGCGCCCATGCCTTCATCGTCGCGGTTCTCGCGGTTACATCCCTCGACGCTCACGCCCATGCAACCACGAAGCCAGAACTGGTTTTCAGTGAAATCGTGTCCGGCATGCCCAAAGGCGAGCGCCAGGCCGTGAGGGTGATGACGGCGCAGTTCAAGCCCGGCGAGCAGACCGTATTCCACACGCATCGCTCGCCCGTCACTGTCTACATCCTTGAAGGCGCCTTCACGCTGGAGCTGGAAGGACGGGCACCCGTCATCATCAAGGCGGGGCAAGCGTTTGTGGAACCTCCCAATGTGAAGATGACCGGGTACAACCGCAGCACTACCGAGCCGCTTCGCCTGGTGATCTTCTACGTGAGTGAACCCGACACTCCTTTCCTGGATGCCCTCCAATAGGGCGGCCTCGCTGCCCTCTGCGCAGGCAATCCAGCCAAAGCACGGCGCATTGGCTGGATCCCCACAACATGTTGGAGCGTTAACCCGCGCTCGCCTCGATCTTCCCCAGCTTCTCCAGCCGCAGGCGTATCGAGCTTTGCGTCCTCAGGTGACGGCGGGCCATCTCCACCATCGGCATGCCAGAGTCGTACTCTGCCGCGGCGGCATTGTCCTCCTCCGGCGTCCAGGGTTTGCCGAAGTTGGCGGGCAGGCGCTCGCGGCGTTTCTCGCGCTCGATTTCCCGCTGCATGATGTCCACCGCAGAGTAGAGAGCGCGCAAGGTGCGCGGCTCCGCGTAAGGGCTTTGTTCCGGATAGGCTTCGCCGGTGATGGGGTTCACGCCGTCGGCCAGGGCGCGGACGATTGGCAATGCGGCATCGATCTGCATGGTATTTCTCCCGTGCGTTAGTGGGGTTGCGGTGACACACGGGGCGGTCGTGCTGGTGTGATCAACGGAGGGGACGCCCAGGCGGTTGACCGCCGTTGACCATCGTAAATTTCGCCGGGAGGAGATCGAGGCCGCCAAGGCACGGGCCCGGTCGGCAATGCGGTTCGCTCCCAAATAACGCAAGCCGCAAGCATCTCCTCTCCACAGGCGAGAAAAATCCCGAAGTAGGAATGGTCCTACGGCGGGCATGGGCATTCTTGGGGCATCATGTAAATTCCTCTCTGAGACCCAAAAATGGATGGCCCTATGAGCGCATTGCAGGGGCTGCCGCCGGAGCGGCTTGCTTCGTCAAATGCACGGCCCGACCGATCAACGATGGCGCAGGTCGCGCGCCAGACGCTGGCGGTAGTGCTGGCGGGCGGACGCGGAACGCGCCTCGGCCCGCTTACGGATGGGCGCGCCAAGCCGGCGGTGCCCTTCGGCGGCAAATTCCGCATCATCGACTTCGCGCTTTCCAATTGCCTGAACTCCGGAATTCGCCGCATCGGCATCGCGACGCAATACCAGTCGCATGGATTGATCCACCACGTGCAGCGGGGATGGTCGTTCCTCGATGGCCGCTTCAACGAGTTCATCGAGCTGCTGCCGGCGCAACAGGGTGACAACGCGGACTGGTACAAGGGCACGGCGGACGCGATCTTCCAGAACCTGGCGCCCATCCGCCGTCATGATCCCAGGCTCATCCTCGTTCTCGCCGGCGACCACATCTACAAGATGGACTACGCCCGCATGCTCCATGAACACGTGGAGCGCGGCGCGGACATGAGCGTCGGCTGCGTCGAGGTGCCGCTGGCGGAAGCCGCGGGCCAACTCGGCGTGATGGAAGTCGACGGCGACTTCCGCGTCATCGGCTTCGAGGAGAAGCCTGCACAACCGCGCCACGTTCCCGGGTGCGAAGGCATGGCGCTTGGCAGCATGGGCATCTACGTCTTCAACTCGCAGTTCCTCTATGACGAACTGCTGGCGGACTCCAGCCACGAAGGTTCCGGGCACGATTTCGGCCACGACCTCATCCCCAAGCTGGTTTCGCAAGGCTCGCGCGTCTACGCGCACCGCCTGCAGGACAGCTGCACGCAATTGAACGACGGCGCCCCCTACTGGCGTGACGTTGGCACCATCGACGCATTCTGGGAAGCCAACCTCGAGCTCACGCGCGTGTCGCCCGCGCTCAACCTCTACGACCAGTCGTGGCCGATCTGGACCCACCAGGAACAGCTGC
>JBDSMR010000099.1:0-5362 GCA_039915735.1 Usitatibacter sp. | reverse complement strand
GCGCCGTTTCACGCCCGCAATCCTTTTGGCCGCGGTGATTGCCGCGGCGTCGCCTGCGATCGCAATCGCCGCCGATGCCGCGCTCACCCTCGCGGAGGCGCAGCGCCTCGCGGTCGAGCGCTCCCGCAGCCTGGAGGGCGGCCGACTCGGGATCGCGGCCGCGCGCGACATGGCGGTGGCCGCGGGCCAATACCCCGATCCGGTCGTCAAGATCGGCATCGAGAACGTGCCCGCCGAGGGTGGCGACAAGTTCAGCACGACGCGCGACTTCATGACCATGCGGCGAATCGGCGTGATGCAGGAACTCACGCGCGCCGACAAGCGGCAATTGCGCTCCGAGCGCTACCAGCTCGAGGCGCGCAAGGGCGAGGCCGAGCAGGAGGCCACGCGCGCTGCGATCCAGCGCGACGTGGCGCTCGCATGGCTGGACGCGTGGCATGCCGAGGCGATGGCGGGCGTGCTCGCCGAGCAGCGCCTGCGCGGACTGCAGGAAGTCCAGGCCGCCGAGGCCGAATACCGCGCGGGGCGCGGCAGCCAGTCGGGCGTGCTCATGGCGCACGCCAGCCTCGCAATGCTCGACGACCGAGCCGCCGAACTCGAGCGGCGTGTACGCACCGCCCGCACGACGCTCACGCGTTGGATCGGCGAGGGTTACGATCGCGCGCCGCTCGCCGCGCAACGACCCGACATCGGCGCGCTCGCCTTCGCAACACACGCCGAGGCGCTCGCCCGGCACCCGCAGATCGAGGCGCTCGCGCGCGCCCAGGAAATCGCCGCCTCCGAGGCGCGCCTGGCGCTCGCGAACCGGAGTCCCGACTGGAGCGTGGAAGTCGCCTACAGCGATCGCGCATCGCGCTTCGGGGACATGTTCTCGATCGGGGTGTCGGTCCCGCTGCCGTGGGACCAACCCAACCGCCAGAACCGTGAGGTCGCCGCGAAACTCGCCCTGGCGGGCCAGGCCGAGGCGCAGCGCGACGAAGCCCTGCGCCAGCACATGGCGGAGGTGCATTCCATGGTGCAGGAGTGGGAGAGCAACCGCACGCGGCTCGCGCGCTACGAGCGCGAGATCATTCCGCTCGCCACCGCCGTCGCCGATGCGGCCGTGGCCGCCTATCGCGGCGGCAAGGCAAACCAGGGCGAGGTGCTCGCCGCGCGCCGCGCGGAGCTGGAATCGCGTTTGCAGGCGCTGCAGCTTCAGTCCGACACCGCGCGCCTCTGGGCGCAGCTGAACTTCCTCATTCCGGAGAACGTCAAATGAAGCGACGCACCCTGATCGTGGCGCTCGTCGCGGCCGGCATCATCGCCGCCGCCGGGTATGGCATCTACTCCGTCGGCATGAGCCAGGGCATGAAAATGGCCGCGCCCGCGGCCGCCTCCGCAGGATCGCTGGAGCGCAAGGTGCTCTACTGGCACGATCCGATGTCCCCGGGCACGAAGTTCGACAAGCCCGGCAAGTCGCCGTTCATGGATATGCAACTCGTCCCGGTATATGCCGACGAGGCCGGAGTCGAGGGCGGCGTGTCGATCAGCTCGCGCGTGCAGCAGAACCTCGGCATCCGCACTGCCGTAGCCGCGCTCGGGGACGTGGCACCCGTGGTGGAGGCGACCGGCAGCGTCGCCTGGAACGAGCGCGACGTGGCCGTGGTCCAGGCGCGCGCCAACGGCTTCGTCGAGAAGCTTCACGTGCGCGCGCCGCTCGATGCGGTGCGCAAGGGACAGGCGCTCGCCGACCTCTACATACCCGACTGGGTGGCGGCACAGGAAGAGTACCTGGGCGTGCGCCGCATGGGCGGGCCCGGCCTCGACGCATTGCGCGAAGGCGCGGTGCAGCGCCTGCGCCTGGCGGGCATGAACGAGGAGCAGGTACGCCTGGTGGAATCCACCGGCCGCATCCACCCGCGGTTCACGCTCGTGGCGCCGATCGATGGCGTAGTCACGGAGCTCGCGGTGCGCGAGGGCATGACGGTGATGTCGGGGGCGCCGCTCTTCCGCATCAACGGTCTCGGCAGCGTCTGGGTGAACGCCGAGGTGCCGGAGAACCTGGCCGCCCAGGTCAGGCCCGGCAACGTGGTCGAGGCCCATGCCGCGGCGTTTCCGGGGCGCACGTTCAAGGGCCGTGTGAGCGCGATCCTTCCGGAAGTGAATGCGGCGACGCGCACGCTGAAGGCGCGCGTCGAACTCGCCAATCCGGGCGGCGCGCTGGTGCCGGGCATGTTCGCCACGGTGAACTTCTCGGCGACCGCGCGCCGCCAGGCGATCGTCGTGCCCACCGAGGCGGTGATCCAGACCGGCAAGCGCATGGTCGTCGTGCTTGCCGCGCAAAGTGCCGACGGCAAGCAGCAGCTCACGCCCGTGGACGTGGAGATCGGCGCGGAGGCCAACGGCATGACCGAGATCCGCAAGGGCATCGATGCCGGACAGAAGGTCGTGGTGTCGGGCCAGTTCCTGATCGATTCCGAAGCGAGTCTCAAGGCCACCACCACGCGCCTGGCACCCGGCGCGGTATCGGCAACCCATACCGGCGAGGGCAAGGTGGAGGCGATCGGCAAGGGGAGCGTCACGCTCTCCCACGGGCCGATCGCCTCGCTCGGATGGGGTTCGATGACGATGGAATTCAAGCTGCCGAAGGAAGGCGCGCCCACGGGGCTCGCCCCGGGCGCGGCGGTGAGCTTCGACTTCATGCAGGCTCCCGGCGGCGAATACGCGATCACGGCGCTGCGTCCGGCGGCCGACCCGCATGCGGGGCACGCGAAATGATCGCTGCCCTCATCCGCGCCTCGATCGCCAACCGCTTCCTGGTGCTGCTCGCCACGGCCTTGGTGACCGCTTGGGGCGTGATCTCGGTCTCCCGCACCCCGCTCGACGCCATCCCGGACCTCTCCGATACCCAGGTCATCATCCGCACCACGTTCCCGGGGCAGGCGCCGCAGATCGTCGAGAACCAGGTGACCTTTCCGCTCACCACCACGATGCTCTCGGTGCCGGGGGCGAAGACGGTGCGCGGCTATTCGTTCTTCGGCGATTCCTTCGTCTACATCATCTTCGATGACGGCACCGACCTCTACTGGGCGCGCTCGCGCGTGCTCGAGTACCTGAACCAGGTGCAGGCGCGGCTGCCGGCGCAGGCCAAGCCCGCGCTCGGCCCGGATGCGACCGGCGTGGGCTGGGTGTACGAATACGCGCTCGTCGACCGCAGCGGGCGCATGGACCTGTCGCAGTTGCGCGCGCTGCAGGACTGGTTCCTCAAGTACGAGCTGAAGGCGGTCGCCAACGTCTCCGAGGTGGCGAGCGTCGGCGGCATGGTGCGCCAGTACCAGGTGGTGCTCGATCCGGCCCGCCTGCGCGCCTACAACATTCCCCACGGCAAGGTGGTGGAGGCGATCCAGCGGGCCAACCAGGAGACCGGCGGTTCGGTGCTCGAGCTGGGCGAGGCGGAATACATGGTCCGCGCCTCCGGATACTTGAAGACGCTCGACGATTTCCGCAAGATCCCGCTCACCACCACCGACGCGGGCGTGTCGGTGCGCCTTGGCGACGTCGCGCGCGTGCAGGTGGGTCCCGAGATGCGGCGCGGCATCGCCGAGCTCGACGGCGAGGGCGAGGTGGCGGGCGGCATCATCGTGATGCGCTCGGGCAAGAACGCGCTCGAAACCATCGACGCGGTGAAGGCCAAGATCGAGAAGCTGAAACCCGGCCTGCCTGCGGGCGTCGAGATTGTGCCGGTCTACGACCGCTCGAACCTCATCAAGCGCGCGGTTTCGAACCTCGAGGAGAAGCTCATCGAGGAGTTCATCGTGGTGGCGATCGTGTGCGTGGCATTCCTCTTCCACGTGCGCTCGGCGTTCGTGGCGATCGTCTCGCTGCCGCTCGGCATCCTCGCCGCCTACATCGTGATGTACTACCAGGGGGTCAACGCCAACATCATGTCGCTCGGCGGGATCGCGATCGCCGTGGGCGCGATGGTCGACGCGGCGGTGGTGATGATCGAGAACGCGCACAAGCACATCGAGGCATGGAACCACGCGCATCCCGGGGAAAAGCTCGAAGGCGAGGCGCACTGGCGCGTGATCGGGGATGCCGCCGCGCAGGTGGGGCCCGCGCTCTTCTTTTCCCTCCTCATCATCGTGCTGTCGTTCGTGCCGGTGTTCACGCTCGAGGCGCAGGAGGGCCGCATGTTCGCGCCGCTCGCCTACACCAAGTCCTACGCGATGGCGGCAGCCGCGGGGCTCGCGGTCACGCTGATCCCGGTGCTCATGGGCTACCTCATCCGCGGGCGCATCCCGAACGAGCAGCGCAACCCCATCAACCGCTTCCTCATCGCCGCCTACCGGCCGCTGCTCGAAGGCGTGCTGCGCCATCCCCATGCCACGCTGCTCGTGGCGTTCGTGGTGGCGATCGTGTCCCTGTGGCCCGCGACCCGCCTGGGCGGGGAGTTCCTGCCGCCGCTCGACGAAGGCGACCTGCTCTACATGCCGACGGCATTGCCGGGACTGTCGGCCGGGAAGGCGTCGCAGCTGCTGCAGCAGACCGATCGCCTCATCAAGACGGTGCCCGAGGTGCTGCGTGTCTTCGGCAAGGCGGGGCGCGCCGAGACCGCGACCGATCCCGCTCCGATCGAGATGTTCGAGACCACGATCCAGTTCAAGCCGCAAGCCGAGTGGCGCGCGGGCATGACGACCGAAAAGCTGATCGAAGAGCTCGACCGCATCGTGAAGGTGCCGGGACTCGCGAACATCTGGGTGCCGCCGATCCGCAACCGCATCGACATGCTCGCCACCGGCATCAAGAGTCCCGTGGGGGTGAAGATCTCGGGGCCGAGCCTCGCCGAGATCGACCGCGTGGCGGGCGAGATCGAACTCGTGGTGAAGAAGGTGCCCGGCGTTTCGTCGGCGTTCGCCGAGCGGCTCACGGGGGGGCGCTACATCGATGTGGAGATCGACCGCGACCGCGCCGCGCGTTACGGGCTGAACATCGCCGACGTCCAGGGCATCGTCGCCGCGGCGATCGGCGGGGAGAACGTGAGCGAGACCGTGGAGGGCCTGCAGCGCTTCCCCATCAGCGTGCGTTATCCGCGCGAGGCGCGCGACTCGATCGAGGAACTGCGGCAGCTGCTGGTGCTGACCGAGCGCGGCGCCCAGATCACCCTCGGCGACCTGGCCGAGATCCGCATCGCCGACGGTCCGCCGATGCTCCGCAGCGAGAACGGGCGCCTGTCGGGATGGATCTACGTGGACATCCGCGGGCGCGACCTCGCGCGCGCGGTGCGCGACATGCAGCAGGCGGTGGCCCGCGAGGTAAAGCTGCCGGCGGGCTACTCGATCGCGTGGTCGGGACAGTTCGAATACCTCGAGCGCGCCACGGC
>JBDSMR010000170.1:0-79826 GCA_039915735.1 Usitatibacter sp. | reverse complement strand
CGCGCATGTCGAATCGCGTGGTCCTGCCCTTGTCGAAAAGCGCGATCTGGTTGGCGTCGCGGATTCCAAAAAGCGTTCCTTCCAGTGTCACGGTGTCGTTGACGCGAAGCGCGCGCACCTGCTCCTCGGTGACCGGCGGGGTAAGGATGTGATGCGCCATATATATATGGAAGGCCTAGAAGCCGAACTCGATGCCGGCGGGTGTGAAGGTGGCCGAGGCGCGGCGCGCGGAATGGCACTGCATGTTGACCGCCACCGGGTTCATGGTGATGTGCGTCGCGGCGATCTCCACGTGGACCGCAAACGCGGTCGAGTCCCCGCCAAGCCCCTGCGGCCCCACGCCCAGGGAGTTCACCGCTTCCGTGAGGGCTTTCTCGAGGGCCGCGCCTTCCGGGTCGTCGCAATGAGTGCCGAGCGGACGGGTGGCGGCTCGCTTGGCGAGCGACATGCAGAGGTCCGAGGTGCCGCCGATGCCCACGCCGACGATTGTCGGCGGGCATGTCTTGCCGCCGGCGTCGAGCACGCAATCGATCACGAAGGTCTTGATGGCATCCACGCCGTCGGCGGGAATCGCCATCTTCAGCCACGAGTTGTTCTCCGAGCCGCTGCCCTTCGGGATCATCTCGATCACGAGCCTCGCTTCGTCGTCGTTGAATTCGACATGGATCGCGGGCACGCCGGCGCCACACGACGTGTGCTCGTTGCGGCGCGTGATCGGATGCACGACGGACGATCGCAGCGGGTATTCACGCGTGGCCCGTTCACAGCCGCGGCGAATCGCTCGCTGCAACTCCGCTCCGTCGAGCTCGATGCCGCGCCCGATGGTCACGTTGTAGATCGGGATGCCGGTGTCCTGGCACAACATGTTCTGCGTGTCCTCGGCCACCTTGATGTTGGTGATCATGGTGCCGAGCACGGTGCGCGCGGTGGGATCGGTCTCCGAAGCGGACAGGCGCGCGAAACCTTCCTTCACGTCGGGCGGGAGGATCTTGAGCGCGCGGATGTAGAGCTCGCGCGCCACATCCTCGACACGGGTGATATCGACGTTCATCGCTGCCATGCTTCGCCGTCAGTCCTGCGCAAGCCCGCGGTCCTTGATCACCCGCGCCCAGCGCGCGCTCTCCTCGCGGATCGCGGCGGCGAAATCGGCCGGGCTGTTCGCCACCGGCACCATGCCCTGGCGTGCAAGGCTCGCCTTGAACTCGTCCGACAGCAGGATCTTCGCGCTGTCGCGCTGCACGCGCTCGATCACCTCGCGCGGCGTGCCGGTTGGCGCCATCAGGCCGAACCATCCCGCGTTCTCGAAGCCGGGAAGGATCTCGGCGACCGCGGGCACATCGGGCAGCTGCGCGCTGCGCTCGCGGCTGGTCACCGCGAGGGCGCGCATCTTGCCGTCCCTGATCAGGGCGATCGCCCCGCCGAGGTTTGGCGTGACCATCTGGATCTGCCCGCCCACGAGGTCGAGCATCGCGGCCGACTCGCCCTTGTACGGGACATGCGTGATGTCGATGCCTGCCGCGTAGGCGAAGTTCTCCCCCGCGAGATGCGTCTGGGTGCCTACGCCCGCGCTGCCCATGTTGATCTTCTTCGGGTTGGCCTTGGCGTAGGCGATGAGCTGCTTCAGGTCCTTGAACGGCGTGGCGGTGCCCACCGCAATCACCTGCGGGCCGGTCGCCACGTTGGTGATGGCGACCAGGTCCTTCGCTGCGTCATAGCCGAGGTTCTTGTACATATACGGGCTCGCGGTGACGATCGAACCGGAAGTCATGAAGAGCGTGTAGCCGTCGGGCGGCGATTTCGCCGCCGCTTCCGCACCGATGTTGCCTCCCGCGCCGACGCGATTCTCGATCACCACTGCCTGGCCCCACACTTCGGTGAGCTTCTGGCCCAGCAGCCGCGCCACGACATCGGTCGCCCCGCCCGCGGAGAACGGCACGATCATCTTCACCGGCCTCGACGGCCAAGCCTGCGCCATCACGGCAACCGGCAGCATCAACACCAGCAATGCGCCGACGATTCGAATCCATATGCGCTTCATCATCGCTCCTCGTTTTCAGGGTTCAAGCAAGCATAGCCTTCATCGGACCAGCGCGAATACCAGCCCCGCCGCAAGCGCAAAAGCCGCAGCCAGGGCGGCCAGCGTCTTCTGCCAGTCGCGCCACGGCAGCAGCTCGAGTGCCAGCAGGCGCAGGCCGCCCGCGAAATGCGCCGCGAGCAACATGACAAGCACCCATTCGGCGGCATGCACCAACGGCTGCTCTGTCCAGCGGATCGCGGGATCCATCACAGCCTCGCCCTGCAACGCCAGCCCGAGCACGAAGAAATGCGCGGGCAGGAACAACGCCAGCGCGATACCGGAAATGCGGTGGACGAGGAACGCCCAGTAGGCCGAATGGCCGCGCGCGCTCATGAGCCCGTCACCGCGAGCACGGCTCGCAGGCCGAACAACACCAGCGCGACCGCAACAATCGCGGCCAGCGCGAACGCGGCCGGGGCGCGCAGCTTGAGCCATTCGATCGCCACGTTGCGCAGGCCGATCGAGCCATGCACCGCGGCCGCGACCACGAAGATGGCGTAGAACGATCCCCACGCGATGCTTCCCCGGGTGCGGCCGAGAATCTCGGCGGCGCTGAGCCCGCCGCGAACCGCGTAGATCATTGTGGCGAGGTGGACTACCACGCAGAAGGCGAGCGCCACGGCGGTTGCGCGTTGCGCCACCCACAACATGGCTTCGCGCCGCGCGCTCATTGCCTGGCCTTGGCGCCAAGGGCGAGGCGCCACGTCGCGCGCTTGAGGCCCGCAATCGAACGCGTGGGCGAAATCTTCTTCGGACAGTGCTCTGTGCAGCTCATCATCGTGTGGCAGGAGTGGCAGCCCGCATCACCCGCGACGGCGTCCAGCCTCTCCTGCTGGCCCGTATCGCGCACGTCATTCACGAGTGTCCATGCGCGGTTGAGCGCGGCGGGGCCGAGATAGTCGCGGTTCCACTTCACGACATCACACGCCGCGTAGCAGACGCCGCAGCCGATGCACTCCACGCCCGCATCGGCTTCCTTCCGCCCGGCCGAGCGCGGATCGACGCTTGCGAAAGGCTGCTCGCGCGTGGCGTTGCCCTTGAAGCGGCCACCGGCGCGCGCCCACTTGTCGAAGAACTCGCGCATGTCGGCGACAAGGTCCTTCACCACCGGGAAGTTGGCGAGCGGCGAGATTTCGAGCCTGCCGTCGCGCGCCACCTTGTCGACGTGCGTGCGGCAGGTCCAGCGCGGCTTGCCGTTGACCATCATCGCGCAGGAGCCGCACATGCCGACGCGGCACGCGAATCGATACGAAAGCGTCGGATCGAGGTGGCGCTGGATATGCGTCACCACGTCGAGCACCGTCTGGCTGTCCTGGCGCGGGACTTCGAAGGACTGGAACTGTCCCTCCGCAGTACCCCTCCAGACCCTCACTTCCATAGCAGCACCCCCATGACCATGACGGCGAGAAGCAGCGTCTCCATCACCACGAGCATCACCGGCCTCAGGCCCATGTCGACGAGGGATTTCAGCGAAGTCTTCATGCCGATGGCGGCGATCGCCGTCACCAGGCACATGCGGGAAAGCGTCGAGCCGCCTTCCACCACAGGCTCAGGGATCCAGCCCATGCTGTTGATCAACACCAGCACGGCGAACGCGACGGCGAACCCCGGCAGCACCGGCGCCGCATGCGCCGCCTTGTTTCCGCGCGCGTGCAGCGCGAGCCCGATGGCCATGCACGCCGGCAGCAGCATCGCGACGCGCAGCAGCTTCACGATCGTGGCGGTGTCGCCGGTTTCCGTCGAGACCGAATAGCCGGCGCCAACGACCTGCGCGACGTCGTGGATGGTGCCGCCGAGGAAAATGCCGGCGACCCGATGGTCGAGCCCGAGGGCGCCGACCAGGATCGGATAGAGGATCATCGTGAGCGTCGAGAGCGCGGTCACGATGATCACCGTGAAACTTGCGTCACGCTCCGCGTTGGGATGTTTGGGGAGTATCGAGGCGATCGCGAGCGCGGCGGATGCGCCGCAGATGGCGACCGATCCGCCGGTGAGGGTGCCGAAATCACTGCCCAGCCTGAGCGCGCGCGCGAGGAACACGCCGGCGATGATCGTGATGGTGATGGTGACAACAACCAGCACCACTGTGTGCCAGCCCAGCGCCTGCACCTGCGCGAACGTGATGCGAAGTCCGAGCAACGCGACACCGGTACGCAACACCAGGCCCGAGGCCATCTGGATGCCTTGCAGGCAGCGTCCTTCTTCTCCAAGGAAGTGGAGCGCCATGCCGAGCAGCAGCGCAAACAGCATCACGCTGGCCTTGTACTGGATCGAAAGGAACGTCGCGGCGATTCCCACGACGGCGGCGACTGCCAGGCCGGGGGCGGCCGCGCTCAGTTTGCCCGGGATCATGGGCGCACCACGATCTTGGCGCTGGCGCCGGACGCGAACTCCAGATCCGGCTCTTCGCGACAGGTGACTTCGAGCGGTTGCGGGCAGGCGAGCGCTTTCATGGCCCTATTTTGCGGTGAAGCCGCCATCGACGGGAAGAGTCTGGCCGGTGACGTAGTCGGATGCGGGGCTGCAGAGGAAAACCGCGGTGCCCTGGAGGTCCTCGAGTTCGCCGTTGCGGCCGACGGCGGTCTGGCTGGCGAGGCGCACGAGGCGCTCGGTGTCCTTGTAGACCGGCGCGGTAAGCGCGGTCGGGAAGAAGCCGGGAGCGATCGCATTGCACATGATGCCGTGTCCGGACCACGCCTCCGCCATGTGCCGCGTGAGCTGCACCACGCCTCCCTTGGCCGCGCCGTAGGCGGTGCCGTTGACGAAGGCGCGATACGACTGCAGCGAAGCGATGTTGAGGATCCTTCCCCAGCGCTTCGCCTTCATTGCGGGTACCAGGTGGCGCGAAAGGAAAAACGGCGCGGACAGCATCACCTCCAGCTGCTCGTCCCAAGCTTCATCGGTGATGTCGTCGACGTGCTGGCGATGGTTGAGGCCCGCGGCATGCACCACGATGTCGATCGCGCCGAACGGCCTGGCGGCCGACTGCGCCAACGCCGCGAGCTTCGCGCGCTGGCCCACGTCACCCGGCGCGCAGGCGGCGATGCCGCCAGCCTTTTCGATTCCGGCTTTTGCTTCCTCGAGCGCGCCCTCGCGCCGCGCGCATAACACCACGCTCGCGCCCGCCTGCGCCAGCGCCTCCGCGATCGCGCGGCCGATGCCCGAACCCGCGCCGGTTACAAGCGCCACCTTGCCGTCGAGCTTGAAGCGGTCGAGGATCAACGCGCGCCGCCCTTGCCAGGGCTTCGCGTCGCGATGGACGCGAGCGCTACCGACATGCGCCTGCCGTTCCCCTGGCTCACCCTCCCACCTCCCCCTCGCGAACCGCTGTGCCGCGGTATCAGGCGCTTTCGTACAGGCGCGTCAGCACGAACTCGCGATGGCCCAGGGCTTCGGCTGCCGTGAGGCGGCCGTTGGCCGTGCGGAACATGCAATCCAGCAGCGCGTCACCCGCCTGGTCCGGCGACATCTCCTTGCGCAGCAGGCCGGAGACGTCCACGTCCATGTGCTCGCTCATGAGCTTCACCGTCCGCGGGTTGGCGCACAGCTTGATCACCGGCAGGATCGGGTTGCCGATGACGTTGCCCTGGCCCGTGGGGAACAGATGCACGGTGAAACCAGCCGCCGCGCAGAGCGTCACCATTTCCGCTGCCGCCGACGACGAATCGATGAACCAGAGTCCCGGGCCCGTCGGCACCTCGTGCTTGTCGAGCACCCCGTCGATGAGGCACTTGCGCCCGATCTTCTGGATGTTGCCCAGCGCCTTTTCCTCGATGGTCGTGAGGCCGCCCGCGATGTTGCCCTTGGTCGGTTGCGAATCGCGCAGGTCGCTGGTCTTGTGCGCCTCGATGATCGCCTGGTAGCGGTCGAACATGAACTGGAATTTCTTGCGCACGTCGTCGGTACGGCAGCGCGCGGCCACGAGATGCTCGCCGCCCGTCAGTTCCGTCGTCTCGCCGAAGGCCAGCGTCACCTTGTGGTCGTACAGCTTGTCGAACGCGTTGCCCACGGTCGGGTTCGCGCCGCAGCCCGACGTGGTGTCGGATTCACCGCACTTGGTGGAAACCCAGAGGTCGCTCAACGGCGCCTCCTCGCGGCGCAGCTCACTCGCCCACTGCACGAATTCCTTCGCCTTCTTCGAGGCGCGCATGATGGTGTCGTGGTCGCCGTGGCCTTCGATGCCGAAGTAGGCAACCGGCTTGCCGGTGGCGGCGATGGCGTCGGCCACCTTCTTCGCCCAGCCATCCTCGATGCAGATCACCACCACCGCCGCCACGTTCGGGTTGGAGCCGGTGCCGATGAGCGTGTGGAAGTGAAGGTCGAGGTCGGCGCCGAACTGCAGCCGCCCGTAGGGGTGCGCAATCGCCATCGTCCCCTTGATGTTGTTCGCGACCGCCTCGGCGGCGGCATTGGAAAGGTCGTCCACCGGCAGGATGACCACGTGGTTGCGCACGCCCACGCGGCCGTTCTCGCGCTTGTAGCCCCAGAAACCTGATTTAGCCAGATCCATTTTCATGTCCTCGTTACCAGCGCTTCGTGCGGAGGTTCTGCACGTGCGCATGCTCGCCAACTGCAATCGCCGCGACCGCCTTGCCGATATCGACGCCGTACTTGATCACCGTGTCGCCGTTCGCGAGCGGCTTGATCGCAAGCTTGTGGCCGATGGGAATGTCGGACCTGGCGTCCATGCTGATGTCCTTGTCCTGGTCCATGATCCAGCCGGACAATTTCTGGCCCTTTGTCACGCCTTCCACCACCACGACCCCCACGGAGTCGTTTTCGTCATGCACCACGAAATGGATCATTGCCTCTCCTCCTGTTTTGGCTGGATCCCCGTCGACACGAGGATGACTGGCTCTGCCCATTCTTGCGAATCAGCCAGCCACCAGTCAACTATATGACTTGGATGATAGGCTTGGGGCGATGTCTGCGCTCTACGAACAGGTTCGCGCCCAGCTGATCGAGGGCATTTCCGCAGGCCTTTGGCGCCCCGGCGAGGCGATCCCTTCGGAGTCGGCGCTGGCGTCCACCTATGGGGTCGCCATCGGCACCATCCGCAAGGCGGTCGACAGCCTCGTGGCCGAGCGGGTCCTGGCGCGGCGCCAGGGCAAGGGCACCTACGTCATCGCCCACGACGGCAGCCGCCTGCTGTTCCATTTCTTCCACGTGGTCGCGCGCGACGGGCACAAGGCCTATCCCGAGGTGCGCACCATCACCTTTACGCGGGGGCGGGCCGATGGGCGCGACGCCGAGGCACTCGCGATTGCGCCGCACGATAAGGTGATCCGCATCCGCAACGTGCTCTCCCTCGATGGGCACCCGCGCATCATCGACGACATCACTCTGCCGGCCGAGCTCTTTCCCGGCCTCTCGGAAAAAATATTCCTCGCGCGTGACAACACCGTCTATCACCTCTACCAGAGCCGCTATGGCATCAACGTGCTGCGCACCGACGAGAGATTGCGCGCGGTGCTGGCCGGACGCGGCGACGCGCAACTGCTGGGCGTCGCCGAGGACAGCCCGCTGCTGGAGATCCGCCGCGTGGCCCTGACCTTTCGCGACCGTCCGGTCGAGCTCCGCCTCTCGCGCGTCGATACGGGGCAGCACGTCTATCACAACACCTTCGGCAAGGGCTCGGCTTCCCCCCTGGGAGAAGGCAGGAGTGAGGGTCAATGAGCGCTGCCCTCCTGATCCTTCCCAACTTCGCGCTCATCATGCTGGGCCAGGTGCTCGCGCGGCGCTTCGGCTACGCCGTCGAGTTCTGGAGCGGCCTCGAGAAACTCGTCTACTACGTGCTTTTCCCTGCGTTGCTCTTCCGCTCGCTAGCCACCGCCAGCATCGACCTCTCGCAGACCGGCTGGCTGGTGGTCTCCGGGTGTGTCTTCACGGTGGCGGGCTTCCTGCTGTCCATCATCGCCAAGCCGGTCCTCAGGCTCGATCACATGTTCCATGCCGCGACGTCGCAATGTGGCTACCGCTTCAACACCTACATCGGCCTGGCGGTCGCGGGAAGCCTCTTCGGCACCCAGGGCGTGGCGCTGGCCGCGCTGCTGCTCGGCGTGATGATCCCGCTCGCGAATCTCGGCGCGGTGGGTGTGCTGGCAAGCCGTAGCGAGCGCGGCTTTCTCGCGGAATTGATCCAGCATCCGCTCGTGGTTTCGAGCGTCGCCGGCTTCGCATGGAATCTCGCCGGCCTGCCGCTGCCCGGTTTCGCCGACCAGACGCTTTCGCTCCTTGCGCAGACGGCACTTCCCGCCGGGCTGCTCTGCGTCGGCGCCGCGATGAAACTCGAGCGCGGGCAGGGCCCGGTAGCGGCGCATGCCTGGTACCTCGCGGTGAAGCTGCTCGCGGTGCCGGCGATTGCGTGGGGGCTGGCCACCCTGATCGGTGCCCACGGGCTCGAGGCCAAGGTGCTGGTGCTTTGCGCCGCCCTGCCGACCGCCACCAATGCGTATATCCTCGCGGTCCGCATGGCGGGAGACGGCAGGTCGGTGGCGACGCAGGTCACCGTGGGCACGGTGCTCTCGATGGCCTCCCTGCCGATGTGGATGGCGATCCCGATGTAGGAATCGGTGAATGCAACTTGGCACCCCGCGAGGGGTCTGTCGGATAGCCTTTTAATCGGAGAGTCCCATGCAACTCGGCGACCAGCGCGGAAGCGACAACGTAGAGGACCGGCGCGGCATAGGCGTCGGTGGCGGCATCGGCATCGGTGGCGTGGTGATTGTGATCATCGCGGCCTTCCTCGGGCTCGATCCGTCAACGGTGCTGGACACGGTCCAGCAGGTTTCACCTCCCGCGCAGTCGCAGCGCCAGGCGCCCAAGGGCGTGCCTCCCGACGAGATGGGCACCTTTGTCTCCAAGGTCCTGGGCAGCACCGAGGCCGTCTGGACGGAAGTCTTCAAGGGCATGAACCAGCAATATCGGGCTCCGGTGCTGGTGCTCTACACCGGGCAGGTCCGCTCCGCCTGCGGCATGGGCCAGGCCGCGATGGGCCCGTTCTATTGCCCCGGCGATACCAAGCTCTACATCGACCTCGCGTTCTACGACGACCTGCGCAAGCGCTTTCGCGCGCCCGGTGATTTCGCGCAGGCCTACGTGGTTGCGCATGAAGTCGGCCATCACGTGCAGAACCAGCTCGGCATCATGAAGCAGCTGGACTCCATGCGCGGCCGTGTGTCGAAGCAGGAATACAACGCCGCGTCGGTGCGCATCGAGCTGCAGGCCGATTGCTTCGCGGGCATCTGGGCGCACAACGCGGCCAATCGCAACCAGCTGGAATCGGGCGACATCGAGGAAGGCCTGAATGCGGCTTCAGCCATCGGTGACGACCGGCTGCAGAAGCAGTCGCAGGGTTACGTGGTGCCGGAATCATTCACGCACGGCTCATCCGAGCAGCGCGTGCGCTGGTTCAAGCGCGGCATGCAGTCCGGGCGCATGGCCGACTGCGACACGCTTTCGAGCAAGTCGCTTTAGCTGCTCGAAAGCTGCCTGGCTTGAGCGCCGGATCTCCAAAATGCAAAAAAGGCGCCCAAGGGGGCGCCCTTCGTTTTTCTACCATTGCTACTTCTTCTCGACGGCAGCGGCGCCCGGAGCAGCAGCCTCGGCTTCTTCCAGCGGCGGCAGCACTTCGCGCTGCTCGGCAGTGAGCAGCTTCTCCTTGATGCGCGCCTTCTTGCCGGTGAGGCCGCGCAGGTAATAGAGCTTGGCGCGGTTGACGTCACCCTTGCGCTTCACCTCGACCGAGGCGATGGCGGTGGAGTAGGTCTGGAACGTGCGCTCGACGCCTTCCCCGCTGGACATCTTGCGCACGATGAAATTGGAGTTCAGGCCGCGGTTGCGCATGGCGATGACGACGCCTTCGTAGGCCTGTTCACGCTTCTTGTCGCCTTCGACCACCTTCACCTTGACGATGACGGTATCGCCCGGGGCGAACACGGGGATCTTCTTGTCGAGGCGCTTGATTTCTTCCTGCTCGAGCTGCTGGATCAGATTCATTCGAAAAATTCCTTTGTTGATGCCCGTCTGGGCTTTCACGTAGAGCCGCAACTTCTGCGGATGCGCGCGGTTTGTTTGGGTTACTGCTGCTGCTGTGCTGCCTGCTGCTCCCTGCGGTATTCCTCCAGCAACTGCCGGTCTTCACGCGAGAGCTCCGATTCCGCCAGCAGATCGGGCCTGCGGTCCCACGTACGCCCCAACGCCTGCTTGCGGCGCCAGCGCGCGATCACTGCATGGTTGCCGGACAACAATACCTCCGGCACCTTCGCGCCCTTCCACTCCTCCGGCCTGGTGAAATGCGGCCAGTCGAGGAGCCCCGCGGAAAACGAATCCTGCGATGCGCTCTCCGCGTCGTTGAGGACGCCCGGAAGCCTCCTCACGATGCAATCGATCATCACCATCGCGGGCAACTCCCCGCCGGAGGTGACGTAGTCGCCGATCGAGACCTCGCGGTCGACCGACCTTGCCACCAGCCGCTCGTCGATCCCTTCGTAGCGCCCGGCGATCACCACCAGGCCCGGTTCCGACACCAGTTCCATCACCAGCTTCTCGCCGAGCACCTCGCCCTGCGGCGACATCAGCACGACCCTGGGGTTTTCCACCCCGCCTTCACGCTGCCGCGCCTTGGCGGCATCGATGCAGGCCTGCAGCGGATCCGGAAGCATCACCATCCCCGGACCGCCCCCGTAAGGCCGGTCGTCGACCCTGCGGTAGTTGTCGCTGGTGAAATCCCTCGGATCCCACGTGTTCAATTCGAAACGTTGCTCGTCCAGCGCCCTGCGCGTGATGCCATGATCCGCCAGGGCATCAAACATCTGCGGGAAGATCGAGATCACGTCGAAACGATTCACTCGTCGTAATCCGCCTTCCAGTCCACCGTGATGCGGCGGGCCTCGCGGTCCACCAACTTCACGTAGTCGCCGATGAACGGGATCAGGCGCTCCCTGCTCCCTTTCACCACCATCACGCCGGTTTCGCCGGTTTCGAAGAATCCTTCGACCACACCCAGGATGGCGCCCTGCGTATCCACCACTTCCAGGCCAACGAGGTCGACGCGGTAAAGCTGGCCATCCTCGGCATCGCCGAGCGCCTCGCGCCGGATCGCCACGTCGCTGCCACGCAATGCGTCGGCGGCGCTTCGATCCTCGCAACCGGCCAGCTTTGCGACCGGCCCCTTGGAATGCACCGCGAAGTCCTCGACCACCATTTCGAACCAACCTGCGCGGGCATGCACCAGCCATCGCTCGAACCGCGCGAGGCCATCGGCTTCTTCGGTGAACGGGTTGACCTTGAGCCAACCCTGGATGCCGAAGGCGCCGACCAGGCGTCCCATCACCACCAGGTCCGCTTCGTCGCCCCCGAACTTCACGGGCGGCGCGGCGGCCGGGTTCTTACTTGGCGGGGGCTTCCTGCTTGCCGGCGACGACGGTTTTGCCACGCTTGATCAGCTTCTTGACGGCGTCGGACGGCTGCGCGCCCAGGTCGACCCAATGCTTCACGCGGTCCAGCGCGATGCGGAACGGCGGGGCCTGTCCGGAAGCCTTGGGGTCGTAGAAACCGATGCGTTCGATGAAGCGGCCATCGCGCGGCATGCGCGAGTCGGCGACAACGACGTTATAGAAGGGGCGGTTCTTGGCTCCGCCACGCGCCATGCGAATAACGACCAATTCAAATCTCCTTCCCGTTGCAAACGGGCAACAACTGCTTTTGATTCGGAAACTGCGGTAAGCCGTGGATTATAACGGGAAAAGACGCCTTCCAGCAACCATGGCCTAGAAGCGGAACTGGCCGTTCTTGCCGATAACCGCCAGCTCCACAAAACTGCTGCCGTGGCGGTCGTTGGGGCCGAAGCTGACTGTGTAGCCGCCCGCGTCGTAGCTGCCCAGCGCCTCCAGGCCGCGATAGATGCTTTCCCGGGTGACGTTGGGCGATTTACGCATGGCTTCCACCAGCACCTTGGCGGCGATGCAGGCCTCGAGGTTGGTGTAGTTGACCTCCGGCAGGCCCGCCTTCCTCATGGCATCGCCACATTCCTTCACCACCGGGACCACGTTCTTGGGCGGCGGCGGAACGACGCCGGCCACCGAGACACCGCTGGCATCGGTGCCCGCGACTTTCGCCAGCTGGCTCGGGCCCACGAACGAAAGCGAGGTCATGCTGTACGAGCGGCCCACGGCCTTCAGCGCCTTGAGGACCCTGGCCGTGGTGCCGTAGAGCGTGGTACCCACGATCACCTGCGGGTCACTCTTGATGATGGCGTCGACCTGCTGCTTCGTGACCTCGCCGTTACGTTCGAACTTCACGCTCACCGGCTGCTTGCCGGCCGCCTTCATGATCCGCTCGACGGTCGCGAAATTCTGGCGGCCGATCTCGTCGTCGTAGTGCATCACCGTGACACGCTCCACACCCATGCTCTTCCAGAAGTCGAGGATCTTCACGACTTCATCCGCATAGGAGGCCCGCATGACGAAGACATACGGATTCTGCCTGTGGATCGCGTCGGCCCCGGTGAAGGGCGCGAAAAAGGGCACCTTCTTCTCCTTCACGACCGGCATCGCGTCCAAGGACAGCGTGGCGGAGGCGAAGCCGAAGAGCGCCACGACGCCGGATTCGTTCACCAGCTTCACGGCGTTGGCGCCGGCGATCTTGCGGTCGTTCTTGTCGTCGAGGGAGATGAGCTCGATGATGCGGCCGTGCAGGCCGCCGGCATCGTTGACCTTCTTGAAGTAGGCGCGCGCGCCGTCGCGGATGTCCTTGCCGATCTCCGCGTTGGAGCCGGTCAGCGGAGCCGACTGCCCGATAACGATCTTTTCCGCCGCGATGGCGTAAAGGGGAAGGGCCGCGGCGAGAACCGCGAATGTGCGCGATGGCATGAACATTGGTTTATTACCCACGTTTTCTGGCAGCGTGGGGACTATACCCTCGTTGCCCTCAGCCCCCCATGACAAGCGTCAGGCCGCGCCGTGGCGCACGCGCGGGCGCAGCCGCCAGCTGGCCGCGCATCAACGCATCCTCGGCATCATGCCCTTCATGTTCTTCAGCATCTTGCCGAGGTTGCCACCGCGCATCATCTTCATCATCTTCTGCATCTGCTCGAACTGCGTGAGCAGGCGGTTGACCTCCTGCACCTGCACGCCGGCACCGGTGGCGATGCGGCGCTTGCGCGCGGCCTTCAACAGCTCGGGCTTGCGGCGCTCCTGCGGCGTCATCGAGTTGATGATGCCTTCGGTGCGGCGCAGCTGCTTCTCCTGCAATTCGGGCGATTGCTGCGCCATCTGCGTGAGCTGCGCCGGCAGCTTGTCGGCCAGGCTGCCTAGCCCGCCCATCTTCTTCATCTGCTGCAGCTGGCTCTTGAAGTCCTCGAGGTCGAAGTCGCGGCCCTTCTTGAATTTCTCCGCGAGCTTGGCGGCTTCCTTCTCGTCGACATTGGCGCGCGCCTCCTCGACCAGCGAGAGGATGTCGCCCATGCCGAGAATGCGGGAAGCCATGCGATCCGGGTGGAAGACCTCGAGGCCGTCCATCTTCTCGGAGACGCCGACGAACTTGATCGGCTTGCCGGTGACGTGGCGCACGGAAAGTGCCGCGCCACCACGCGAATCGCCATCGAGCTTGGTGAGGATGACGCCGGTCAGCGGCAGCGCCTCGTTGAAGGCGCGCGCGACATTGACCGCGTCCTGGCCCTGCATCGAGTCGACCACGAACAGCGTCTCGATCGGGTTCACGGCAGCGTGCAGCGCCTTGACCTCGGCCATCATCGCCTCGTCGATGCCGAGCCGGCCCGCCGTGTCGACGATGAGGACGTCGTGATAGTGCTTGCGACCCCAGTCGAGCGCGTTGCGCGCGATGTCGACCGGCTTCTGCGAAGGATCCGAGGCAAACACGTCGATCTCGAGGTCCTTGCCCAGTTTCGCCAGCTGCTCGATGGCTGCGGGGCGATAGATGTCGGTGGAAACCAGCAGGACCTTCTTCTTCGTGCTGTTCTTGAGCAGGCGCCCGAGCTTGCCGGCGGAGGTGGTTTTGCCGGCGCCCTGCAGGCCCGCCATCAGGATCACGGCCGGGGGCGTGGTTGCGAAGTTGAGGGTTTGCGTTGCCCCACCCATGAGGTCGACCAGCTGCTGGTGCACCACGCCCACGAGCGCCTGGCCCGGGGTAAGGCTGCCGACCACTTCCTGGCCGAGCGCCTTTTCCTTCACGCCAGCGATGAAGTCCTTCACCACCGGCAGGCCGGCGTCCGCATCGAGCAGCGCCAGGCGGACTTCGCGCAGCATTTCCTGCACGTTGTCCTCGGTGAGGCGCGAGTGGCCACGCAGGGTCTTGACGACGGATGTGAGGCGTTGCGTGAGGGCGTCTAGCATGGGGAACCGGTAAACTTGGTTTTACGAAGAAGGAATTGCGCTGGAAATGCCTGAATTGATTCTGTATTTTAGCACCGTCGCGTGCTGGCTCCTGGTCTGCTTCCTGGCTTGGCGAGCGACGCGTCCGGCGATGGCAGGCGTTCCCGATACACGCGGCGACATCCGTTTCGAAAGCATGCTCGTTCCGGTGGCGCTGGTGCTGCACGCCATGTTGCTCTACCAACGGGTGCTGCAACCGGAGGGACTCGACCTCAGCGTCGCCAACTCGGTCTCGATGCTGATATGGCTCACGCTGGCGATCTACTGGGTCGCGGGCCTGGCGCTCGAAGGCCTGGCCGAGATCCTGCGCCTGATGGCGCCTTTCGCGCTGGTGGCACTGCTGCTGCAGGTGGCGATTCCCACCGAGCACATCGTCACCTACGGCGGAGATCCGCTCTTCACGCTGCACTTCGTGATCGCGATGCTGGCCTACAGCCTCTTCATCGTGGCCACCGTGCATGCGCTGCTGATGCTTGCCGAGGAGAAGTGGCTGCATCGCGGCGTGATGCCGCCGATGCTGCGCTCGCTGCCGCCGCTGATGGTGATGGAGGCGCTGCTCTTCCGCATCCTGCTCGCCGCGATGGTGCTGCTCACCCTCACGCTGGTAAGCGGGACGTTTTTCTCCGAGCAGCTCTTCGGCAAACCCTTCCAGGTCACGCACAAGACGGTGTTCGGCGTGATCTCGTGGTTGATCTACGGTGGCCTGCTCATCGGCCACTATGTCCGTGGCTGGCGCGGCAAGACGGCGGTGCGCTGGACGCTGGCCGGCTTCGGGGCACTGCTGCTCGCCTACATCGGCAGCAAGATAGTGCTCGAGATCATCCTCAAGCGCGGCTAGCGCGTGGATTCCATACCGCTAAGTTGGCTGCTGGCGATTGTCGCCGTGCTGCTGGTGGTATCCGGCTTTTTCTCCATTGCCGAGACCAGCATGATGGCGCTCAACCGCTACCGGTTGAAACACCTGGTGAAGGAAGGCCATCGCGGCGCGCGGCTCACCCAGGCGCTGCTGGACCGCACCGACAGGCTGCTGGGCGTGATCCTGCTCGGCAACAACCTGATCAACGCCGCCTCCTCCGGGCTCGCGCTGGTGATCTGCGTGCGCTTCTTCGGCGAGGGTGAATTCACGCTGATGATCGCCACCGGCCTCATCACTTTCTTCATCCTCGTCTTCAGCGAGATCACCCCCAAGGTGATCGGCGCCACCTGGCCGGAGGCAATCGCGCTCAAGTCGGCTTATGTGCTCACGCCGCTGCTGCGCCTGGCCTACCCGATCGTCTGGTTCGTGAACCTGTTCGTGCAGGCGCTGCTGCGCATCCTCTTCATCAAGCCGAAGGCGGAGCTGTCCAACAGCCTGTCGATGGAGGAGCTGCGCACGCTGGTGCTGGAAGGCGGCAAGTTCATCCCCAAGAAACACCAGTCGATCCTGCTCAACCTCTTCGAGCTGGAGGACATGACGGTCGACGACACCATGACGCCGCGTGGGCAGATCGAGTCCGTCGACCTCGCGGACGATGTCGAGGAGATCCGGGCCAAGGTTTCGACCGCGCATCACACCCGCCTGGTGGTGTGCGATGGCGGCCTCGACAACGTCGTCGGCATCGTGCATGTGCGCAAGGTCCTCAACGCCTCGCGCAACGACCAGATCGACGCCGCCGGGCTGCGCGCGATCCTGCGCGAGCCGTACTACGTTCCCGCAGGCGCGCCGCTGCTGAACCAGCTCAGCAACTTCCAGGAGAACCAGCGTCACATGGGCCTGGTGGTCGACGAATACGGCGAGATCCTGGGACTGGTCACGCTCAAGGACATCCTCGAGGAGATCGTGGGCGAGTTCACCAGCCAGGCGATCGGCAGCGCCGCGCGTTTCCACAAGGAGACTGATGGCAGCGTGATCGCCGACGGCACGTGCTCGCTGCGCATCCTCAATCGCAAGGCCGGTTTCGAGTTTCCGCTCGATGGTCCCAAGACCATCAACGGCCTGCTGATAGAGCAGCTCGAGGACATTCCCGAGGCGGGCGTGACACTCTCGGTGTCCGGCCATCCGGTCGAGATCATGCAGGTGCAGAACCGCATGGTGAAGGTCGTCCGCATCCAGCCGCGCATCGTGCGCAAGGCGCAGCAGCAGGCTGCCTAGGCGGTGGCCGGGACGCGGTAGCGGTCGATGAAGCGGCGGTCGATGCGATCCTTCCAGTTCCACGCCCAGCTGCCTTCCCAGGTGATGCCGTTCCAGGTGCC
This sequence comes from Usitatibacter sp., assembly GCA_039915735.1. Taxonomy (GTDB): domain Bacteria; phylum Pseudomonadota; class Gammaproteobacteria; order Burkholderiales; family Usitatibacteraceae; genus Usitatibacter. The sequence goes on along the minus strand of JBDSMR010000170.1, from coordinate 63,125 downwards.
GACGGCGTTGCGATCACCGGTGGAGATGAGGGCGAGGAATCCGCGCTGCGCCGTGAAGCTGCGCAGCGGCGCCCCATCAATGGCCGCGCGCAGGTTGGCCGCGAGCGCAGGCGCGGCGCGCACTGCGAACACGCCGGCCTTGGGGCGGCGCTGGTTCTCGATGCTGGCGCAATCGCCGGCGCCGAACACGTTGTGGTGCGATATCGATTGCAGGTAGTTATTGGTGAGCAGGAAGCCGCGCTCGTCGACGGCGAGGCCAGAGTCCGCGATCCAGCCGTGCGCCGCGGCGCCGGTCGCCCAGAACACGGCGTCGGTCACGAATTCGAGGCGGCTCGCCAGGCGCACGAATCCGGCGCCCACCTCCGTCACGGTGCTGCCGGCGTGGCAGTCAACGCCGGCGCGTTTCATCCGGCGCAGCAACTTGCGCGCGGCCCCACCCTTCACGCCGAGGCCCTGCTCGCCCGCGAGCACGCGCACCTTGGGATGCGGCGCTTCGAGCGTGGCGCGCAAGCGATGATCCATGGCCAGCGCCAGCTCGATGCCGCCCGCGCCGCCGCCCACGATGGTGATCGAATCGAGCTTGCCCAGCGCCGCACGCTTGTAGACGGAATTCCAGCCCTCCACGAGGCGATCGAGCGGGCGCACGCTGATCGCGTATTTCTCCACGCCTTTCGCGCTGCCGACCAGCGATTGCGATCCGACATCGAGGGAAAGGAAGTCGTACGGCAGCACCGTGCCGTCGGAACACACCAGCTCGTTGGCGTCGCCACTCACGAGCGAAGCGGTCGTCAGCCGCAGCGTTGCCTTGGCGCGCCTTGCCAGCTCCGCGACATCGATGCTGCATTCGGGCAGCGCGTAGTGACCGGCGATGTGGCCCGGCACCATCCCGGTGTAGAGCAGGATTGGCCGCGGCGTGACCACTTCGACCTGGATGCCCGGATGCGGATTCAGCGCGAGGTCGCGCAGCACCTCGATGTGCGCGTGCCCTCCTCCGGCCAGCACCAGGCGCTTCATCGCACCTCCACGCGCAGGTCGCCGAAGCGCGCCACCGCCGCCTCGCCGGTCTGGTCGGTATCGTTGCCCACCGCGATACCATTCACCGCGGGCAGTGGTCCGCGCCAATCGACGCCAAACGCCGCACGGAAGTCCTGCTCGAGGTCGCGCTTCGCCACCACCCACTGGCCCGCGCGCGCCGCCCCGCTCTCCTGCACGACGACACGGATGCGATCGGAATAGGGGCTCCACTGCGAGGAGTTCACCGCGTGCCGGTTGTCCCAGACATAACAGATGCCGGCCGTCGGCAGCTCTTCTCCGTAAAGCAGCCGCGCGAGGCGCATCTTGAAGCGTGTCGTCCACGGCAGCGTGTCGTAGGGCACGTCGAAGAATACGTAGACGCGTGCTGCGAAGTCGTCGCCGGAGCGGTGCTCCAGGTCGGCCTTCTCGACCACCCGATCGATTTTCCAGCGCCAGGCGAGCGCCACGCCTGGCTTGAGGTCGACGTGCAGCGCATGTGTCACGCCGCCCGCGGAAGCTTCGCTCGCGATCTGCAGTACGGTGACCCCCGCGTCCTCGACCAGCGCGATACGCGCGGGAGCCACCCGGGCCACCGATCTCGGCTTCCAGCCTGCGGGCAGCGAACCACCCGCGCTCGCGGCCGAGAACGGCGATATCTCGAGCGGCGCTCCAGCCCACGCGAACGTCGCCGTGAGCAGCAGCACCGTCCAGGCCGCATTCATGCCGGGCTGCTCTCGCGCAGCCGCATCGCCTGCAGGCGTTGATAGTCCTCGGGGCGGTCCACGTCCCAGAGCGTTTCCATCTCGACCCATCCCAGGCCGGCCGATTCGAGGCGTGCGCGCGTCTGCTCCATCACGTCCGCACCGCCCCACACCATGTCGTGGAAGATCGGCGCCGCGCCGGCAAGCGCGACCAGGACGTAGCCGCCATCCTCCGCGGGTGTAAGCACTGCATCGTGGGTCAAAAGGGCCCGCGCGGCATCCTCGAGGTCCGAGGACTTGAGCGCCGGGCAATCGCTGCCGATGAGCACCATGCGGTCGCCATCGGCCTGCGCGCGCGCGAAGGCCAGCGCCATGCGGGCTCCGAGATCGGGACCTTCCTGGCGGTGCAGCGAGACGCGGAAATCACGCGCGCATTTCCCCAGGAACGGGTGCGACGTATCAGGCATGCACCAGAGCTCGACCGGCCCGAGCATCGCGTGGGTGGCAACGGTGAGCGCGTAGCGCACCATCGCCTCGTGCAGCTCCGCCGCGCCTTCGGCGCCCAGCACCGGGATGAGCCGCGTCTTCACCGCGCCGGGGACCGGCGCCTTGGCGAACACCGCCACGCGCGGCGGTGCGCAATCAATGCGAGGTGCGTTCAACTTCATAGCGGCGCGCGAGCCGATGCGGGTCTTCGCCGAGCGCGTAGGCCAGGCGCAACCGCCACATCAGCACGATGGTGCGAAGGGTTCCGTGCCTCTCCCAGCGCCGGCTCGAGGTCACGGCGCGCGCGCGCAGGCAGGCCGGCCGCGATGAACGCGCCAACGCCTTGCTGAGGGCGACATCCTCCATCAACGGGATCGACTGGTAGCCGCCCACCGTCTCGAACACGGCGCGGCGCACGAAGATCGCCTGGTCGCCGGTGGCGATGCCGGTGAAGCGCGAGCGCGCATTCATGAACCACGCGACGAGTGCGAGCAGCGCGCCGCCGCCATCGATGGTGACGTCGAAGCGGCCCCACTCGCGCCCGCCGTCGATGGCTTCCGCGATGAAGTCGAGCGCGCCCGCGGGCAAGCGCGTGTCGGCGTGGAGGAACAGCAGGATGTCGCCATCACTGGCCCTGGCGCCGGCGTTCATCTGCAAGGCGCGGCCGCGCCGTGCTTCGATCACACGGTCCGCGAACGGCGCCGCCATCGAACGTGTGCCGTCGGTGCTGGCTCCATCGGCCACGATGACTTCCGCCTCGCCGCGGTGGCGGTAGGGCTGGAGCGCGGCGAGGGCCGCCTCGATGCCGCTCGCCTCCTCGAGGACCGGAACGATGATGGAAAACCGGGGCATGGCGCAATTGTACGGCCCCGGGGGCGACTACTTCGAATCGTTGAGCGACCAGTCGTATTCGAGAAAAGTGACTTCCACCTTCTGGTCGCGCACCGCAGCGCGATCCTCGGGCTTCCCGGCCAGCTGGTCCGCATATTTCGCCAGCATCTGCTTGACCGAGCTGAAGCCCTTGTGGCCCTTCTCGAAGTCCTTGCCATACCAGTCGAAGATCTTCGAGACCTCGAGCTTCTTCGATTCCGCGTTGTAGCGGTTGCGCGTGGCGTCGCCGAGGAAGCGCTTCATGCCGTCTTCCATCTGTGCGTCGACCTTCTCGGCGACGAACGCCTCATTGCGCAACATCGGGCAGCCGATGGAGGCGCACACCACGGCGACGTGCACGCGCGGATCGTCGTAGACGCCTTCCTTGCGCAGCGTTTCGTGCTCGATCCTGTCGAGCGTGAAGGGCAGGCCGAATAGCCTGAAGAAATCATCCTTCCACGGATTACCGAAGACGCTGCCGAAATCGCGGATCGACTTGAGGTTGGGATAACGCGTGAGGATCTTCTCGATGGTGTATGCGTTGTACGCATTGATGAGGAAAGCCTGCTGCTGCGACCTGGTCCATTTGTCGAAATCGGCCCTTGGCACCGCCGAGTAGGCATCGAGCACCGACTTGAGCGCCGCGCGGTCCTTCGCGAAACCCGCGTAGTCAACGCGCGAGGCATTGCCGCCCTGGACGTACCTGACATGTTTCTTGAGCAGGTCGTCCCATGCCTTGTGGGATTGGTCGAGCTGGGCGGCGGCGTGGCCGGCCGCGAAAGCGGCGATCACGAACAGCAATCGGAACAGGTTCTTCATCAGTGGCTCCATGCGGAAAGTGCCTTGCCAAGGACCCGCCCCAGGCTGCCCGCGCCGCGCGTCCAGTCGTTGAACGCCTCCGCGAGTTCGAGCTTCGCCGGCGTGCCGGTGGTTTTCTTCCATGCTCCCGCGGCGTACTTGTTGGCTTCGGCGTAGGTCGGATAGATGTGGATCGCGCCCATGATCTTGTCCAGGCCGATGCCGTATTTCATCGCGGTGACGAACTCGATGATGATCTCGCCCGCGTTGGCGCCAGCGATGGTGCAACCGATCACCTTGTCAGTCCCCTTGGCCGTCAGCACTTTCACCATGCCCCTGGCCTCGGAATCCGCGATGGCGCGGTCGAGCTCATCGATGGCGTAGGTGTAGACGTCGTACTCGACCTTCCTTTCCTTCGCCTCGGTCTCGTTCAGCCCGACGCGCGCGACTTCCGGGTCGGTGAACGTGGCCCAAGGCACAACGGAGTAGTCGACGCGGAATTTCTTGAAGCGCCCGAAGAGGCCGTTCACCGCGCAATACCACGCCATGTGCGAGGCGGTGTGCGTGAACTGGTACGGGCCGGCGACATCGCCGCAGGCGTAGATGTTGGGGAAATGCGCCTGCAGGTATTCGTTGACCTCGACGGTCTTGTGTTTGCTGAGCGGGATACCGAGCTCCTCGAGGCCGAAGCCCTGGGTGTTTGCCGCGCGGCCGGTAGCGCAGAGGATCTCGTCGAACTCGATCGCCTTGTCGCCGGCGCCGTGCTCGACCACAAGCGTCTTTGCGCCGTCGACGATCTTCACTTCCTTCGCCTTGTGGTTGGTGAGGACCTCGATGCCTTCGCCGCGGAAACGCTCCGCGACCAGGTCGGAGAATTCCGGATCCTCCTTCGACAACAGGCGCGGACCCATCTCCACCTGCGTTACCTTCGAGCCCAGGCGCGCGAAGGCCTGCGCCAGTTCACTGCCGATGGGACCGCCGCCGAGCACCACGAGGCGCGCCGGCAGCTTGCGTAGCTCCCAGACGTTGTCCGAGTGCAGCGGCCCGCATTCCCTGAGTCCCGGGATCGGCGGGATTACCGGGCGCCCGCCGGTGGCGATGACGATGTTCTTCGTGGTGAGCGTGCGCGTGCCACCGCCTTCCAGCGCCACGTCGACCGTCCACGGCGAGGTGATCTTTGCCGTGCCCTTCAGGCAATCCACGCCGAGGCTGCCGTAGCGCTCCACGGAATCGTGCGGCTCGATCTTCGCAATCACCTGCTGGATGCGCTCCATCGCCGCGGCGAAATCGAATTCCGCCTGCGCGCTCTTCACGCCGTAGTCGGACGCATGCTTGATCTGCGACATCAGTTTCGCGGTCTTGATCAGCGCCTTCGACGGCACGCAGCCCGTATTGAGGCAGTCGCCACCCATCTTGTGACGCTCGACAAGCGTGACCTTGGCCTTCACCGCGGCGGCGATGTAGGAGGTGACGAGGCCGGCCGAGCCCGCGCCGATCACCACCATGTTGCGGTCGAAGGTCGCGGGGCGCTTCCATTTCGCGTAGACCTTGCGCGCCTTGAGCGCGTCGAGCACGCGCTTGGCCACGAGCGGGAAGATGCCCAGCGCCACGAAGGCGGCGATGAGTCCCGCGGAAATCCTGAACTGGCCGAGTTGCGTTCCCGCATAGACGTACACGACGGTGCCCGCGAACATTCCCACCTGGCTCACGATGAAGTACGTGCGCATCGACATCTTCGTGAGGCCCATCACCAGGTTGATGAGGAAAAACGGGAACACCGGCACGAGGCGCAACGCGAACAGATAAAACGCGCCTTCGCGCTCGACACCATCGTTGAATGTCTTCAACCGGTCGCCGAACTTTCCCGTGACCCAGTCGCGCAGCAGGTACCGCGACGCGAGGAACGCCCCGGTGGCGCCGATGGTGGAAGCGAAGGAAACGATGACCACGCCCCACAGCAACCCGAACAACGCACCCGCGACCAGCGTGAGGATGGCCGCGCCCGGCAGCGAGAGCGCGGTGACAGCGACATACAAAACGAAGAACGTCGCGATGGTCACGCCGGGATTCGCCTGGTAGTAGGCCTCGAAAGTCGCGCGCCGCGCCTGGAAGAACTCGATCGAGAAATACTGCTTCAGATCGAAGACGAAAAACGCCACCACCAGCGCGGCAATGACCGCGAATAAGACCAGCTTGCCCTTCTTCAAAGGAATTCCTTTCGCACGTCCAAGCTGGAGCGCTTGCCGATGTGCCGGTAGTTGGCCGCGAGCCATTCGCGCCCGGTGGAGATGCCGCGCTCGTGCAGCTCGCGGAGGAACTTCCACTCCAACGAGAATTTGCTCGGCACGGAGAGATCCGCGAGCACCTTGTCCGCCCGCACCGAATGCATCAGGACGTGCCTGAGCTTGGCGGCGAACTCGTCCTTCAGCCAGCCTTCCTCGATCAGCTTCTGCACGAAGGCAACCGCGCGCAGCTCCTTGATGAGCGAGGAGTTGAAGGTGATCTCGTTCAGGCGGTTCTCGATCTCGTGCGCGAGGCGCGGCACGCCTTTGCGCTCGATCGGGTTCACGTGGACGATGATCACGTCGCGAGTCGACGTTTCATAGAAGAGCGGATAAAGCGCCGGGTTGCCCATGTAGCCGCCGTCCCAGTAGTGCTGGCCCTCGATCTCCACCGCCTGGAAGAGGAACGGCAGGCACGAGGACGCCATCACCACGTCGGCGCTTACCTCGGGTGTAGTGAAGACGCGCGCCTTGCCGGTCTCCACGTTGGTAGCCCCGAGGAAAAGTTTGGTGCTCTTGCAGGTGCGCAGCTGCTCGAAGTCAACCGTGTCCACCAGCGCCTGGCGAAACGGGTTCCAGTTGAACGGGTTCCACTGGTAAGGCGAAATCGATCCTGTCATCGCCTTGAACGCCTGGAAGGCCTCGGGGTAGCTGAAGCCCGCGCCGGAATCCGCGAGGCGTTTCCAGAACTTGTGCAGCAGCTCGCGCGCGCCGTCGGCGCCGCCCATCATGCGGCCGTAGGCATAAACCACGGCGTTCACCGAGCCCGCGCTGGTACCGGAGATGCCGTCGACCTCGAGGCGCCCATCGGCGAGAAGCGCATCGAGCACGCCCCACGCGTAGGCGCCATGGGAACCGCCACCCTGCAGCGCGAGGTTTACGCGCCTGGCCCTCGATCGCCGAGCGGCCATCGGCTACGCCGCCTTCGGGAGCGCCTGGGACATCACGAAGCGCGCGCCCTGGCTGATGCGGCGGAAGTAGGACACGTGCGCCGGCGTGTTTGCCGGCCACGCGGCGAGGAAGCGCTCCAGCCAGCGCTCCTGGTCGTAATCGACGCGCAGCGCTTCGATGTGCGCGCCACCCGCCTCGAGGCCGTAGAGGCGTTGCGGTCCGGCGTGGCGACGCACGCCGATGCGAGTGATCAGCCCATGGTGCGTGCCGGTGAAGTTCGGCATGCCCGCCGCGCCGTTGTTGGCGACTACGCGGCCGCCGAAATCACGGAACGCGGGAAGGCAGGTGTGGGTGCTCGCGAAGGCATCAACACGCGCGTCGCGAAACGCTGACTCGATCCAGCGGCGATGCGACGGCTGGTCAAGGCGATCGTGGGCAAAGCCCCAACCCGCGAGTGAAGCGGCGTCGCCATGCACGATGCCGATGCGCGCGTCACCCACCTGCGCGGTGAGGTGCATTGGCAGCTCGCGCATGCGCGCACGCAACCGTGGCGTGCGAAGCGCGGTGGCGCGCAGCCGCTCGAGGATCTCGTTGGAGCGGGAGACATCCGCGTCGCTCACGTCCTCCGGATAGGCGCAACCGCAACCCGCGCCGGCATCTTCGCCCGCGAGCTCCGTCTCCACGTTGCCGCGAATGGCGGCGTGTGCCAGCACCTGTTGCGTGACAAATGCGAAGTCGACGTCATCGACGTCGAACCAGTGGAAGTCGCCGTTGAAGGCGAGCGTGACAGGCCCCGGCTCTTCAGCGGCAAGCGCGGCGATGGCGGCGAGGGCCTCGACGTTGCCATAAAGGCCGCCGATCACGTAGAGCGTTTCGGCCTGCAGCTGCGGTTCGCGATCGAAGACGCGCGGTGAATAGCGATAGGAAAGGGGACAGGTGCGCCCGGGCCGCGTCTCCACCGCGGCGGCCGGTTGCACGGACATCAGGCGAGCGCTCCGCCGCAACTCGAGCCCTGGCCCGCGGTACAGCCGTAGCAGTGGTCGCGCACGACGATCGGGTTGCCGTCGAGGTTGCGCTCCAGCACGTCGGAGAGGTGTGGCCGCCCGCGGCCCGAGACGACCAGCGGCAAGCCCAGCATCTGGTTGAAGTCGCAGTCGTAGAGGTAGCCCTGCCAGTCGACCGAGACCATCGAGCGGCACATCACGCCTGCGAGGTTCTCCTCGCGGTGCGCGCCACGCAGCAGCTCCATGTAGTCGTTGAACTGGCCCTTGGTCACGAGCGTGGAGCCGAAGCGCTGGATCGGCATGTTGGCGAGCGTGAGGAGGCCGTTGAATACGATGGCGAACTGCTCGCCGAGGATGCGCTTGTAGTCGCCCTCGAGCTGCGCTTGCGAAGGCGGCAGTGACGGGCCCTGCGGGTTGTAGACCAGGTCGAGCGTGAGCCCGGAGCCCTTGCGCCCGTAACCCAATGCATTGAGCCTGCGGATGCCGTCGATCGAGCGCTCGTACACACCCTTGCCGCGCTGGCGGTCGACGAGCTCTTCCGTGTAGCAGGGTAGCGAGGCCACGATGGCCACCTGCTGCTGCGCGAGGAATTCCGCGAGGCCCTCCTGCCCGGGCTCGGAGAGGATCGTCAGGTTGCATCGGTCCATCACGCGGGCGCCACGCGCACGCGCCTCGGTGACCATGTAGCGAAAATCGGGGTTGAGCTCCGGCGCGCCTCCCGTGAGGTCGATGGTGGTGGCACTGCTTGCCTCCAGGTACTCGAGCACCTGGTCGATCACCTCGCGCGTCATCACTTCCGTGCGCGTGGGCCCGGCGTTGACGTGGCAATGCAGGCAAGTCTGGTTGCAGACATACCCGAGGTTGACCTGGAGTGTTTCCAGCCTACGCCGGCGAATCGGGGGGAAATTCGTCTTCGCGAGCAGGGGTAGCGTGGCGTGCATTCGCGTAGGCTTCCTGAGGTGTAGATCATCTTATACGATTCGTCCATGAAGACCCCCACGCACACCGACGGCGCGCGCCTGGATTTCGCTGGTGCCATGAGCTACGGCGATTACCTCGGACTGGATGCGGTGCTGGCAGCGCAGCAGCCGCGCTCGCAGGACCACAACGAGATGCTGTTCATCATCCAGCACCAAGCCTCAGAGCTCTGGATGAAGCTGATGATCCACGAGCTGCGCGCCGCGCGTGACCACATACGCTCGGGCAATCTCCAGCCTGCATTCAAGATGCTGGCGCGGGTGGCGCGCATCATGGCGCAGCTCAACCAGTCATGGGACGTGCTCTCCACGCTCACGCCGGCGGAGTATTCGTCCTTCCGCGATTCACTCGCGAGCTCCTCGGGCTTCCAGTCATACCAGTACCGAATGGTGGAATTCCTGCTCGGCAACAAAAACGCGGTGTTGATGGAGCCGCACCGCCATCGCGAGGACATCCATGGGCGCCTGAAGGAGCTGCTCGAAGCCCCGTCCCTCTACGACGAAACGCTGCGGCTGCTGGCGCGGCGCGGACTGGAGATCTCGCCAGCGTGTGTGGAGCGCGACTGGACAGTGCCGCACGCCTTCGAGGAATCGGTTCTCGCGGCCTGGGTGCGCGTCTATCGCGACACCGGCCAGTACTGGGAACTCTACGAGCTGGCCGAGAAGCTGGTGGACCTGGAGGACGCCTTCCGCCAGTGGCGCTTCCGCCATGTGACGACGGTGGAGCGCATCATCGGCTTGAAGCGCGGCACCGGCGGCACGCCCGGCGTGAGCTACCTGCGAAAGGTGCTCGACGTGGTGCTCTTCCCGGAGCTCTGGCGAGCCCGCACCGAGATCTAGTCCGCCAAGTCCAGGCGGATGCGATTGCGCCCGAACACATACGCGTAGTCGGCCGAGGAGGTCAGGCCGTGGGCCAGGATCACTCCCAGCCCACCTTCCCGCCGCGTCTCCAGGAGGGCTTCCAGCATTTCGCGGGTGGCGGCCGCGAAGGGGTTGAAGGGCGAGGCGCAGTCCTCGTAGGCCAGCGAAACCCGGCCCTCGTCCGAGGTAAGCGTGATCCAGACCGGCGCATCGCTGCCGCCGCGGTGCCCGTGCTTCACGGTATTGAGGAAAAGCTCCTCGATCACCAGGTTGGTCTTGAGGCAGGACTCACGGCCTACCTCCGCCCCCTTGCAGAAGTCCTCGATGAAGGCGCGCGCCGACTTCCAGGCTTCCAGCCGGGACGGAAACATCGCCATTCTGGTTGTGACGGCGTTCACAGGCAGTTTTTTCCGGTATTTGGCATGATAGGGGGCTCAGCCGAGCATATTGCAAGGAGGTCAGCATGCGCAACGCATTGATCCTGATGGCAGCCCTGGGGTTTTCGGGCACCGCCATGGCGGCCGATATCGGTCTCATCAAGGTCGCCAAGGGCTCCGTCCAGATCCAGCGGGGCGCAACCAAGGTCCCGGCCGCGGTCGGAACCGCCCTGCAGACCGCCGACGTGGTCGTGACCGGCGCCGATGGCACGGCCGGCATCACTTTCACTGACAACAGCCTGGTTTCCGTCGGGCCGAACAGTGTCTTCGCGATCGACAAATACGCCTTCGATACGACCACCCACGCGGGTGAGTTCGAGGGCAACCTGCGCCAGGGCCGCCTGGCCGCGGTTTCTGGCAAGATGGTCAAGCAGTCGCCGGATGCCATGAAGATCCGCACGCCTTCGGCCATCATGGGCGTTCGCGGCACCGAATTCGTCGTGCAGGTCGACGAGCCGAAGAAGAACTAGCCCCCGGACAAACCTTGTCTAAATTGCTGGTTGTGGTGTTGGCGGCGTTAATCGCCACTGGTTGTGCCTCCGTGCCCGAGGCGCCGTCATCCACGCCCGCGCTTTTCATGGTGGTCCCGGGCGCCGACGGGCATGTGGGCAAGATCGTGGTCCGGAGCGGCAACGAAACGCGCGTCGTCGACACCGCGTACGGCGCCCAGCGCGTGACCAGAGACGGGCGCCTCGAGTCGGTGACCCTTTCGAAGGCGGAGGTGGACTCCGCTTTCGGCCCCACGATCGCCGCACTCCCCGGTAAACCCACGAGCTTCATCCTCTACTTCCTCGAGGGCAGGGACGAGCTCACTGCGGAATCGAAGGTCGAGCTCGAAAAGGTCTTCCGCGAACTCAAGCGCCGTCCGCTGCCGGACATCATGGTGATCGGCCATACCGACACCGTGGGCAGCCTCGAATACAACGACCGGCTTTCCCGCGCGCGCGCCGACCGGCTGCGCGAGATGCTGGTAGGCCTTGGAATTCCTTCCAGCCGCATCGAGGCGGCGGGACGCGGCAAGCGCGAACTGCTGGTTCCCACCGAGGACAACCTCTCCGAGGCGCGCAACCGCCGCGTGGAGATCAGCGTCCGCTAGTTGTCGTGCGGCCGGGATTCGCGCGGCATCGTGCGGGTGGCGATCACCGTCGCCTCGCCTTCCCACCGCAGCGCCACCATCGTGATGTCGTCGGCCAGCTCGGCTCCGGATGCGAAGCGGGCCACGTCCTCGCGCATGCGCGCCACCAGGTCGGTGGGCGCCACGTCGGAAGACATCCAGGAGAGCGAAGCCTTCAAGCGCTCGACGCCGAAGAATTCGCGCTTGGGATTCATCGCCTCGGTCGCGCCATCGGTCATGACGAACAGCCAATCGCCGGGCGAGAGCTGGCGTTTGTCACTCGGGTACTCGTAGTCCTCGATCACGCAGAGCGGCGGACCGCCCGGCGTGCCCATGCGCTCCGGCGCGCCGTGCACCGAACGCAGGAACGGCGGCTCGTGGCCCGCGTTGGCGAATTCGATCTCCCCGCTTTGCACGTCAACGGAGGCGACGAACGCGGTCACGAACAGCTGCTCGGGATTCTCGCGCTCGATCTCGCGCTGCGAAAGCGTGAGCACGTCGTTCACGGCGCCGCCACGCAGCGCCGCCGTCTTGATGTGCGACTTGACCGCGGCCATGAAAAGCGCGGCCGGCAGGCCCTTTCCGGAGACGTCCGCGACCACGAAGAAGAGGTGGCGCTCGTCGACCATGAAGCAGTCGTAGAAGTCGCCGCCGACGCTGCGCGCCGGTTCCAGCAACGCGGCGATCTTGAAGCGGCGGTCGCTGCTGAGCGTCTGGCGCGGATCCGGCAGCAGTCCCATCTGGATGCGGCGCGCGGCGCTTACTTCGCCCGCCATGCGCGCGGCCTGCTCGCGCAGCTGGCGGCGCTGCCGCTCCGCTTCCGACAGCGTGCCCACCACCACGCTGCCGAACACGGCGAGCGTTCCGAGCGCCGGCCATGCGGGATCGAACAGCAGGTTGAAATGCAGGAACAGGATGAGACCCGCGCCCAGCTGCACGATCACGAGGCCCAGGGCGAGGTGGATGCCCTGCAAGGCGGACAGGCGCGGCACGAAGGCGATCAGCAGGAAGCCGCAGAAAAGCAGCGTCGCCGCCTCGATGCGCGCTGCGATCGCCGGCCGCGTGAGCGTCACGCCGTTGAAGAGGTTCTCCACCACCTGCGCATGGATCTCCACGCCCGGAACGAATTCGCCCAGCGCCGTGGTCTTGTAGTCCTGCAGCCCGAGGCCGCTCACGCCCACCAGCACGACCTTCTGCCGCAGCCGCTCCGGATCGGTCTTGCCTTCGAGCACTTCGAGCGCGGAGACGAAGCGGCCCGGCTCGTGCGTGCTGTATCGCAGCCAGGTGTTGCCGTCGTCCTGCGCCACTGACGAGACCTCGCCGAAGCGCAGGCTCAGCAATCCATCCTGCCGGCCATGCGCGAGGCGAAGTCCCGCGCCCATCGCCACACGCAGCGTTTCCAGTCCCAGCGATGGAATCACCTCGCCCTGCACGATGGTGACCAGCGGCACGATGCGCACGACCTGGTCCGCGGGCCCGGAGTTCATCACGCCGCGAGCGGCTGCGGCGGCATCGATGGGGTCAATGCTGCGAATGTGCCCGGGGTAGTCACGCAGCGGGTGGCGAATTCCTTCGTCGGCAAGCACCACCGGGGCGGCGCGGGGCGGCTGCGGATAGCGTGGGTCGCGCGCGTTTTCTCCGGAGATCCCGAGCACCACATTGCGGCCGCGAATTGCCTGCGCGAGACGCTCGTCGTTGGATGGAAGCCGCTCCATCTCGCGGCGCAGCGGCGCCGGCAGGCCCACCAGCTCATGCGCGATCACGCCGGGCGACAAGCGGTCGGGTTCCGGCCAGATGATGTCGACGCCTATCGCCGCGGGACTGGCCTCGGCGATGCGGTCGAAGAGCTCCGCGATGCGCGTCCTTGGCCACGGCCACTGGCCATATTTCTTCAGCGCCGCCTCGTCGACCACGACGATGGCCACGGGCTGCGTCAGGCGTTCGAGCGGAAAGATGCGTTGATAGGCATCGAAGACCGCGTGGCGCAGCATCAGCGCCGCAGGCGAGAAGACGATGAAGAGGGAGAGCGCAGCCAGCAGCACCAGGGCGAGGACGCGAAGCCCGCCCAGGGCGTTCACAGGTCTATTTCTAGCCCGTCGTACGCCGCGGAAACCTTGAGCGCGTGGTCGCCGCGTGTGAGCTCCTCGAAGCGGCGCGCTTCCTTGAGGAGGCCCTCGAGCGTCGCATCGTTGTTCGCCGGCTCATGGTGGAACAGCACCAGGTGCCTGGCGCGCGCCATCTGGCAGAGCTCCACGCCGACGATGTTGCTCGAGTGGCCCCAATCCGCCTTCACGCTGATGGCTTCCGCGAGCGCGTACATCGCGTCGAAGATCACCACGTCGGCGTTCTTGAAGAAGTTCGCGAACGCCTCGGCTTCCGTGCGGTTCTCGAGCTTGTGCTCCGAGTCGGTCGAGTAGACCACCGACTTGCCCTCGTATTCGAAACGGTAGCCGTAAGAGTCACCGCCGTGCAGTTGCAGGTGCGGCGTGACCTTGAGCCCGTTGACCACGTGGGTCTTGTCCGGTTCGAGCTTCACGAACTCGATCGAGGCGCCGAGCTGGTTGAACTCCACCGGGAAACACGGCGGCGACTGTTGCAGGCGGAACGCCTGCTCGAGCACGTCATGGCAGCCGTGGATGCGGATCTTCGTGCCCGGGACATAGGCTGGTCCCAGGAAGGGGAAGCCCATGATGTGGTCCCAGTGCACGTGGGACATGAAGATGTTGATGGTGGCGGGCTTGCGCGCCTGCCTGGCAAGGACGTGAACGCCGAATGGGCGCGCGCCGCTGCCCATGTCGCAGACGTAGTACTCGTCGCCCGGAAGCTCGAGCTCGACACACGGTGTGTGGCCCCCGAACGTATGCGTGAGCGAGAAGTCCAGCTCGGAGCTGGCGAAGGCGTGCGCCTCCTCGTAGCTCGTGAAGGTGCGCCCCGATGCCTGCACCAGCGCCTGCGCGAGCTTGTCGCGGATGTCGGCCGTCGTGAGCGCCACCGGTATCGAGCCGCGGGTCCCCCAGAAGCGCACGCGCATTTAGGTCCTCACGCTTTCTCGAAGGCGGCCGCGGCTTCGGACGAGACGGCGGCCATGGCCTCGCGCAGCGTCGGGAAGACCTGGAAGACGAGGTTGAAATGGCTGATCTGGAAGATCTCGGCGACCATCGGCTGCAGCGCGGCCACGAAGATGCGGCCGTGTTGCGCCTTGGCCTGGCGCGAGGCGAGCATGAAGCAGCGCAGGCCCGCGGAGGAAACGTATTCGAGTGCGGAAAGGTCCAGCACGATGGCGCCGCCGTCGTGGGCGGCTTGCTCCACGAAACCCACCAACTGGCCGCGGAATGCCTCGCACGTGTCCTGGTCCAGTCGACCGGCCACTTGGACTGCGACAGCATTGGCGTAGCGCCGGGATGTGACGTTCATCTAGTTCTGGTTATAGGGGGCGAGGCGGCAGCGCTATTGTGTCACAGCGCCTCTTGGGCACGAAACCGGAAACCCCCTGCGCCGTCGATTGTGAAAAAGCCCGCCGAAAGGCGGGCTCTTCAACCAAATTTGGTGGCCTGGGGCGAATCGGCCACCTTTTGATTTTGGGGCCGCAAGCGGCCCCAAAATCAAAATTGGTGGCCTGGGGCGGAATTGAACCACCGACACACGGATTTTCAATCCGCTGCTCTACCAACTGAGCTACCAGGCCGGGAAAGCATTAAATTATAGCCGTTTCAGGGTTCTTTCAGCCACTCCCTCTTTGGAAATCCCACACAAGGCCCTGCGCGTACTCGGCGCCCTCGCGGTATGCGGCTCTGGCGGGGCCCTGTGCGCGTGGCTCCATATCCCGCTGCCGTGGATGACCGGCTCGCTGATGGCGATGGCAATCGCGCAGATGTCGGGCGCGCGCCTCGAGCCTCTCCCCGGCGGGCGCTCGGGCGCGATGCTGGTGGTGGGCGTATCGCTCGGCCTCTACTTCACGCTGCCGGTGGTGAAGCAAGTGTCGGCGTACTGGCCCTGGTTCCTGTTCCTGGGATTCGCCGCGATCGGCTATGGCGCGGTCAGCGCCCTGGTGCTGATGCGGCTGGCCGGCGTCGACCGCGCGACCGCGTATTTCGGCAGCATGCCGGGCGGCGCCAACGAGATGGTGCTGGTGGGCGAGCGCCAGGGTGCGTTGGTCGACCGCGTGGCCTTCGCCCATTCGGTGCGCATGCTGGTGGTGGTCACCCTGATTCCCACGGCCATCACCTACGCCGGCTTCACCGCCACCGATGACTATCGCCCGGTGCTGGTGCCCTTCGATCCCGTGGGCCTGGCCATCATGTCTTCGGCGGCGATGGCCGTGGCCATCGCGGCACAACGCCTGCGAGTGCCCACCGCTTTCACGATGGGACCGCTGCTGCTCACCATTGCGCTCACCGCGTCGGGCGTGCAACTGTCTTCGGTACCGACGCTGTTCACCAACGTGGCGCAGGTGTTGCTGGGGTGCGCGCTGGGAGCGCGCTTCGACCGTACTTTCCTCGTGACCGCGCCGCGTTTCGCGATGGCGATGATCCCCTCGGTCCTCGTGATGCTCGGCCTGGCCGCGGCAACCGGCTGGCTGATCTCGGCCACCAGCGGTGCGTACCTCGGGGCGGCCCTGCTGGCGGCGGCACCCGGCGGCATCGCGGAGATGTCGATCACGGCGAAGGTGCTGCGCGTGGGCGTGGCTTTCGTGACCGCCGCCCACGTAGTGCGCTACATGATCGTGGTGTTGTTCAACATTCCGATCTACCACTTGCTCGAGAGCGGGAGGAACCGCCTCAAGCGATGATGGTATCGTTGTCATTCCGGGCCCCAGGCACCGGGAAATAACAACGAATCGAGGAGAGAGACCATGTTCAGGAAACTGGCCATTGCGGCCGTGGGCGCGCTCGCGCTCTCGACCGCCGCCGTCGCCCAGCAGTACCCCACCAAGCCCGTCACCGTCGTCGTGCCCTTCACCCCGGGCGGCTCGTCGGACATCACCGCGCGCACCATCTCCGCGAAGATGCAGGAGTCGCTCGGCCAGAGCTTCATCATCGATAACAAGCCGGGCGCCAACGGCAGCCTCGGCGCCAAGTACGTCGCCAATGCCGCACCGGACGGCTACACGCTCTTCGTGGGCTCGATCGGCGTCTTCGCGATCAACCAGGTGCTCTACAAGGACCTGGGCTACGAAACCAACAGGAGCTTCGACCTGCTGTCGGTCGCGGTACGCACGCCCAATGCGCTGGTGACGCGCGCCGACTTCCCCGCCAACACGCTGCAGGAATTCGTCGACTACGTGAAGAAAAATCCGGGCCGGGTGTCGTTCGCCTCGTCGGGCACCGGATCCTCGGATCACCTCACGGCCGCCCTCTTCTGGCAGAAGACGGGCAGCTCCGGCATCCATGTCCCGTACAAGGGTGGCAGTGCGGCGCATCTGGACATCATCGCCGGCAATGCCGACTGCTCGTTCCAGAACCTGGGCTCGATCACACAGCACGTGAAGGGCGGGAAGATGAAGCTGCTCGCGGTCACCGGGTCCACGCGCGATCCGAGCGTGCCCAACACACCAACGATGACCGAAGGTGGTGTGCCCGGCATCGAGGTCTATTCGTGGCAAGCGTTCGTGGCGCCCAAGGGCCTGCCGCAGAACGTGAAGGACCGCCTGCAGCCCGCGCTCATCGCCGCGATCAAGAACCCTGACGTGGTGAAGAAGTTCAACGAGATGGGGTTCGAGGTCGTCGGCAACTCACCGGTCGAGTTCGGCAAGTTCCTCAATGAGGAGCTCGCGCGCTGGAAGCAGGTGGTCGCCCAGGGCGGCATCAAGCAGAGCGACTGACGCGCCAGCCCTCCATGGCCAAGCGCACCCGCGCAAGCCGCAGGGCCGGCGGCGCCGCAACCGTCAAGGATGTGGCGCGGCTCGCGAAGGTCTCGGCAATCACCGTCTCGCGCGCGCTCAATGCGCCGGGGCGGCTGTCGCCCGAGACACTCGAGCGCGTGAAGGACGCCATCGCGCGAACCGGTTACGTTCCCAATCTTCTCGCCGGCGGCCTGCGTTCCGCCAAGAGCCGGCTCGTGGCGGCGGTGGTCCCAACCATCGCGGGCCCGGTGTTCCTCGAGACCATCCAGGCTCTCACCGACGCGCTCGACGAGAAGGGCTACCAGCTCATGCTCGGCCAGAGCGGCTACAAGACCTCGCGCGAAGACGCGCTGCTCGACGCGATCATCGGCCGCCGGCCGGTGGGCATCGTCCTGACCGGCATGAGCCACTCCGCGGAAGCCCGCCGCCGCCTGCGCGCCTCGGGCATTCCCGTGGTCGAGACCTGGGACCTTTCACCCGAACCGATCGACATGGCGGTGGGCTTCTCGCATGCGCTCATCGGTGAGGCGGTCTGCGCCTACCTGCATGAACGCGGAAGGCGCCGGCCCGGGCTCATCAGCGGCGATGACGAACGCGCGCGCCGTCGCACCAAGGGCTTCCAGGCCGCGGCTCGCCGCCTTGGATTGGATGAGATCCCGGTGATCTGGGTGCCGGCGCCGACCACGCTCGCAAGCGGGCGCGCGGGGCTCTCGGAGCTGCTGCAACGCCACCCCGACCTCGACGCCGTCGGCTGCAGCTCCGACCTGCTCGCGCTCGGCGTGATGACCGAAGCGCATGCGCGCGGCATCGTCGTTCCCGCGAGCCTCGGTGTCGCGGGGTTCGGAAACCTCGCGTTCTCTGCGGGCGTGATTCCCTCTCTCACCACGGTCCACGTCGACGGCACGCGCATCGGACGCACCGCCGCGGACTACCTCATCGACCGCGCCGAAGGGCGCGCGATTCCCGACCCCATCGTCGACGTGGGTTTCAGCATCGTCAGGAGGGACAGCGCATGAGCGCCGCACCCGTGATCACCGAATTGACCGTCATCCCCGTGGCAGGCCACGACGGGATGCTCATGAATCTCTCGGGCGCCCATGGCCCGTACTTCACGCGCAACATCGCGATCCTCAAGGACAACGCGGGCAATACCGGCGTGGGCGAAGTGCCCGGCGGCGAGAAGATCCGCCAGACCCTTGAGGATGCGCGCGCGCTCATCGTGGGCCAGTCCGTTGGCCGCGTGAATGGCGTGCTCAACGAAATCCGCTCGCGCTTCGCCGACCGCGATGCCGGCGGACGCGGCCAGCAGACCTTCGACCTGCGCACCACGATCCACGCCGTGACGGCGGTGGAGGCTGCCATGCTCGATCTCCTCGGCCAGCACCTCGGCCTGCCGGTCGCGGACCTGCTCGGCGAAGGCCGCCAGCGCGATCGCGTCGAGATGCTCGGCTATCTGTTCTACGTCGGTGATCGCAAGCGCACCAACCTCGCCTATCGAAGCGAGCCCGCTGCGAAGGACACCTGGCTGCGCCTGCGCCACGAGGAGGCGATGGACGCGAAGGCCATCGTGCGGCTGGCCGAAGCGGCCTACGAGCGCTACGGATTCAACGACTTCAAGCTCAAGGGCGGCGTGCTGCGCGGCGAGGAGGAGGTCGATGCGATCCGCGGCATCCACGCACGTTTCCCGAAGGCGCGCGTGACACTCGATCCCAACGGCGGCTGGCTGCTCAAGGATGCCGTGCGCATCTGCAGGGACCTGCAGGGCGTGATGGCGTACGCGGAAGATCCCGTGGGCGCCGAGGAAGGTTTCTCCGGCCGCGAAGTGATGGCCGAGTTCAAGCGCGCGACGGGCCTGCCCACCGCCACCAACATGGTCGCCACCGACTGGCGCCAGATGGTGCACGCGATCCAGCTTCACGCCGTCGACATTCCGCTTGCCGATCCGCACTTCTGGACCATGCAGGGCTCGGTGCGCGTGGCGCAGACCTGCCGCGACTGGGGTCTCACGTGGGGCTCGCATTCAAACAACCACTTCGACATCTCGCTCGCGATGTTCACTCACGTGGCGGCCGCCGCGCCCGGCAAGGTGACCGCCATCGACACTCACTGGATCTGGCAGGACGGCCAGCGCCTCACGAAAGACCCGCTGAAGATAGTGGGTGGCATGGTTGACCTTCCGCAGCGCCCCGGCCTCGGCATCGAGATCGACATGGCGATGGTGCGCGCCGGCCACGAGCTCTACAGGCAACACGGCCTTGGCGCGCGCGACGACGCCATGGCGATGCAATTCCTGGTTCCCGACTGGAAGTTCGATCCCAAGCGCCCGTGCCTCGTACGCTAGCCCGCCGCGAATGACATGAAGACACAACCAAGGAGAGAGTCATGAACCACTGGATCCGCCGCACCCTCGCCGCCGCCGCGCTGCTTTCGGCCGCGGGCATCGCCAATGCGCAAGCATGGCCGCAGAAGACGCTCAAGATCATCGTGCCCTACCCGCCGGGTGGCACTTCCGACATCCTCGCGCGCGCCCTTGGCCCGGGCCTCACTGCGGCCCTCGGCCAGCCGGTGATCGTCGAGAACAAGCCGGGCGCCACCGGCAACGTCGGTGCGGATTTCGTCGCCAAGTCGCCGGCCGACGGCTACACGCTGCTGCTCGGTGACATCGGCTCGCTCGCGATCGCGCCCTCCGTCGTGACGACGCTGCCGTTCGAGCCGGTGAAGGATTTCGCGCCGGTGATCATGGTGGCGTATTCGCCGCACCTGCTGGTGCTGCATCCCGGGGTCGCGGCGAAAGACGTGAAGGAACTGGTGGCGCTCGCCAAGGCGAAGCCCGATTCGCTCAACTTCGCGGTCTCGGGAATCGGCGGGGCCAACCACCTCGCGGGCATCGACTTCGCCCAGCGCGCCGGCATCAAGTGGACTTACATCCCGTACAAGGGCGGCTCGCAGGCGCTCACCGACATGGTCGGCGGCCAGGCGCAGGTGATGTTCAACGGCATGCTCGCGACCTACCCGTTCGTGCAGAGCGGCAAGCTCAACGCCGTCGCGATCTCGAGCGCCGCGCGCTTCGCCGCCGCACCGAACATCCCGACCGTCGCCGAGATGGGATACCCCGGCTTCGAGACCGGCTCGTTCCAGGGTATCGTCGCGCCCGCGGGCACGCCGCCCGAGGTGGTGAACAGGCTGCACGCCACCATCACGGCGATCCTCGCGACGCCGGAGATGAAGGACCGCCTCATAAAGGCCGGCGCCGAAGTGCGTCCGCAGACGCCGGCGCAATTCGGCGACTTCATCCGCAGCGAGCGTGACCGCTGGGCGAAGGTGGTGAAGGAGTCGGGCGCCAAGTTCGACTGAAATCCAGCCGCCTTTGTGGCCCCGGCGCCCCTGAAAAGAAGCGGGCCCTCGCAAGCGAGGGCCCGAAGTCCCGGAGGAACTGTACAACCGGGAGAGACGCTTTGATCTTGCCTGAGGAACATGACTGCAAGCTGACGCGAAGCGTAGTCATGATGGAAACGTGACTACGAAACGCGCGCCGCGGCCACCCGCGCCGGTCTCGACGCCTACCCGGGCCTGGTGCTGGTCGGCGATGGCCTTCGCGATGGACAGTCCCAGGCCGCTGCCGGTTTCACTGGAGCCGAGCACGCGATAGAAACGGTCGAAGACCAGCGAGCGCTCGGTGGGTGCGATGCCGACGCCGGTATCCTCGACGATCACGGTGGGCGGCGATGCGCCCACGCTCACCCTCACCTGGCCTCCCGCCGGCGTATAGCGGATCGCGTTGTCGATCAGGTTGGCGAAAAGCTCGCGCAGCAACAGCGGCACCGCGGATATGTGGACCGCGCCGGGCGCGGCGTCGAAGTCGAACGAGAGGTCCTTGGCGAGCGCACGGTCGGCCCAAAGGCCGCACTCGTCGCGCACCAGCTCATTCAGGTCGCAAGCCTCGCGCACCGCGGGGCTCGCGAGCGCGTCGTCCGCGCGAGCGAGCGCCAGCAGCTGCGCCATCAGGCGGCCCAGCCGCTCGGCGCCTTCCTCGATGCGCGCGAGCCGCGCCCGGGCCTCGTCGAGCGTGGTTTCCCGCGCCGCCGCTTCGGCCTGCATCTTCAGGCCCGCCAGCGGTGTGCGCATCTGGTGGGCGGCGTCGGCCACGAAGCGGCGTTGTGCATCCAGGTTGACGCGCACGCGCTCGAGCTGGCGGTTGAGCGTGTTCACGAGCGGGGCGATTTCCGCCGGCACCTGGTCGGGTGGAATCGGCGAGAGATCATCCGGATCGCGTGCCTCCACGCGGTCGCGCAGCCGTAGCAATGGAGACAGGCCGTTCTTCAGCGCGATCCACGCCATCGCCGTCATCACCGGGATCATGAGCGAGATCACGATCATCACGATGACCGTCACCTCGCGCACGAGTGTGAACCGGCGGGCAAGCGGCTCGGCCACCTGCACCACGTAGAGGTTGCCGCTTGCCATCGTCACCGCCACGTAGGCGACGCGAACGCCCTCACCCATCGTGTCGATTTCGTCGTCGATCTCGAGGTAGGTATCGCGGAAGCGGACTTCGGAGCTCGCGCGCGGCGCGCGGCGGCCGACGGGAGGCACGTCGGCGTCACCCTGCATCAGCTCGCCGGATTCATGCGCGAGCTGCACGTAGAAGCGATCGACCGGATCATCGCGCAGCGAGTTGAGCACCGGCAGGCGGCGATTCTCTAGGATGTCGGGCTCGTGCACGCGCACCTCCTCCGCGATCGCCTGCAGGATGTCGCGCAGCCGCAGGTCGTAGGTGTTCTCCGCGACCACCGTCGCGGCAATGTAGCTGCCAACGAGGGCCGCCGCCCACAGGGCGATGAGCGGAGCCAGCATCCAGTCGAGCGCCTGGCCGAAGAGGCTGGTGGGTCGTCGCCTGCGAAAAAAAACCACGCGCCTAGCCGGCTTGCGCGGGGGTATCCGCCAGGCAATAGCCGAGCCCGCGCAGCGTGGAGATCTTGACCCCGCCCGGCTCGAGCTTCTTGCGCAGCCGGTGGACGTAGACCTCGACCGCGTTGGCGCTCACCTCCTCGCCCCACTGGCAGAGGTGGTCGACGATCTGCTCCTTGCTGACCATGCGCCCGGAGCGTGCCAGCAGCAGCTCGAGCAGCGAGAGCTCGCGCGCCGAGAGGTCGAGCAACTCGCCGTTCATGTGCGCCACGCGGCCGACGGTGTCGAACCTGAGCGCGCCCAGTTCCACCATCGCATGTCCGCCGTGGCCGGCGCGGCGCGTCAACGCGCGCACGCGGGCTTCCAGCTCGGGCAGATCGAAGGGCTTGGTGAGGTAGTCGTCGGCGCCGAGATCGAGACCCTTCACGCGGTCTTCGGTCGAATCGCGGGCGGTGAGAATGAGCACCGGCATCGTCGACTTGCGCGCCCGCAGGCGCTTCAACACCTCGAGGCCCGTCATGCGCGGCAAGCCGATGTCCAGGATCAGCACGTCGAAGGGGGACGAGGCGAGTGCCGCGTCCGCCGCGATGCCATCGGAGACGGAGTCCACGGCATAACCCGAGCGGCGCAACGTGTGCACCAGCCCGTCGGCGAGGATGGCATCGTCTTCAGCGATCAGCAGTCGCAAATTTCATCGTGGCGAGCGAAAGCAACGATGCAGTCTATCGCGTCCATATGCAGGCGATGCTCCAGATGCGGAAGATCGACGTCGCGGGATTGCAGAAGGCTTTCGACGGCGCCTAGGCCAGTTCCGCGCGCAATGCTTCACGCTCCGCGCCTTCCAGCGCGGGGCTGAAGTGCAGCACCGCTTCGAGGACATCGCCGGTCTCGAAATTCGCCTCGCGGCACGCGAGGTGAATGAAGCCTCCGGGCGAAAACATGCCCTCCTCGTGGAAAACCAGGCGAATGCGCCATCCGCCCTTGGCGATCGCCTCGTGGCACTGGCGGCACTTCGCCTGTCCCGTGGGTGCGCGTTCGGCACCATCGATGCGCTGCAGGCGATGGTGAGTGATGGCCACCTGGGAAACGCGCTCGAGCTGCTCGCGCGCTGGCACTTCCGCTGCCGAGGCCTTCAATGTCTCGAGGATCGGCTCGGGCCGCTTCCAGGCCGCGCACTGCGGATGGAACCAGTGCGTGACCTCCCCTTCGCCGAACTGGTTGGGCAGGCTCTCTCCAAAGCGCAGCTCGCCCCTCGCGATCAGTTGCTTGCAGCCGCGGCATTTGGCGCGGCCGGTGGATGCGGCTTCGAAAACGTGGGGCATGGCTCATTGTCGCGCAAAGAAAAAAGCCATGCCGGTGGATTCTACCCATCCACGCATGCAAAGAGACTCGCGCCATCATCAGCGAATGAATTTTTAATGTGTTGTTTTTACTGCATAAAATAATTCGTTCATCAATGAATAAAATGTTGACTTTGCGGCGATTCGTGAAGTAGATTGCGGCCACGGAACCCCCAATGCGGCCTGGCCAAGAAATCACTCAGGAGGAGAAATCCATGACATCAGCACGGAAGCGGCACACGAATCGGTTGTTGCGTACGGCCATTGCGCTTGCCTTGTCGCAAGCAGTGCTGGCTCCGCTCGCGAATGCCCAGTCGGCACAGCCGGCATCGGCGGCGGACGTCAAGAAGGACGATGTCACCGTGCTCGAAAAGGTCACCGTCACCGCACGGCGCCGCGAAGAGCTGCTGCAGGATGTTCCGGCCGCTGTGACCGCTTTCTCCGGAGAGGCGCTCGAAAAGGCCGGCATAACCGACATCACGGGCCTCACCGACATCACGCCCAGCACGACCCTGAAGGCCTCGCGCGCCACGAACTCGACGCTCACCGCCTTCATTCGGGGCGTCGGGCAACAGGATCCCGTCGCCGGTTACGAACAGGGCGTCGGCATCTACCTGGACGACATCTACCTCGCGCGCCCGCAAGGCGCCCTCGGAGACATCTACGACGTCCAACGCATCGAAGTGTTGCGCGGCCCGCAGGGCACGCTCTACGGGCGCAATACCATCGGCGGCGCGATCAAGTACGTGACCCGCAAGCTCTCGTACAACCCCGAGCTCAACGTGAAGGCGACGCTCGGCAGCTTCGGCGAGAAGGACGTGGTGGTCAAGGGCAGCACTCCCGTTACGGACATGCTGCGGATCGGTGCCACCGTGGCCTCGTTCAATCGGGACGGATTCGGCACCAACGTGGTCAATGGCAACGATAACTACAACAAGGAGGTGCTGGCCGGCCGCGTGAGCGCCGAACTCACGCCCAGCAACGCGCTCTTCATCCGCGTGGCCGCAGATCGCACGAAGGACGACTCGCTGCCGAAACAGGGCTATCGCCTCACCCCCGGCCCCACGCCGGGCAACGAGCCCGCGCTCGACGGCTTCTACGACACCCGCGCGAACCTGTACACGGTGCTCGGCAAGCAACAGAACGTGACCACGCGCGGCGAGTCCATGCTCATCGAATGGGCCATCGATCCGACGCTCACGTTCAAGTCGATCACCGCGGCACGCAAGGGGGACTCCGTCGCCCCGATCGACTTCGACTCGCTCAACAGGCCGTTGTTCGAGGCGCCCGCGTTCTACCGCGACAAGCAGACGAGCCAGGAATTCCAGCTCACTTACACCGGGTCACGGCTGCAGGGAGTTGCCGGCGCCTACTTCATGCGCGCGAACGCTTTCAACGAGTTCGACGTACTGTTCAACGCCTCGGGGGGCCTGTCCCTCTACACTCGCGACGACGTCGACACCGAAACCTGGGCGGCCTTCGCCGATGCGAGCTACGACATCACGAACACATTCAATGTGAACGTCGGTGGACGCTACACGAGCGACAAGCGCGAAGCTGCCATCTACAAGAGGACGTACCTGGGCCTCGCCGGATCGCCCACGCTCGGCAATCCGTCGGCCGTCGGCTTGCCTGCCAACACCGACCTGGGCAAGGGCGAGCTCAGCCGCACCGACAGCAAGTTCACGCCCAAGATCGGCTTCGGCTGGAAGGCGGCCCCGGGCCAGAACGTCTACGCGACCTACTCCGAGGGATTCAAGGGCGGGTTGTTCGATCCCCGCATGGACCTCGGCGGCAACCCCAACAGCCCCACGTCAATCGAGAAGCGCAAGGGCGTGAAGCCGGAGGAAGTCAGCACGTACGAGGTCGGCCTCAAGTCTTCGCTGATGAACGACAGGCTCCAGACCAACAGCGCGGTGTTCTACACGGACTACACCAACGTCCAGATCCCGGGTTCGATCCCGACCTTCGATGCGGCCGGCAACGTCACCGGGTTCGCCGGCAACGTGACCAACGCGGGCAAGGCCAGGATCCAGGGCCTCGAATTCGAGGCGCTCGCGCGTGTCACGGACTCGCTCACGCTGAGCGGCATGGTGAGTTTCATCGACGCGAAATACAAGGAATGGATCGTGGCCAACGGCCTCACGGGCGGGGCTGCCGCGCTCATCAACATCGCCAACCAGGCCGAGTTCCAGAACACGCCGAAACGCTCCGCCAGTCTCACGGCGACCTACGACTGGCCGATGGCGGTCCTGGGCCGCAGCGGCGGATTCAGCTTCGGCAACACCGTGTCGTACAAGAGCAAGGTGTACCAGTTCGAGATCGTCCGCCCCACCGGTATCGTCGCGCTGGATTCCAACGTCCCGGCCGCGGAACTGCTGGCGCAGGGAGCGTACTCGGTGTGGGACGCGGGCCTCACCTGGACCAGCAAGGATCGCAAGATCCAGGTCGGTCTCATCGGACGCAACCTCACGGACAAGCGCTACAAGGTCGCGGGCTATCCGTTCGGCGGATTCTTCAACACGGTCACCGCGTTCTACGGCGATCCCCGCACGGTGAAGCTCAGCGTGAGCCTGAGCCTCTGATCGGGCCGGCGGCGCGCGCAGCGCCGCCGCCATCTTCGGAGGGAAAATGTCCACCTTTGTCGACTTGACCTACCGGGGCGCGGGCGCCATCGCGCTCTACGCCCGCGATTATCCCGGGAGCGGCGGCCCCGCGCGCTGCCCCGTCGTCTGCATCCACGGGCTTACGCGCAACTGTGCCGATTTCGAGGATGTGGCGCCCCGGATCGCGGCACAGGGCCGGCGTGTCATCGCCGTCGATGTTCGCGGGCGCGGGCGCTCGCAGTACGACCCTGACCCCAGGCGCTACAATCCGGCCGTCTATGCCACCGACGTGCTGGCCCTGCTCGATGCCGCCGGCATCGCGCGTGCAGTCTTCATCGGCACATCCATGGGCGGCATCATCACGATGGTGATCGCGGGCAAGCGCCTGCGCGCGATCGCGGCCGCCGTCCTGAACGATGTCGGGCCCGTGATCTCGATGGCGGGCCTCACGCGCATCGCCGGGTACGTCGGGAAAGGCGGAGCCGTGGAGACCTGGGACGACGCCGCGGCCTACGTCAAGGCGATCAACGAATCGGCATTCCCCGCAAACACCGAGCAGGACTGGCACACCTGGGCGCGGCGAACGTTCCGCGCCGACGACTCCGGGCGCATCCACCTCGCCTACGATCCGCAGATTTCGCTCGCGTTCAAGGGCGCAAAGCTCAAGTCCACCTCGTTCGCCGCGAGGCTGCTGTATCGGCGGCTCGCGCGCAATCGTCCGACGCTGTTGATCCGGGGCGCGAATTCCGACATCGTGGGCTTGGCGGAAGCGAGCTACATGCGCCGGGCTGCGCCGCAGTTGCAGTACGCGGAAGTGCCCGGCGTCGGCCACGCGCCGATGCTCACCGAAGCCGCCGCGCAGTCGGCGCTGGCAGGATTTCTCGCCAGCGTCCCGTAGCCCCATGGACCTCTTCAGAATCGATCCCATGCAACGAAGCAAACCGGCACGTGTGAAGCGAGGACGCCCCACGGGCAAGCCCAAGGACTCCATGGAGATGCCCGAGCGGCTCCTCGACCACGCGGAAGCCCTCTTCGCGCGCCACGGCTTCCACGCCGTCACCATCCGCGAAGTCGCGCGCCGTGCGGGCGTCGACTCGGCCCTGGTGCATTACTACTTCGAGACCAAGCAGGGACTCTTCGATGCGGTATTCACGCGGCGGGCCGACGTGCTGAACGCGGAGCGCATGCGCTCCATGGAGGACTATGCCCAGGCCGCGGGCGAGCGAATCACCGTCGAGGGATGCATCGGGGCGTTCCTCGAGCCGATACGGCGCCGCTCGCTCGACGCGGATCCGGGATGGAAGAGCTATTTCCGCCTCGTCGCCATCGTCAACAGCACGTACCAGTGGGGCGGCGAGATGATGACGCGATATTTCGACCCCGTGATCCGCAAGCTGCTCGACCTGCTGCGCCGCTGCATGCCACGTGCGGACGATACGAACCTCTTCTGGTGCTACCAATTCCTTTCGGGAGCGCTGACGTTGAGCCTCGCCGAGACCGGCCGCATCGACCGGCTCTCCGCGGGCCGCTGCGTCTCGACCGACGTCGATGCCATCTTCAGTCGCATGGTGCCGTACGCGGCCGCAGGGTTCCGCCGCATCTGCGAGCCCGCGGCAGATCCATCGTGATTTCGCACTACTTCGGCAATACCGGGAGACCAGGAATGACGTTCGGAAAATTTGCGCTGGCGTTCGCCGTCTGGGCAGTGGCCGGGCTGGCCGGCGCGCAGGAGCTGCGCATCGCGCTGATCCTGGGCAAGACCGGCCCCTTCGAGGCCTATGCGAAGGAGACCGAGACCGGGTTCATGCTCGGCCTTGAATACCTGACCCAAGGGAAGATGGAACTCGACGGCCGCAAGCTCAAGGTGATCGTGAAGGACGACCAGCTGAAGCCCGACCTCGCAAAGGCGGCGCTCGCCGAGGCCTACGGAGACGACAAGGTAGCCATCGCCGTCGGCACGACCTCCTCGGGCGCAACACTCGCGATGCTGCCGGTCGCCGAAGAGTTCAAGAAGGTGTTGATCGTGGAGCCGGCGGTCGCCGACAGCATCACGGCAGACAAATGGAACCGCTATATCTTTCGCACCAGCCGCAACTCGACACAGGACGGGCTCGCGGGTGCCGCGACCCTCATGGGCGAGGCGAGCGTCGCCTTTCTCGCCCAGGACTACGCGTTCGGTCGCGAGGGCGTGAAGGCCGCGAAGGAAGCGCTGGCGACCATGGGCAGCAAGGCCCGGGTCGTGCATGAGGAGTACGCGCCGCAGAACACCACGGATTTCACGGCACCGGTCCAACGGATCTTCGACGCGCTCAAGTCGAAGCCCCAGCCGCGCATCCTCGCGATCGCATGGGCCGGCGCGCACCCGCTCAGCAAGATCGCGGACCTCAAGCCCGAACGCTACGGAATCGTTCTCGCCCCCGGCGGCAACATCCTGCCGGTGCTCAAGAGCTGGCGCGCATACGCCGGAACGGAGGGCGCGATCTACTACTACTACGGGTTCCCGAAAAATCCGATGAACGACTGGTTCGTGAGCGAGCACCTGAAGCGCTACGGGATCCCGCCCGACATGTTCACGGCGGGAGGATTCGCGGCCGCCAGCGCCGTGGTCACCGCGCTCGGCAAGGCCCGCTCCACCGATACCGAAAAGCTCATCGCCGCGATGGAAGGCATGGACTTCGATACCCCCAAGGGAAAGATGACCTTCCGCAAGGAGGACCACCAGGCGCTGCAGTCGATGTACCACTTCCGCATCAAGAAGGAACAGAAGAACGAATGGGACCTTCTCGAACTGGTGCGTGAGATTCCCGCATCGGCGCTGCCGGTGCCCATCCGCAACAAGCGCTAGCCGCGGCACACGTGTCTGCCCCGGCCGCTGCGCACCCCTCGCTCTCGACGCACGGCCTCACGGTGCGCTTTGGGGGACATGTGGCCGTGAATGCGGTCACGGCCGAGTTCCGGCCCGGCACGCTCACCGCGATCGTCGGTCCGAACGGAGCGGGGAAAACCACGTATTTCAACCTGATCTCGGGGCAACTCGCGGCCAGCGCGGGAACCGTGCGCCTCTTTGGCGAGGACATCACGCGCCTCGGCGCCGCTCAGCGCGCGCAGCGTGGCATCGGTCGGGCATTCCAGCTCACGAACCTGTTCCCGAACCTCTCGGTGGTCGAAAACGTGCGCCTCGCGGTCCAGAGCCGCGTCCACGCCGGCATGAACATGCTCTCCCTGTGCTCGCGCCACCTGGAGCTCATCGAGCGCGCCGATCACTTCCTCGAGCGCGTGGCACTCGCCGACCGGCGGCTCGATGCCGCTTCCTCCCTGTCGCATGGTGAGCAGCGCAAGCTCGAGGTGGCAATCCTGCTTGCCCTCGAGCCGCAGGTCCTGATGTTCGACGAGCCCACGGCAGGCATGGGCGTCGGCGAGGTGCCGATCATTCTCGAACTGATCCAGGCCATCAGGGACCAGGGCGACCGCACCGTGCTCCTGGTCGAGCACAAGCTGGACGTGGTGCGCTCGCTCGCCGATCGCATCCTCGTCCTGCACGACGGGCACCTCGTGGCCGATGGCAGCCCCGCCGAGGTCATGGCCTCGCCGGTCGTCCGGGCGGCCTACCTGGGCGCGACCGCGACCGAAGATGCCTGAGGCGCTGCTCCAACTGGCCGGCGTGCACACGCACATCGCGCAGTACCACATCCTGCAGGGCGTCGACCTGGACGTGCACGAGGGGCAGATGACCGCGCTCCTCGGCCGCAACGGCGCGGGCAAGACGACCACGCTCAGGACCATCATGGGGCTGTGGCGGGCGAGCGCGGGGAGCCTGCGCTTTGCGGGCCGCGAAATCGCCCAGCTTCCGACTCCGCTGATCGCACGCGCGGGCATCGCCTACGTGCCCGAGAACATGGCGGTCTTTTCCGACCTCACAGTGCGCGAGAACCTCGTCCTGGGCGCGCGCCAGGGGCCCATCGATGCACGCCGCCTGGAGTGGATCCTCGGATTCCTGCCGGCGCTGCGCAAGTTCTGGAACTATCCGGCAGGCAAGCTCTCCGGCGGGCAGAAGCAGATGGTGGCGATCGCACGCGCCATCATCGAGCCACGCCGCCTCCTGCTCGTGGACGAACCGACCAAGGGGCTCGCACCGGTCATTGTCGCCGGCCTGGTCGCGGCCCTGCGCGAGTTGAAGGCGACGGGAACGACGATCCTGCTGGTCGAGCAGAACGCGAACTTCGTGAAGAGCCTTGCCGACCACGTCGCGGTGATGGACGACGGACGAATCGTGCATGCCGGCCCGATGCGCGAGTTCGCCGCCGACCGCGAACTGGAAGCCCGCTTGCTGGGCCTGGCGATCGAGGCGAACCCGTGAGCGACGCAACGCCGGGCGCCGATGCCGCGCTGCCCGCGGCGAGCCTGGACATCGCCCCGCTGCTTCTCGTGCCGGTTGTTGCGCTGGCGGCGCTGGCGTTCATCGGCAGCTTTCCCGCCTGGGTCACGCTCACCATTGCCGGGCTCGCCATGGGGATGATGATCTTCATCATGGCAAGCGGGCTCACGCTGATATTCGGACTGATGGACGTGCTCAATTTCGGCCATGGCGCCTTCGTGTCCGTGGGTGCCTACGCGGCAAGCCTGGTGCTGCTGTCGCTGAGCGGATGGACGAGCGTGGACAGCGTCGCTACGAACCTCGCGGCGATCATGCTGGCCATCGCGGTCGCGATGGTCGCGACCGGCATCGTAGGCCTCGTCTTCGAGCGACTTCTGATCCGCCCGGTGTACGGCCAGCACCTGCGCCAGATCCTGGTGACCATGGGTGGAGCGATCGTCACCGAGCAGCTGCTCAGCGTGATCTGGGGCCCGGAGCAGATTCCCCTGCCCCTGCCAAAGAGCCTGCGAGGCGCGTTCGTGATCGGCGACGTGGCCATCGAAAAGTATCGCCTGCTCGCGGTGGTCATCGGCCTCGCCGTCTTCGCGCTCATGTTCCTGATCCTCAACCGCACGCGCATCGGCCTGCTGATTCGCGCCGGCGTCGAGAACCGTGCGATGGTCGAGGCGCTGGGCTATCGCATCCGGCGCCTCTTCGTCGGCGTCTTCATGGTCGGCTCGGCGCTCGCGGGACTGGGGGGCGTGTTGTGGGGGCTTTACCGGGAAATGCTCACCGCCTCGATGGGCGGCGAGGTGCTGGTGACGGTGTTCATCGTCATCATCATCGGCGGAATGGGTTCGGTCGGCGGCTGCTTCCTGGGCGCGATCCTCACCGCGCTCGTGGCCAACTACGCCGGCTTCCTGGTGCCGAAGCTGGCGCTCGCCTCGAATATCCTGGTGATGGTGGCGATCCTGCTGTGGCGCCCGGCCGGACTCTACCCGGTCGCGCGAAGCTGAAGCCGCGATGCTGCGCACACTCCTCTCCGACGACCTTCCCCGAAGCCGCGTATTGACCGCGCTGCTGGTCGCGATCGTGGTCGGCCTCGCGATCGTCCCGTTCGTCACATCCGGCGCGCGCGCACTCAATACCGCGGCGACCATCTGCGTCTTCATCGTCCTGGTCGGATCCTACGATCTGCTGCTCGGCTATACCGGCATCGTGTCGTTCGCCCACACGATGTTCTACGGCATCGGCGCCTACGGTGTCGGACTCGCGCTGGCGTCGATCGGGCCCACGTGGTGGGCCGTGCTCATCGGCCTGGCGGCGGGGCTTGCGCTGGCGCTCGTACTGGCGCTTGCCATCGGCCTGGTATCGCTGCGCGTGCGCGCGCTGTTCTTCGCGATGATCACGCTCGCCGTGGCCTCGGCATTCAGCGTCCTCGCCTCGCAGCTTTCCGCCTTCACCGGTGGCGAGGACGGCAGGAGCTTCCCGGTGCCTGAGCTGCTGCGCCCGGGCTTCCGCCTGTTCGAGGCCGACGTGCTCGGCCGCGGCATCGACGGACGCCTCATCACCTATTACCTGGTCTACTTCGGCGCGATCGCACTCTTCCTGCTGCTGCTGCGCGTGGTGAATTCGCATTTCGGCCGCGTCCTGCAGGCCATTCGGGAGAACGACTTCCGGGCCGAGTCACTCGGCTACCGCACCGTGTTCTACCGGACACTCGCCAATTGCATCGCGGCGCTGGTGGCCACGCTCGCCGGTGCCCTGATGGCGCTGTGGCTCCGCTATGTGGGCCCGAAGACCATGCTCAGCTTCGAGATCATGACCGACATCCTGCTCATCGTCGTGATCGGCGGCATGGGCCGGATGTACGGAGCGATGATCGGTACCGTGCTGTTCCTGCTCGCCCAGAACTACCTGCAGATCGGAATGGGCCATGCGTCGCAGGCGCTTGCCGCGTTCCCCTGGGCCGCGAAGGCGCTGCACCCGGACCGGTGGCTCCTCTGGATGGGGATTCTCTTCATCGCCTGCGTCTACTACTTTCCCTCGGGCATCGTGGGAAAGCTTCGTGGCCCGGAAAAGTGACGCGGGCACGTCAAAGGAGGATCCGGGAATGCTCTCGCTCGAAGGCCTGATCGCCCATCACGCCCGCTTCCGCGGCGAGCTGCCCGCCGTGACGTTCGGCGACGAGACCTTCACCTGGCGCGCATTCGCCGAGCGCGTGAACCGCGTGGCCAACCTCCTGCTCGCCCGGGGCATCGGGCCTGGCGACCGGGTCGCGACGGTGCTCGCGAACTGTCCCGAATTGCTCGAGATCTTCTGGGCCGTGCCGACGATCGGGGCGGTGCTGGTGCCGCTTTCTCCCCTGCTCAACGCGTCCGGGATCGCAAGCCTGCTGAAGGATTCGGGCGCGCGTGCCGTGTTCACGCAGCGCTCGATGCTGCACGAGTTCCGCGCGCTCGGCGACGAG
This sequence comes from Usitatibacter sp., assembly GCA_039915735.1. GTDB lineage: Bacteria > Pseudomonadota > Gammaproteobacteria > Burkholderiales > Usitatibacteraceae > Usitatibacter. Next base: position 30,170 of record JBDSMR010000170.1, on the reverse strand, counting down.
TTCGATGCGGACCTGGGTGGCAGAAAATTCCTGGTGGATGGCGAGGCCCCGGACTTCGTCGCCTATGCCGAGGCCGTGGCGGGCGCCGCGACGCGGCCACCTGCGATCCGCGTGCCTCAAGAAGCGCTCTTCAACATCATGTACACGAGCGGCACCACGGGCACCCCCAAGGGAATCCAGCACACCCATTTCATCCGCGCGATGTACGCGCTCACGATGGCACCGGCCTGGCGCATGACGCCCGAGTCGGTGGTGATGCATGCCGGCTCGATCGTCTTCAACGGGGCCTTCGTCACCCTGCTGCCCGCCTTCTATCTCGGGGCGCGCTACGTGCTGATGGGCACCTTCGATGCTGAGGCCGCGATCGAAACGATCGCTCGCGAGAAAGTCACCCACACAATGCTGGTTCCCGCGCAGATCATCGCGATCCTGGGTTCGCCCGCATTCGATCCGGCGAAGCTCGCGTCGCTCGAAATGATCCTGTCGCTCGGGGCGCCGCTGCTCCAGGAGGACAAGGACCGGTTGAACGCCGTGCTTCCGGGCCGCTTCCACGAGCTCTACGGGCTCACCGAGGGGTTCGTGACCATCCTCGATCGGCGCGAGGCCGCGAGGAAATCCGGATCGGTCGGCGTGCCGCCGATGTTCTGCGAGCTGAGGATCGTGGACGAACTGGGCAACGAGCTGCCCACGGGCGAGGTGGGCGAGATCGTCGGCCGCTCACCGCTGCTCATGACGGGGTACGCGGGGCGCGACGATCTCACGCAGGAGGCGATCCGCGACGGCTGGCTCTACACCGGTGACATGGGTCGCGTCGACGCCGAGGGTTACCTCTACCTCGTCGACCGCAAGAAGGACATGATCGATTCCGGCGGCGTGAAGGTGTACCCGAAGGACATCGAGGAGATCGCGGCGCGGCACCCGGCGGTGCGCGAGGTCGCGGTATTCGGCGTTCCGCACGAGAAGTGGGGCGAGACGCCGGTGGCTGCCGTGATCCTCACGCGCCCGGGAAGCGCGACCGCCGAAGAGCTGCGCGAGTGGATCAACGCGAATGTCTCCGCCCGCTACCAGCGCGTCTCCGAGGTCGTGATCCACGCCGACTTCCCGCGCAACGCGGCGGGCAAGACGCTCAAGCGCGAGCTTCGCGACCCGTACTGGAAGGATCGGGGGCGCGCGATCTGACCTGACCGCGCAACTATGTTGACGGCGACGTGGACGCGCTGCGCGGTTGGGCATTCTGGTCGAACGCCAGCAGGGCGCGGCGCAGTTGCACCAGCGATTGGGCCTGGTCCAGCGCCTGCTCGTAGCTGAGCAAGCCCACGGCGTACTGCCGGTAGAGGTTGGCGTCGAAGTCGTTGAGGTTCATGTCGGGTATTAAAGCCGCGCTCGGCCCGGCTGGCTGTCGGCTCGTTCCTACATCAACGAGAATTTTGCAGACCCGGGGGAGGAAAAGAAAAGCCCCGCCGAAGCGGGGCTTTTTCTTGCTGGGATCGTCCGAAACCGGGGACAGACCCCAACTGATGAACCGGGGTCTGTCCCCTACATGTCCATGTCACCCATGCCGCCCATGCCACCACCACCCATGCCGCCGCCCATGCCGCCGCCTTTTTCGTCCTTCGGCAGCTCGGCGACCATCGCATCGGTCGTGAGGATCAGCGCGGAGACGGAAGCGGCGTTCTGCAGCGCGTAGCGGGTGACTTTCGTCGGATCCAGCACGCCCATCGCCACCATGTCGCCGTACTCGCCCGTCTGGGCGTTGTAGCCGAAGTTGCCCTTGCCTTCGAGGACCTTGGCGATGACCACGCTCGGCTCGTCGCCTGCGTTGCGGGCGATTTCGCGAAGCGGCTGCTCCACGGCGCGCAGCACGATCTTCACGCCGGCGGCCTGGTCTTCGTTGTCAGTCTTGATCTTGGCGATCGCGTCCTTGGTGCGCAGCAGTGCCACGCCGCCACCCGGAACGATGCCTTCTTCAACGGCGGCACGCGTGGCGTGCAGCGCGTCTTCGACGCGGGCCTTCTTCTCTTTCATCTCGACTTCGGTAGCCGCGCCAACCTTGATCACGGCAACGCCGCCGGCGAGTTTCGCAACGCGCTCCTGCAGCTTTTCCTTGTCGTAGTCGCTGGTGGCTTCCTCGATCTGCTTGCGGATCGTCTCGACGCGGGCCTTGATGCCGTCTTCCTTGCCGGCGCCGTCGATGATGGTGGTGTTTTCCTTGCCCACTTCGATGCGCTTCGCCTTGCCGAGGTCCTTGAGCGTGACGTTCTCGAGCTTGAGGCCGAGCTCTTCAGCGATGACCGTGCCGCCCGTGAGGATGGCGATGTCTTCGAGCATGGCCTTGCGGCGGTCGCCAAAGCCCGGTGCCTTGACGGCCGTGGTCTTGAGGATGCCGCGCAGGTTGTTCACCACCAGGGTCGCCAGCGCTTCGCCATCGACGTCTTCGGCGATGATCAGCAGCGGGCGTCCGGCCTTGGCAACCTGCTCGAGCACCGGCAGCAGATCACGGATGTTCGAGATCTTCTTGTCGTGCAGCAGGATGAACGGCTCTTCCAGCAGGGCGATCTGCTTGTCCGGGTTGTTGATGAAATACGGGGAGATGTAGCCGCGGTCGAACTGCATGCCTTCGACGAGGTCGAGCTCGTTCTCGAGGCCCTTGCCGTCTTCCACGGTGATGACGCCTTCCTTGCCAACCTTGTCCATGGCTTCGGCAATGGTCTTGCCGATTTCCGGATCCGCGTTGGCGGAGATCGAACCCACTTGCGCGATCTCTTTCGAGTCCTTGCAGGGCTTCGACATCTTCTTCAGCTCTTCGACGGCGACGGTGACGGCCTTGTCGATGCCGCGCTTGAGGTCCATCGGGTTCATGCCGGCGGCGACGAACTTCATGCCTTCGGCGACGATGGCCTGGGCCAGCACGGTGGCGGTGGTGGTGCCGTCACCGGCGACATCGGAAGTCTTGGAAGCGACTTCCTTCACCAGCTGGGCGCCCATGTTCTCGAACTTGTCCTTGAGCTCGATTTCCTTCGCGACCGACACGCCGTCCTTGGTGACGGTGGGGGCGCCGAAGGAGCGCTCGAGCACCACGTTGCGGCCTTTCGGGCCCAGCGTGACCTTGACCGCATCGGCCAGGATGTTGACGCCGGCGATCAGGCGAACGCGGGCGCTTTCCTTGAATTTGACGTCTTTGGCTGCCATGTTTACTTCCTCTCGAATTCTGTAGGTGGACGGCTTATGCGTTGACGACGGCCATGATGTCTTCTTCGCGCATCACGAGCAGCTCGTCGCCGTCGACCTTGACGGTGGTGCCCGAGTATTTGCCGAAGAGGATCTTGTCGCCGACCTTGACGTCGACGGCGGTGACCTTGCCGTCGTCGTTTTTCTTGCCCGGGCCCACGGCCAGGACTTCGCCCTGGTCGGGCTTCTCGGCGGCGGTGTCGGGGATGACGATGCCGGAGGCGGTCTTCCGCTCTTCTTCGAGGCGCTTGACGATCACGCGGTCATGCAAGGGACGCAGTTTCATTTGCTAACTCCTTATGGGTCTTGGCTTGGGACGGGTCGGATCAGGATCCGTCCCGGGTTTACGAAACCGGCGAGGATTGGCACTCACTCGCATCGAGTGCTAATAATAGGCCCGCGCCGCCCTTTTTTCAAGTGCCAAACATTGCCGACCGTGGGGTAGAGCAACCACTTACATCCAGCAGGGCGCCGGATTTTCCCCTTATTTACAGGGATTTAAAGCCATAGCGACATCATGCGGGCGCCGGCTTCCTTGATGCGATCCTCCAGCGACCGTGAAGCCCATTTCTCCGCCGTGATGGCTTCCGAGTGGCTGATGTCCCTTTCGAAGATCGCCTTCATCTGGGCGGCGAACTCCGGCCCCACGACCACCGCGTTGAGCTCATCGTTGTAGGCCAGGCTGCGCCAATCGAGGTTGGTGGAGCCCACCGCACTCCACACGCCGTCCACAATGGCGCTTTTCGAATGCAGGAAGCGCGTCTTGCGTTCGTAGATCTTCACGCCCGCTTCCAGCAGTTCGCCATAGAAGGAGCGGCCGGCGTGATAGACCAGCGCGTTGTCGGACTTGCCCGGCAGGACCAGCGTGACGGCAACCTTGCGCGCCGCCGCCGCCTTGAGCGCCGCCAGCAATTGCGGGTGCGGCACGAAGTACGCGTTGGTGATCATGACCTCGGTGTCCGCCGATTCGATGGCCGAGATCAGCGCGATATACAGCGGGTCGAGGCCATTGTTGTCCCCCGGCGAGCCGGGAATGGCACGCACCAGGTCATGGCCCACGGCGGGCCCGGGCGGCGGATACAGCGCGGCGTCCTCAAGCGGTTCCTTCTTCCATTTTTCCCATTGGCGCGCGAAGGCCCGTTGCAAATCGCCGACAACCGGGCCTTCCAGCCTCACCTGCAGGTCGCGCCAGGGCCTTTCCTCAAAAGGTTTGTCCGACATGCGCCCACCCGAGCCGGCGGGGTTGGACGAGCCGCCGCTGTAGACCGAGCTGATGTTGATGCCGCCGAGGATAGCCACGCGCCCGTCCGTGACCAGCAGCTTGCGATGGTCGCGGTTCTGCAACGCGAGGAGGTCGAGGGCCGCGACCGACTTCACCGGGTTGAATTCGACCACCTGCACACCCGCCGCCCGGAGCTCATCGAAGAATGCCTTGGGCGTGTTGATACTGCCGACGCTGTCGTAGATCAATCGCACGCGCACGCCGGCGCGCGCACGCTCCTTCAGCGCCTCCGCGAACAGGTGCCCCATCTCGTCTGCCTCGAAGATGTACATCTCGAGGTGCACATGCTGCTTCGCGCCGCGGATGGCCTTGAGCATCGCGTCGTAGGCCGCCGCGCCATCTTCAAGCGGCGTCGCCTTGTTGCCGACCGAAAGCGGCGTGTCCGTGAGCGCCTCTTCCACGGCGATATGGCGCTCGAGCACGCCGCTGTCCGGCGAACGCTTGCGAAGGTCTTCGAGGATCTTGAGGCTCTGCGCGTGTGAAAGCGCACCACGCGCGCCGGAAACGCGTACCGGCTCGCGCTCCGTCTGCAGCAATTGCCTGTCGATGGCAGGAACGTTTGCGCACCCGGCGAGCAGGAGGGCGGCGGCCAGCGCCGCGGTGCGCGAGATGGCGGCTTACCTCACCAGGCTCGGGCAACGCCCGAACTGGTACACCACGCGGCGCGCGCCGCGAAGGCGGCTGCCGCGAGGCGGAGCGGAAAGCACGGGGCACGGCGGGTTGCGATAGCCGCCTTCCTGCAGCGTGACGTCCTCCGCCACATCGGCCCAGACACCACCGCGCACCGGGCGGAACAGCCATTGCACATAACCGGTACGCGATGCGGCTTCGATGAGATCACTCGAATCCGGCACTTCGGCTACGACCGGGGGCTGCCCGTCGATGCAAACCGGCATCGATCCGAAGGCGCCCATGCATTCGAGCGACTCCTGTTCAGCCGCGCCCGCGCGTACGAATGGCAACGCCTCCGTGCGCGCGAGGTCCCACGAACCCAGTTCCCACGCGACATCGAGCACTTCATGTTCGAGTTCATCGAACTGGTCCCAACGGTCGTTCACCTGCAGGGCGGAGGACGGAACCGGTTGATAACCCACGACGCCGGCCTCACTCACATTCGCCAGGCGTGTTTCCACGAAGCCATGCCAGTGGAGCGTGAGCACCACGGGAGTATTGGCGTAGGGAACGGCGGCCACGGTCACGGCCACCAGGGGAAGGCGGTTGGAGATCAGCTGGGTTTCGATGCGGTCGAGCAATTGCATGGATCATCCTCCAATGGTCAGAAGATTGGGGCCGGGCACGGTTCCATCGCACTGGTCCAACAGGAGCAACTCGCTTGCACAAATCGTTTGTTGCACGAAACAAATGCCGGGTGTTGCTAGCACTCCCTTTCGATGGTTGCCAGAACGCGAACGATTTCCGACGCTAGAATGGCGATTCCCCTGAATCAGGACCGTCCCTTGCCGTTGCTTGGAAAAGCCGAAAAGGCGGAGCTCGAGGAGCTGATCCTTGCCAGACTCGATGCCCATTACGAAGCCCATGGCGCCGGTGGCCTGCTGGCAGACGGGCTGCGCGTGGTGGTTGGCGTGGACGGGCCGGTGATCGATTCCGGCGAAAGCCGCGATCCGCTGGCGGCCGTGCCCATCCGCACGCTTTTTACCGCGCTCTGCTACCTGACGGCGGGCGCACCGATGATGCCGCGCGAAGTGCTCGATTCCCTCGCCACCGAGGCGACCAGCGCGCTGGCGGGGCAAATCAACCGCATTTCTCCGGGCTGACCGACCATGGGCAACCGCGAGGTGGTCGAGCGCAGCCTCGCCGCGGTATGGCATCCCTGCACGCAGATGAAGCAGCACGAGCAATTTCCGCTGGTGCCGATAGCGCGCGCCCACGGGCCCTGGCTGCACGACTTTGACGGCAATCGCTACCTGGACGGCGTGAGCTCGTGGTGGGTGAACCTGTTCGGGCATTCCCATGAGTACATCAACGCGGCGATCACCCAGCAGGTTGAATCCCTCGAACACGTGATGCTCGCGGGCTTCACGCATGAGCCCGTGGTGCAGCTCTCCGAACGCCTGTCCGCGCTCGCGCCCGGCAAGCTCGGCCATGCGTTTTTCGCCTCCGATGGCGCCTCGGCTACCGAGATCGCACTCAAGATGGCATTCCACTACTGGTCCAACCACGGACGCCCGGGAAAGAACCGCTTCGTGGCGCTCGAGGGCGGCTATCACGGCGAAACCGTGGGAGCGCTGGGCGTGACCGACGTGGCGATTTTCCGCGACGCCTATGCGCCCTTGCTGCGCGCGGGCATCACAGCACCCTTCGCGGATCTCGAAGCGCTCGAAGCCCTGCTCGCGCAGCATCACGGCGAAACCGCCGCGCTCATTGTCGAGCCGCTGGTCCAGGGCGCGGCCGGCATGCGCATGTACGACGCGCACTACCTGCGGCGCGCGCGCGCGCTTTGCACGCAATACGAAGTGCTGCTGATAGCCGATGAGATCATGACCGGCTTCGGGCGCACCGGAACGATGTTCGCCATCGAACAGGCGGGCGTGGCGCCGGACCTGATGTGCCTTTCGAAGGGCATCACCGGCGGCTACCTGCCGCTTTCCTGCGTGCTGTCGTCCGACGAGGTGTACGCGGCCTTCTACGACGATCGCATCGCGCGCGGCTTCCTGCATTCGCATTCGTACACCGGCAATGCGCTCGCGTGCCGTGCTGCTTGCGCGGTGCTCGACCTCTTCGAACGCGACGACGTGATCGCCACCAATGCGACGAAGTCCGCGCGCTTCACGCAATTGGCCGTCCCCCTCGCCTCACATCCGCTGGTGAGTGCCTTCCGCAACCGCGGAATGATCTGGGCCTTCGAAGTGCCCGGGGCCGGCGCGCAATTCGCCGCGCGCGCCTTCGACCTCGCGATGCGCCGCGGCGTCCTGCTGCGCCCCATCGGCAACACGGTGTACTTCATGCCGCCCTATGTCGTGGAAGACGCCGAGTTCGCGTTGCTGGTGGATGCCGGGCTCGCAATCGTCAACGAGCTGGGGGACGGGCAGTGAGGTTTGTCCTCACCGCTGCGATTGCGCTGCTTTCGCTGGGCGCTGCGGCCCGCGAGCTGCCGGAGCCGGTGCGTGAGGCACTTGCGCGTGCCGGTGTTCCCGCTTCCGCGGTGAGCGTGGTGGTCGAGCCCGTGGGGGATGGCCCGGCGCTGGTCTCGCACAAGCCCGCTGCGGCGATGAATCCCGCCTCGGTCATGAAGCTCGTGACCACCTACGCGGCGCTGGACCTGCTCGGACCCGCGTTCACGTTCCACACTGACTTCCTGCTGCAGGGGACCCTCGCCGACGGCGTGCTTGAGGGTAACCTGCACATCCGCGGTGGCGGCGACCCCCGGCTCACCTACGACGACCTCTGGCGCATCGCCCACCAATTGCGCGCGCGCGGGTTGCGCGAGATCCGCGGCGACATCGTGATCGATCGTGGCTACTTCGCCTCCGTCACGCACGACCCGGCCCACTTCGACGGCGAGCCGCGGCGCGCCTATAACGTCGGCATCGATGCGTTCCTGGTGAACTACCAGGCGGCCAACTTCACGTTCGTGCCGTCCGGCAACCTGGTGCGTGTCGTGCCGGAGCCCGACTTTCCCAACGTCCAGGTGCTAAGCCGCATGGCGCTCACGCGCGAACCATGCCGTGAATGGCGCCGCGAGATCAAGTACGACTTCACCGAGAACGGCCTGCTCACGACGGTGGAATTCAGCGGCAACTTCTCCGCGTTGTGTGGCGAGAAGACGATGGCGCTGGCGCTGTTCGACGGGCCCCGCTACGCGGAAGCTGCGTTGCGGTGGATCTGGAGCGAAACCGGTGGCACGCTGCGCGGCAAGGTGCGTGCCGGGGCGGTTCCGCCGGAAGCCACCGTACTCTACCGCCATGATTCCCAACCGCTGGCCAACCTGGTTCGCGAGACCAACAAGTTCTCCAACAACGTGATGGCGCGGCACATCTTCCTCGCTCTCTCGGCGGAGCGCGCCGGGGTGGCGGGAGAAGCGAAGGCAAGCGCGCGCGTAATGCGCGAATGGCTCAAGGCTCGCGGCATCGACGCGCCGGAGCTGTCGATCGAAAACGGTTCGGGACTTTCACGCACCGATCGAATCACGGCGGCAACGCTCGCGGGCTTGCTGCGCAGCGCCTGGTCGAGCGCCTTGATGTCGGAGCTGATGGGTTCGATGCCGCTGCTGGCCGTCGACGGCACCCTCAAGCTGCGGCGCGTGGGTGGGGCCGACGGGCGCTCGCACCTCAAGGGTGGGACACTCACCGGAGTGCAGGGCGCCGCGGGCTACGTGCTCGATTCGCAGGGCCGGCGCTGGATCGTCGTGATGCTCGTGAACCATCCCAACGCCAATGCCACGCAGCCGGCGATCGACGCGCTGGTGGAATGGGCCTACCGATTGCCTGCGAAGCCGCTCAAGCCGCTTTAGCGTCCTCGAGCATCCGCAGCTTGGTGCGCGCCAGCTGGAACCGGCGCCCCATCTCGCAAAGACCCCTCCGGTCGAACCTGCCGGCGAGGCGCATGAACGTGTCTTCCTGCTCGGCAGCGACGTGGCGCGCAATGAAATCCCGGAGCGCATCGAGGGCATCGATCCAGTCGCGCGTTCCCGCGCGGTGGTGAAGGACTTTCTCGAAGTGGCGGTCGGCACGGCGATGCTCGACAAACCGCATGCTGGCGTCAGACGGGGAGGAGGTCACCTGCACACCATCCAACGTGCGATAGACAACCGTTTCCTCGGCGAGGGCGTGGGTCACCCACGCCCGGCGCAACTTCTGCAGGCGTGCGCGAGCCCCGGGACCGTCGACGGCACCGCGCAACGCGTCCAACTCGGCCAGGGTGGCGACGTGGTCACCGCGCAGTTGGGCGCGAATGTCGTCGAAATCGTCCATGGCAGCTTTCAAGGCCTATTTGTGTTCGGCCGCTTCGCGCTCGATCTTCTTGCCACCGGACTGCACGTCGCGTCCGAAGCCCTCCATGGTGCTGCAGGCGCCGAGCAGGAAAGCCGAACCGATGATCGCTGCGATGAGCTTCTTCATGATGCCTCCGTAGGGAAAGTGGTTAGCGTCGTCATGGTCGCCCCGGCGAAGCTGCGGAGTAATCAGGCGTTGGCGGCTGATGGTGTCAGCCCCCGCTCCGGGGCATGTCGGTGCCGTCCTACGAAGCTGTAGCGACGAGGCGGCTTACCGCAACCACGGAGGCGATGGCGGCGACCACCGACAGGATGAATGCAGTCAGGGCGCCGAGAGGAACCAGGGCCACCGCCACGACGAAAAAAAACGCGGTGAAACCGGACAGCCCGACGACATAGCCGCGCGTGAGCCGGATAAGCGCTTTCGGCCCGTAGAGGGCGAGCGTGAACGGCGGCATGATCGATCCCGTGATCGGCAACGACAGCAGTATCCCGCTCACCACGGGCCCGAAGACCGGTGCGCTCCAGAGGATCAGGCCGGCAAGCGCGAAGGCCGCCAGCAGCCGCAGCCGCAACTCCATCGGCGGGATCGAGGGCAACGGCACCTCACCCGTCGTGCTCGGCATCCACCACCACGCCGCCGCGAGGCCGGCAGCGGCCAACAAGAGCGCTTGCCACGGAACAACCGGCAGGAAAGAAACGCCGAGCGCGACGACGGCAAACGCCGTCCACCCACCCACCAACGCCGCGAGCCACCCGCGCCGCTGGCCGATGTGGGCCAATGTCGTGAGGTGCGCTGCCTGCGCCATCACCGCGACCAGCGTGAAAAGCGCGGACCTGGCGGCGAAAGCGCTGCCGAGGTCGAGCGCGAGGAAAAGCGTGATCGGTCCGCCGATCATCGGCATGCCGCCGAGGTACCCCGAGACCGAATGCCCCCAGCGCCGCTGCACCAGGCTTGCGAGCCACACTGCGGCCGGCACCAGCGCAAGCCGCAACAGCGTCTCGAGTGTCACTGCTTGCGGTTGCCGCCGGCCACCATGCGGTATTCGTACAGCCGGCATTCGAGCGCGCCGTTATAGAGCACCGACTTGCGGGAAGGCTTGAGGCGGATCAGCTTGGCGAGCTCCGCATCGCCCGAAAAAACGAACGCGGTCCAGCCGTCGAACCTCTGCTTGAGGACGTCGCCGAGCTTCGGATAGAACTCGGCGAGCTCCTCCTTCTCGCCCAGCCGCACGCCGTAGGGGGGATTGGTGACGATCATTCCCGAAGGCGCGGGCGCGGCTATCTCGAGCAGGTTCACCTGCTTGAGGCTCACCACGTCGCCCAGTCCCGATTCGCCGAGGTTCAGCGATGCGTGCCCGAGCGAGCGGCCGTAGAGGTCAGAGCCGAAAATCGGCAACGGCTCCGCCGCCTTCTCGCTCTTGCGGGCATTCGACAGCATCCGATCCCAAGTCGCCTCGTTGAAGCGCGCGAGCCGGGTGAACGCGAACTCACGCCCGCGGCCGGGCGCCCGCCCGAGCGAAATTTCCGCCGCCTCACTGAGGAAGGTGCCCGCGCCACACATGGGATCGAGCAATGGAATGCCGGGCTTCCATCCGGCGATGCGCAGGATGCCCGCGGCAAGGTTCTTCTTGAGGGGCGCTTCGCCCACGTGGTCGCGACGGCCGCGCTTGAAGAGGGACTCGCCACTGGTGTCGACATAGAGCGTGCAGAGCTTCTCGTCGAGGAAGATATGGATGCGGATGTCGGGTTCGCGCGATTCCACCGAGGGCCGGCGGCCAACCGCGGTGCGGAATTGGTCGACGATGGCGTCCTTCACGCGCAGGGTGATGAAGTCGAGGCTCTTCACCGGGCTGCGGTGCGCGTTGGTTTCGCACTTGATGGTGCGGTCGGCGTTGAAGTACGTGCTCCAGCGCACACCGGTGGCGCCCTGGTACACATCGTCTTCCTTGGCATACGGGAACTGGGAAACGCGCCAGAGGATGCGGCTGGCGATGCGTGAATGCAGGTTGGTGGTGTAGATGAGGTCGAAGGGACCGCTGAACGAGACGCCCGCTTCGACCGCCGTCGCTTCCTGTGCGCCCAGCTCCGCCAGCTCCTGCGCCAACACGGGCGCCAGTCCGCGCGGGCAGGGTGCAAAAAATCGGTGAACACCGGTGTCCTGCTTGATGAGGATGCGCGGTCCGGGAGTCGACATCAGAACGGCTTCACGACAACCAGCACCACGATCGCCAGAAGCAATACCAGCGGCAGCTCGTTCACCCAGCGATAATAGACGTGGGTGTGCGAGTTCTGGTCGCGCGCGAAGGCCCTCAGCAGACCGCCCATCCAGAAGTGGTAGATGATGAGTAGCGCCACGCTGGCGAGCTTGGCGTGCAGCCAGCCGCCGCTGAAGCCGTATCCCAGCCACATCCACGTGCCGCTCACGAGCGTAAGCACCATCGACGGCGTCATGATTCCGCGATAGAGCTTGCGCTCCATCACCTTGAACCGTTCACGCGAAATGGTGTCGTCGGCCTGGGCGTGATACACGAACAGCCGCGGGAGATAAAATAGCCCCGCGAACCAGGAAATGACGAAGATGATGTGGAAGGTTTTGATCCAGAGCATGGGGCTGAATATTACGTGATGTATCGAAGCGCGATCCTCCTGTCTGCCGGACTGCTCCTCGGAGCGGGCGCCGGCACGCCCGCGTCTGCCGCGCCCCAGTTCAGGACCGACCATGTCGAGGCGGAGCTGGTGACGGAGAAAAACTCCGCGCAACCCGGCAAACCCGCCACGGTTGGCCTCAAGTTGCGCATGGCGGATCACTGGCACACGTACTGGAAAAACCCCGGTGACTCCGGCTTGCCGACACGCATCCAGTGGGTATTGCCGGAAGGCTGGAAGGCTGGCGAGATCCAGTGGCCCTACCCGACGCGGCTACCTGTCGGGCCGCTGATGAACTACGGCTACGAGGACGAAGTGGTTCTCCTCTCCGAGCTGATCCCGCCCGCAAGCGCGAAGCCGGGTGACTACCTGGTGAAGGCGAAGGCCGAATGGCTGGTCTGCAAGGACGTCTGCATCCCCGAGAAAGGCGAGCTGGACATGGTGCTCGCCGTGGCCGCGGCGGAGCCCGCGGTCAATACGCGCTTCCAGGCGCACATCGAGCGTGCGCGCAACATGCAGCCGATTGCCGCCGCCGGCTGGAAATTCGACGCCGCGTTGCAGGGGCCCTCGCTGGTGGTGCGCATGATGCCGCCGGCCGGTGCGACCGTTCCGAAAGCGATTGTGTTTTTCCCGGACAAGGAGCTGCTGATCGAACCGGCGGCGCCGCAGAAAATCACCCGTGATGGCTCGGGCGTGCGCATCGAAATGAAACTTGCAGACCCGCCGCCCACGGGCCTCAAGTCCGTCTCCGGTGTCGCAGTATCCGACAACGGCTGGCCGAATATCACGCGCAAGGCAATCCAGTTCGATGCGCCCATTGCCGCTTCACTTGGGGCCGCTGCCGCGGGCACCACGGGATCGGGCGGATCTTCCTCGTCGGACGGTGTTGGCGGCAGCGCGCTGGTGGCGCTGGCCTTCGCGCTCGCCGGCGGCATCCTGCTGAACCTCATGCCGTGTGTGTTCCCGGTGCTTGGCATCAAGGTCGTGGGTTTTGTCGAACATGCCCACGGCGATGCCCGCGCCATGCGCCTGCAGGGCTGGATCTTCGCCGGCGGCGTGTTGCTCTCCTTCCTGCTGCTGGCGGGGCTGATGCTGCTGCTGCGCGCCGGCGGCGCCCAGCTTGGCTGGGGCTTCCAGCTGCAATCGCCGGCGGTGGTGGTGCTTCTGGCGATGCTTTTCCTGCTGCTGGCGCTCAACCTCTCGGGAGTCTTCGAGTGGGGCGCCTTCGCACAGTCACTCACCTCGAACGTCAGCGCGCGTGGCCGCTATGCGGATGCCTTCCTCGCCGGTGTGCTTGCCTCGGTGGTCGCCACGCCGTGCACTGCGCCCTTCATGGGCGCCGCGGTGGGCTTCACGCTCACGCAATCGGCGCCGCTTTCGATGGCGGTGTTCGGTGCGCTCGGGGCCGGCATGGCGCTGCCGGTGCTGCTGCTGGCGCATTTCCCCGCGCTGCTGAAACGCCTGCCGCATCCGGGCGCGTGGATGGAGACCTTCAAGCAGGTGCTCGCCTTCCCGCTCTACGCCACGGTGGCGTGGCTCACGTGGGTGCTCGGCGCGCAGTCCGGCAATGACGCCATACTCGCCCTGCTGGCGGGCCTGCTGCTGGTGGCCATGGGCGCATGGATGTACGGGCGCTGGGAACACGCCCCCGGCCTGTGGCGCGCCGTGGTCGCCACGTTGCTCGCGGCCACGGGGCTTGCGGTCGCCTGGCCCGGCTCGTCCACCGCCGCGGTCACCGGCGCGGCGGCGGCGCGCGAAGGCGAGCTGGCGTGGCAGGAATGGTCGCCCGAAAAGGTCGCGGCCCTGAATGCAGCCGGACGCGTGGTGTTCGTCGATTTCACCGCCGCCTGGTGCGTCACGTGCCAGGTGAACAAACGCGTATCGCTGCACAACAGCGCGGTGGTGAAGGAATTCGCCGCGCGCGGCGTCGTGCCGCTGAAAGCCGACTGGACGCGCCAGGATCCGCGCATCACCGCGGCACTCGCCGAGCTCGGCCGCAACGCGGTGCCGGTCTATGCAATCTATCTTCCGGGAGAAAGCGCGCCGCGCCTGCTGCCGGAAGTGCTCACGCCCTCGCTGGTACTGGCCGAACTGGGCCGCCTGCCCGCAGCCTCACCCGCTACCGCGATTACGCAACGTTGACCGAAGGATCCTTTCCATGAAGAAGCTGCTCGCACTGTCCATCGCCTCCGTCTTCTGCGCGGCCGCCTTCGCCAATGCGCCCGTGGGGAAACCCGCGCCGGCATTCGCCGTGACGGACCTCACCGGCAAGCCGGTGAACCTGGCCGACTACAAAGGCAAAACCGTGGTGCTTGAGTGGCACAACTTTGGCTGCCCGTTCGTGCAGAAGCACTACCGGAGCGGCAACATGCAGGCGCTGCAGAAGAAATACGCCAATGACGTGGTGTGGCTGGCGGTGAACTCCACCAACAAGGGCCACAGCGACTGGGAAGAGGCGCCGAAGCTAACCGGGCAGCTGAAGGACTTCGGCGCCCAGCCGGCGCGTTATCTCGTCGACGAGCCGGGCAAGATGGGCCTGGCCTACGGCGCGAAGACCACGCCGCACATGTACATCATCGACCCCTCCGGCACCGTGGTGTACAACGGCGCCATCGACGACAAGCGCTCCACCGACGTCGCTGACGTGAAGCTCGCGAAGAACTACGTCGTGGCCGCCCTCGACGAGCTGAAAGCCGGCAAGCCCGTGAGCACCGCCACCACCGCCCCCTACGGGTGCACCGTCAAGTATCGCTAGCGCCCGGCGGCGAGAGCCGCCTCGCTCGCCGCCTTGAGGCCGGGAAGCACGAACGACTTCCAGCCCCCGTCGAGCATCGCGTGGATCGCCTGCACCATCTGCACGGGGAACTGATCCCAGCCGGAATGGGTGAGCGTGGCGCGCGTGGTGCCGGTATCCACCTCCTCGAGCTCGATCGTCACGATCGTCTTCGGCGTGCCCGGCATGTACCAGCTGAAGCGCAGCAGCTCGGGCTTGCGCAGCTCCTCGAGGTCGCACCAGGTGGCGCCGGTGATGTCCCCCGCGGCGCGCCGCGCATGATCGGGCTGCATGTGGAAGGTGGCGCCGGCCTTGGCCGCGTAGTTCATGCAGCCGAGCCATTGCGGCACCGAGTCCATGCCGGTCATCACGTCCCAGACGGTCGCACGTGGCGCCTGGATGTCAATCGAGTGCACGAGGTCATGCAGCGGTTCGCTCATTTTTTCCTCCCTTCGGCAGATTTCTTGATGCGGGCGAGCCCGCGGCTCCAGAACGCGTCGAGCCATGCGCGCAGCTCGGCAAGCGCCTCGGGCTCGAGGTGGTAGACGACCTCGCGCCCGCTGCGTTCCTGCCGCACCAGCCTCGCGTCCAGCAGCACCTTGAGGTGCTTCGAGATCGCGGGGCGCGAGCACTCGAACTGCCCGGCGATCCGCTTGACCGGCGCCGGTCCGTGGAGGAGCGCGCGCAGGATCTCGCGCCGCGTGGGATCGCCCATGGCGCGGAACGCGTCGGTGGCGGGCTTTTTGGTAACCATTCAGTTACGGATATTACGTAACGGAATGGTTACCCGTCAAGCGTTGCATCGAGCGCCAAATTTCGGCACCCCAGGAGCGACGGTGACAAGCCGTAACGCAACTGCGGCCGCGGCGCGGTACAAAGCCAGTTCAAGCGCACCACGAAGGATGCACCATGAAAGGCAATCCCGTCGGCTGGTTCGAGATCTACGTACAGGACATGGCGCGCGCGAGGAAATTCTACGAAGCGCTCTTCGACGCGAAGCTGGAGAAGCTCGATTCGCCCGCAGGAGAGCTGGAGATGTGGTCTTTTCCCGGCGACCAGGGCGCCTACGGCACTCCGGGCGCGCTGGTGAAGATGAAGGACGCGCCCTCGGGCGGGCTCGGCACGCTGGTGTATTTCATTTGCGACGACTGCGCGGTGCAGGAAGCGAAGGTGCCGATGCTCGGCGGCAAGATCCATCGCGGCAAGATGGGCATCGGTGAGTACGGCTTCATCTCGCTCGCCGTCGACACCGAGGGAAACACCATCGGCCTTCACTCGATGAAGTGATCGCCGCTCAGCTTGCCAGTCGACGGCGGAAAAGCCTCAGCGCGATGAGGTAACCCGCGATCCCGTACGCCGCCAGCACCGCCAGGTGCAACAGCGCCGCATCGGGCAGGTGCCCCAGAAGCAGCGGCCTGCCGAGCGCGATGGCATGGGTGAGCGGCAAGGCGTTGGCCACCATCTGCAGCCAGCCGGGCATGTTGGTCACGGGATAAAACACACCAGACAGCAGCATCATCGGCGTGAGCGCGAGCGTGAACCAGTACATGAAGAAATCGTACGACTTCGCCAGCGCCGTCATGATGAGGCCGAGGCCTGAAAACGTGAGGCCGATCACGAAGGCCAGCGGCAGGATCAGCACCATGGTCCACGACTGGGCCAGGCCCAGGGCCGCGGCGACGATCAGCACAGCGGTGCCCGACAGGAAACTTTTCGAGGCGGCCCAGACCCATTCGGCGAAAACGACGTCTTCGAGGCTCACCGGCGCATTGAGGATGCCCTCCCAGGTGCGCTGCACGTGCATGCGCGCGAAGCCCGAATACAGCGCCTCGAACGAGGCCGCGAGCATGGTGGAATAGCAGATGGTGCCGCCGGCGAGGAAGGCCATGTATTTCACCCCCTCCACCTCCTGCACCATCGCGCCGATCCCCATGCCGAAGCCCACCAGGTAGAACAGCGGCTCGATGATGTTGCCGAGCACCGATTCGGCCGCGAGTTTTTTCCAGACCAGGTAGTTGCGCCGCCAGACCGGGACCCAGCGCCACGACAGAGGCGGCATCAATCGCGCATCTCGCGGCCGGTGAGCTTGAGGAAGAGGTCCTCGAGGTTGGCGCGCCGGTGCATGAAGCGCAGGCTCCCGCGCCCTTGCAGGCTCGCGATCAGGGGCCCGGGATCGCGCAGGTAACAGAAGGCCGTCTCGCCATGCAGCTCGGCACGATCCGACAGCGGGCGCGCCGTTTCATGGAACCAGGTTTCGACGCCTTCACCGTAGACCTCGACCACCTCGGGTTCGATGTGTTGCGCGATCAGCGCGTGTGGGGCGCCCTGCGCCAGCGAGCGGCCATGGTCGATGATCATGACACGGTCGCACAGGCGCTCGGCCTCGTCCATGAAGTGGGTGGTGAGCAGGATGGTCTTGCCGCGGCGCAGCAGCACGCGCAGCTTCTCCCACATCTGGTGGCGCGCCTGTGGATCGAGGCCGGTGGTGGGTTCGTCGAGGAAGATCAGGTCGGGGTCGTTCACCAGCGCGCGCGCCAGCACCAGCCGGCGCTTCATCCCACCGGAGAGTTCCTGGATGCGGCTGTCGGCACGCGCCTCGAGCGTGGCGAACTCCAGCAGCGCGGGGATGCGCTGGTCCATTTCCTTTTCGCGCAGCCCGAAGTAACGCCCGTAGACCACGAGGTTCTCGCGCACGGTGAAATCGGGGTCGAGGTTGTCGACCTGCGGCACAACACCCACGCGGATGCGCCCTTCGCGCGCGGCTTGCGGGACCGGATTGCCCAGCAGCGAAATCTCGCCCGCGTCGGGGCGCGCCAGGCCCAGCAACATGCGCAGCGTGGTGGTCTTGCCCGCGCCGTTGGGGCCGAGCAGGCCGAAACATTCGCCGCGCGTGAGCTCGAGGTCGATGCCGGCCACCACCTCGCGCCCCGCGAACGACTTGCGCACGCCCCGCGCCGCCAGGATGTTCCCCATCGCCTGGGAGAGGGCCGGGGAGAGGGTCACCGGATCCAGCGCGCGACGATCTCCCGCAGCACGTGCAGCTTGCGGTGGAAGAAATGCTCGGCGCCGGGCACAACGACGACTGGCACCTCACGCGGCGTGGCCCAGGCGATCGAGTCCGAAAGCGGGACCGTCTCGTCGAGGTCGCCGTGGATCACGACGGTGTTGGCGCTGGTGTGGCGGCCGGGCGAGCCGAGGTTCGGATCGGCGGGAGCGGGCGCCTCGCCCATGCCGTGTTGCGCGATGCGCCGGAAGCCCGGCGCCACCAGCACCAGCTGGGTGAAATCGAGCCGCTCGCTCGCGCGCGTGGCCACCGCGCCGCCAAACGAGAACCCCGCGATATGGAGCGGCAGGTCGCCGGACGACGCGCGTGCGTGCGCCGCGACGCGGGCGAAATCCTCCGCCTCTCCACAGCCCTCGTCGTGCGCGCCCTCGGTCCCACCAATGCCGCGGAAGTTGAATCGATACGTCGCCATGCCGGCGTCGGTGAACGCCTTCGCGAGCGTGGTGACAACCTTGTTGTCCATGGTGCCGCCGAAGAGCGGGTGCGGATGCGCGATCACCGCGACGGCGCGGATGTTCTCCGGGATTGTTGCCGCGACCTCGATGCGGCCGGCGTCGCCGTCGATGTGCGTGCGGCTCGCCTGGGCGGGCATGGCTAGATCTTCAGGCGCTCGACGACGCGGCCCTTCACCAGGTGCTCATCGATGATTTCGTCGATGTCATCCTTGTCGACGTAGGTGTACCAGGTCTCGTCGGGGTAGACGACGATCACGGGGCCTTCTTCGCAACGGTCGAGGCAACCCGCCTTGTTGATGCGGATGTTGCCGTGACCGTTGAGCTTGAGCTCCTTGATGCGCTGCTTGGCGTATTGCTGCATGTCTTCGGCGCCGCACGCGAGGCAGCAGGACTTGCCGTCCTTGCGCTCGTTCAAACAGAAGAAAACGTGATGCTTGTAGAAGGACATCGCAACCTCGGGTGGAGCGGACGCCCAACTCACGGCGAGGTCCGTCTCAAGGGGTCAATTGTCTCACGGCGATTCGGCGCTCATGGATGAAGAGCGCCACCAGATATGTGATTGCGCCCAGCGGCCAGAGTTCGTGGATGAATCGCGTCAGCGTGGCGAAGCTGCCGAGTTGCCCGTGCGGCCAGCGGAAGAGCCGCAGGAACTCGTCGACCGGGCTGTAGGCGCCGAAGATCTTGGAAAACAGCGCGCCGGCCAGGATCATCACCAGCGCGAGATACAGGCGTCCGGCGCGTGGCAGACGGCGCAGCGGCAGGAACAGCGCCAACCCACCGGCGAGTCCACCGATGCGCGCGATGCTCAGCCACTCCTCCGCGAAGTGCGGCTGCAGCAGCACCGAAGCGGTGAAGAACTTGAGCCACAGCGCGATGCTGAGCAGGATCAGCGTGATCGTGAGGCTGCCCGATCCGCTCGGCAGCAGCGCCGAGATGAAGAGGCCGAAACCGCAGATCGACAATCCGACCGCCAGCCACTGCAGCACCTGCGCCTGCCCTTGCGCCTGCGCCTGCGCCGCCACTTCGCCGCCGATGTTGCCGGCACCGAAGAACGGCAGCGCCGGGTTGAGTTGCGCCAGCAGCCAGAGCATCAGCAGTACCAGGCCCGCGTCGCCCCACGCGCCGGGAGTGAAGATGCGCTCGCGCAATTCGCCCAGCGGCTTGGTGAAGAGCGCATAGATCGGCGGCGCGAACACCCATGCGCCCACGAGGGTGCCGGTGGCATTCGCGGCGAGGTCGATCACCGAGGACACGCGGTTGGGCACGAACAGCTGCGCGACCTCCATCAGGAAGCTGAACGCCGCGCCGAGGCTCATCGCCCGCAGCATGGCGTGGCGGCCTTCTCCCTGGCGAAAGTAGAGGCACGCCAGCGTGCCCAGCGGGACGTAGGCGACGAAGTTGAACACGATGTCCGCCCGCACGATGTAGCGCGGGGTGAGGAAGAACCCCGCGACTGATTCGGGCGGAGGAAGGCGCAGCGGGTACAGCGGGTAGAGGCTTGCGTACGCCAGCAGCAGCAACCAGACCGCGAGCGATCCGCGGTAGCGGCTGGTCCTCATCCGATGGCTTTGAGTCCCGAGCGATAAGCGGCGGCGCGCTCCACGTAGTGCTCCGCGATCCAGGTGTTGTTCGCGATCTCCTCAGGCGTGAGCATGCGCACCACCTTGTTGACGCCCAGAACCAGCGAGCCGTCGGCAATCACCTTGCCCTCGGTCACCGTGGCGCCAGCGCCGATGAGGCAGTTCTTCCCTACCACCGCGCCGTTGAGCACGATGGCGCCGATTCCGACCAGGGAATTTTCCCCGATGGTGCAGCCATGCAGCATCACGAGGTGCCCGATGCTCACGTTTTTCTCCAGCCGCACCTGGACACCGCTATCGGTGTGCACGACCGACCCGTCCTGGACATTGACGTTTTCGCCGATGTGGATGGCATCGTTGTCGGCGCGCACGGTGACGTTCCACCAGACGCTGGCGTTTTTCCCCATCACCACCTGGCCGATCACCGCGGCGTTGTCGGCCACGTAGTAATCACCATCAAAGCTGGGGCCGCGGCCGTTGAGTTCGTAGATCATTGCGGGATTATAGATAAGTGGGGTCAGAGTCGAATTAAAACTGGTGTCAGACACGACTTTTTCCGAGGGCGGCGCCTCCTGCCAGCGCAAAGTCGTGTCTGACACCAGTTTTAACTCAATTCGACGCTGACCCCATTTATCAGGAGGCCTTGAAGAGGTGCGCGAAGGTGCGGCTGACCTCCACCTTCTCGGTGCGATCCTTGAGCGTGATCTCGCGCCGGCCGGTATCGTCGCTGGAGACGGAGGTGATGGAGCGGATGTTGACGATGGTGCCGCGATGCACCTGCCAGAAATGCCGCGGATCGAGCTCGGAGGAAAGCTCGCGCAGCGTCTTCTTCACCAGCGCCTCGCCATCACGCGTCACCACGCGCGTGTATTTGGTGTCTGATTGGAAATAGGACACGTCGTCGACATTGATGAGCTTGATGGTGTTGCCAAGCGAGGCCTGCAGCCACTGCAGATGATCGGAGGTGGGAGCGATGCGGCGTGCGAGCTCGCCCAGGATCGAGTCGAGCGCGGGCGCGGGCGATCCAATGCGCGCCCGAAGGCGTCGCGCGGTCTCGGCGAGGCGCTCCATTGATGCGGGCTTGAGAACGTAGTCGACAGCCCCCCGCTCAAAAGCCTCGACAGCGTAACGATCGTATGCGGTCACGAATACCACATGCGCCTGTTCACCAATGGCCTGCGCGGCTTCGAGGCCATTCATGCCCGGCATCTCGATGTCGAGGAACACCAGCGAGGGGCGATGTTCACGCACGGCGTTCACGGCTTCGGCGCCATTTGCAGCTTCAGCAAGGATCTCGAGTTCCGGCCAGGCCTGCGCGAGTGCGGCCCTGAGCTGCTTGCGCAGCATCGGTTCGTCGTCGGCGATGATTGCGGTGGCGTTTTTCACTCAGGCACTACGATCCTGGCGCGTGTACCGCCGCCTTCGCGCGATTCGAGGTCGAGCCGCGCGCCTTCACCGAACAGCGCTGCGAGCCGATCACGCACGTTGGTCAATCCCACACCGCGGCCCACAGCCCCGGCGATTCCACGACCATCATCCTCGACAACAACCTCGATCCTTCCTTCTACCGCCCGTGCGCTAATCGAAACGTTGCCTTTCGCGAGCGGCGCAACGCCGTGCTTGATGGCGTTCTCCACCAGCGTGATCAGCATCAGTGGTGGGAACGGCGCGCGTGCCAACACTTCGGGCACCGAGATCTCGATACGGAGCTCGCCGCCCATGCGCAGCCGCATGATCTCGAGATAGGCGCGCGCCAGCTCCGCCTCGCGCCCCAGTGTCGAGCTTTCGCTGCGGATCTCGGGCAGTGCAGTACGCAGGTATGCAATGAGGTGGTCGAGCATCGCCAGCGCGTCGGGTGAATTCGTCTGCACCAGGTAGCGCACATTGGCGAGCGTGTTGAAGAGAAAATGGGGTTCGACCTGTGCCTGCAGCAGCTTGAGTTCGGCTTGCAGGGTCTGGCGCGCCAGCCGTTCGCGTTCCGCCTCGCCCTTGAGGAGCGCCATGCGCTGGTTGCTGTCACGCTGGCGCAGGTTCGCGATGCTGGTGATCAGCGCAAAGGCGACGAATGCCATCATCAGGGCCGTGCCGGCGATGGTCGACATCTTCTCCGGCACCATTTCAGCAAGCGGTCGGTGGTTGGCGAGCATGTCGCCCACGATGCCTCCCGCGCCACCCAGCAAGATCGCGCCCACGAAAAGCACGAAATTTCGCCGCGCGCGCGCGCCGGTCCATTTCCGATAGCCGTACCACGCCGAGAGCATGAAAACGACCCCGCACATGCCCAGCAGGTTCGCCATCAGGAAGGCGGTGGGCCAGCTGTCGAAGCCGCCCTTGATAAGCATCAGCCCGATGGTGAAGAGCACAATGCCGGCGAAGTACCAGAGCAGCCAGCGCACCCAGTTGGCTTTCAGCCTCCGGTCGAGGTCGACGGCTTCAGCGAATTCGTCGGGCGAAAGCCGCTTCGCCGCCCAGGCGTCGCCGCGCGCCTCGAGGCGTTTCCAGAATCCGGGTTGTCGGAATACGGGCATGGATGAAAGCGTACCGGAACCGATGGCGCGGTCCGGCCAACCCGACGAAGCGACAAAAAACAGGGACAGACCCTCTTTTCATGCGACTAAGCCGCCGGAAAAGAGGGTCTGTCCCTGGTTTCCGGGTTACATCTGCTTGAACAGGTGCGAGTAGATGCGTGAGACCACGAGGGTATCGTCGCGGCCCTTGATCTTCACGTGCGCCTGGCCACGGAAGTCGCGCGTCACGGCGGAGATGGCGGCGGCGTTGACCAGCGTCGAGCGGTGGATCTGCCAGAAGACTTCGGGGTCCAGGCCGTCGATGAGCTCACGGATCGGCGTCTTGATCAACGCCTCGCCGTCAGCCATCACCACCCGCGTGTATTTCTCGTCGGACTGGAAAAACAGCACCTCGGCCACCGGGATGAGCCGCAGGTTCTGCCCGATGGTCGCCTTGATCCACTGCAGCTTCTCGCGCCCCGCGCCGAGCTGCTTCGTGAGTTGCGAAAGAACCAGGTTGAGGTCCGCGGGCGGCGTCGGAGCGGCGAGCTTCTCCTTCAGCCGCTCGATCGTGACCGCGAGGCGATCGTCGGTGGCGGGCTTGAGGATGTAGTCGACCGCGCCGGTCTCGAAAGCCTGGATCGCGTACTGGTCGTACGCCGTCACGAAGACGATGTGCGCGCGCCCCGCGACCAGCCGCGCCACCTCGACACCGGTCATCTCCGGCATCTGGATGTCGAGGAACATGAAGTCCGGCGTGTGGTCCTCGAGCGCTTCGAGCGCCGCGGCGCCGTCCTCCACGGAGGCAATGATCTCGAGCTCGGGCCAGAGCTTGCGCAGCTTGTTTTCGAGCTGCGCGCGCAGGATCGGTTCATCTTCGGCGACGATGGCGGTAGGCATGGCGGGATTCTAGCGCTGGGGGTCGGCCGATGCCGCGGGCGGGACGGGTTGCACGGCCGGCGCTTGACTCGAAGCGCGGTTGCGCTTCACCAGCCACCAGATGCCCAGGCCCAGCAGCACGATGGGCGCGAACACCGGCGAGAGACCCACCAGCACGGCGGCGATGACGAACATCGCCAGCGCGATGAAGAAGAAACCCATGCCGTAGATCAGAAGCACGATGAGCGCCAGCACCGCGGCGACGGCGATGAACCCGATGATCACGCCCGCCAGGCCGATGAGGACGCCGAAGGGGCCCGCCAGCGGGTTATCGTCCATCACGACGGGGATGACACCCACGGCGATGCCGACGACGCCGCCGACGCAAGCCAGCGCGGCCAGCACCAGAAGGGCGAGATACAGGTAATAGAGCGCCTTGCGCCAGCCGCGTTCGAATACCACCACGCCAGCCCAGAAGCGCTGGGCGAGGGTTTCGCGGGCGAGCACAGGGGGCGTCACCTGCGGCGTCGCGAACGAAGCGCTGGAAGCCGATGGCGCGGCCTCGGGAATCGGCGGCGGCATGCCCGCGCCGGAACGCGTGCCTTCCGCCGGGACATCGATGGTCGCCACCACGCCACGCGGCGTGTTGCCTTCGAGCGTGAGGCGCGCGGTCTCACCATACAGCGCCGCAAGCCGCTCGCGGATGTTGGCCAGGCCCACGCCGGCGCCGACAGTTTCAGCGAAACCGCGACCGGTGTCAGCGACCACCAGGCGCAGGCGGCCGTTCTCCTGCGAAGCGCTGATGTGCACGTTGCCCCCTTCACGCTGCGGCTCGAGGCCGTGCTTGATCGCATTCTCGACCAGCGAAGGCAGCATCAGCGGCGGGAACGGCAGTGCGGCGAGCGCTTCCGGCACGTCGATCTCGAACGTGAGGCGCGCACCCATGCGCATCTGCAGGATCGAGAGATAGGCGCGCACCAGCTCGATTTCCTGGCCCACGGTCGAGACGGACTCGCGCATTTTCGGCAACGCATTGCGCAGGTACTGGATCAGGTGCCCCGTCATGGCGTTGGCCTTGGCCGGATCCACTTCGGTGAGCGCCTGCACGCTGGCGAGTGTGTTGTAGAGGAAGTGGGGCTCGACCTGGGCTTGCAGCGCCGCGAGCTTGGCCTCCGTCACCTGCTGGCTCATACGGTGGTATTCGGCCTCCTTCTTCTTCGTGTCGGCCACCTTGAGCGCGCCACGCGAACGGTCGGCGAAGAACTTGGTGACCACGGCGAGGATGAAAAGCGGCAGCAGCAGCAGCACCAGCCCCGCGCCGATGCCCATGCGATAGAGGTCACCGGTCACGTCGCGGCGCACGCGGGTGGCGGCCTCCGGCGTGATCGCGGGCGGAGCCGGCGCGGCCGGCGGGGCGGGCTTGGCCGCATTGGGCATCGGCGCCATGGGAGAGGGCGGCGAAGGCGGGGCGGGCATCGGCGTCACTTCCCCGGCGGGCGACGGGACTTTCGGCATCGGTGCGACCGGCGTCTCCGGATCGATCTCGATGTTGATGATCGACTTCCCGTCCTTCGATTTCGGGCCGATCTGGATGCGGCGCGTCTTGGCTTCTTCCATGGCGCGCGAGGCCAGCGCCTCGGCTTCGATCGCTTCCCTGAGTTTCTCCTCGAGCTGCTTGCGCGCCTCGGTGTCGTTGGGCCCAAGCGCCTTCAGGGCGGCTTCAGTCTCGCGGCGCGCGCTGCGAATGGCTTCGCGGGAGGCGCGTGTGGCTTCACGCACCGTGTCCAGGGCTTCCTTGCGGGCGCGCAGCACCTCCACGCCCGCGTTGGCCAGCTCGCCGCGCGCTTCCTCGAGTCCGGAGAGGGCTTCTTCCAGCTCGGCGCGGCGGTCCGGGTCGGTGGTGCGCGACAACATGCCGCGGATCACGCTGCGGCCGACGTTGATGGCGTTTTCGGCGAAGGCGTTGTCGACCTCGCGCTTGATGGCGCGCGACTCCAGCGAGGAGGTGTCGCCGTCGCGGTACTGGAGGATGTGGTACGGAGTGACGAAGGCCACGAGGGCCACGAAGGTAGCCAACCCGCCGAAAAGCAGGGCCCACCAGGGAGTGCGGTGGAGGACGTCGGTGACGGATTTCATGGGCTGATGTTACTGGTCCGGTTCAGGAGTCGGCCAACAGCGCGACGACAGCCATCGAGATCGACAGGACCATCACCCCGAAAACGAGCAGCACCAGGGGGAGGGAGAATCCGAGCGTCTGGAAAAGCGTCATGGCGGTTGGCCTTGTGGGCGTTCGATGGCCGGATATTGCGGGCGGTCGCACCCCGGTTCCAGCACCGGGCGGCGAAATGCATGAAACGGGGGGTGAAATGCGGCCTGAAGGGGCGGAAGGACAGCCCTACATCTGCTTGAAGAGGTGGGTAAAGGCCCGGGAAACGATCAGGGTTTCCCGGCAGTCCTTCAGGCTGATCTCGGCCTGGTCCTTGAGCCCGCGGCGCACACTTTCGATGTGGTCCACGTTCACGATGGTGGAACGGTGGATCTGCCAGAACCTGGCGGGGTCGAGCTCGTCCAGGAGCTCCCTGATCGGCTTGCGGATCAAGGCCTCGGATTCGCAGCCGACGACGCGGGTGTATTTCTCGTCGGACTGGAAAAACAGCACCTCTTCCACCGGGATCAGGCGAACGTTGGTGCCGACCGAGGCCTTGATCCAGCGCAGGTGTTCCGCACCCTTGGCCCCCCCCAGGCGGCCGGCGAGCTGCTCCATCAACGCGTCGAGCGAAGCCTGGCGTGGCGCCGCCTTGCCCACGACGCGCTCCTTCAGCCGCTCCACGGTGAGCGCAAGCCGGTCGTCGTTGAAGGGCTTGAGCACGTAGTCGATGGCGCCCTGCTCGAAAGCCTGCACCGCGTACTGGTCGTAGGCGGTCACGAACACAACGTGGGCGCGGCCGCAGATGGCGCGCGCGGCATCCAGTCCGTTCACGCCCGGCATGTGGATGTCGAGGAAGAAAAGGTCGGGCTCGTGCTCGTCGACCACACCCTCGATGTCGCGGCCGTTTTCCATTTCATGCACGACTGAAAGTTCCGGCCACAGTCGCGCCAGGCGCGTGCGCAACATGGCGCGCAGCAACGGCTCATCGTCGGCGATGACGGCGGTGATGCTCATCTATGCCACGGCAGGCAGCTCGATCGAGGCCACGACCCCATGGGGCGCATTCTCCTCCAGGACGAGGCGCGCGGAATTTCCATACAGCGCCTTGAGGCGCTCGCGGATATTGGTGAGCCCCACTCCACCGCCCTGCGTCGGCCTCACGCCTTCGCCGGTATCTGCCACGGAAACCTTGAGGCGCCCGTTGGCTTCCTGCGCGCTGACCGTGATCAGGCCCGCTTCGCAACAGGGATCGACGCCGTGCTTGATGGCGTTTTCCACCAGCGAGATCAGCATCATCGGCGGGAACGGACGGCCCCTGAGGGATTCCTGCACCTCGATGGCGAAGTCGAGGCGCGAGCCCATGCGCACTCGATGGATCTCGAGGAAGGCGCGCGCCATGTCGAGCTCGCGCCCGAGGTTGGTCGCGCCTTCGCGCATCTGCGGCAGCGCGGCGCGCAGGTACTGGATCAGGCTCTCGAGCACGTGGGATGCGGACTTGGCGTCAGTCTCGACCAGGTGCTGCACATTGGCGAGCGTGTTGAAGAGGAAATGGGGCTCCACCTGCGCCTGCAGGATCTGCAGCTGCGCTTCCAGCACGTTTTTCTCGAGCTGGTGGCGCTCGCTTTCACCCTTCGCGATGCGCGCCTGGTCGCGTGCATGTTTCTCTCGCAGGATCATCGCCGCGACCACCACGCAGCCGAAGCCGATGCCCAGGCCCATGCTGATGGCCACTCCGGCAAGGCGCTCCGTCAGCATGGCGTTGATGTCGCGGCCCTTGAGGAAACCCGCGAGGATGGTGCCGAGCACCGATCCGACCACCACGGCCAGCACCTGCATCGCCTCCGGCGGAAAACGCGACTGGCGGATGTTGCCTGCCATGGTGAACAGAACCATGCTGGTGTAGCCCACGCACAGCGCGGTCACCAGCAGGTCGACGTAGGTATTCAGGAACAGCCACGCGACGGTGCCGGTGGCGACCACGCAGATGGCGGTCACCCAGAGCACGCGCCGGATGGTGAGGCCTTCCAGCAGCCGCAGGCTGTCACCGCGGCGGCCGAGGAGATCTTCGAAAGTCATGGCCGGAATGTAACCTGACCCCAATTGATCCCGCAAAGCCACTGCGACGAAACGCGCTTTCCGGGGTGCGGCCGCGCCCCGATGGTGGAAATAAAAGGCCCGGCTTGCGCCGGGCCAAGACACTTCCTGAGGAAAGTGTTGTTGCGGAGTAACTCTCTAGCTGGCGGAGCGCTTGGCCTCGACCACGATGGTCTCGCGCGCTTCTGCCGGAATGTAGTAGACCGTGCTCACCGGCGCCGACGATGCGCGG
Organism: Usitatibacter sp.; assembly: GCA_039915735.1. Taxonomy (GTDB): domain Bacteria; phylum Pseudomonadota; class Gammaproteobacteria; order Burkholderiales; family Usitatibacteraceae; genus Usitatibacter. Next base: position 2,327 of record JBDSMR010000170.1, on the reverse strand, counting down.
GCTGCTTCGAGCGTGGCTCCGGAATGGTGGTCACTCAGGATCGCCCCGCCGGCCAGCACGAACCAGGCGGCTGCCAGGATGGTCACGCCGCTCGCGACCGCGGAACTGCTGGGGAGGGCGGAAAATTCATACGCTTTCATCTGTGTTGCTCCTTTTTTCCTGGCTTGCCGAGACATACGTCGTTGGCATGGACGCAACTTTAGGCACGCAACCGTTACGGCAAAAGGACAAAGCGACGAAATGCGGAAAAGGCGGGGCGAAACGCCTTTCAGGCCGGGCGACGGGGCACGAGCAGGCTGCCGGCCAGCATCCCCACGATGCTCGCCATGAGTCCCGCGAACGCCGGCGGCACCGTTGCGTCTTCGGCCGCGAACTCCAACACGATCCAGGTGATGAGCCCGAACGCGACCGAGAGATGCGCGCCGCGAGAGCTGGCGCGTTTCCAGAAGAGTCCCGCGGCAAGCGGGACGAAAGACGACACCAGCACCACTTTCCCGGATTCATTCACCAGCTGGTAGATCGACATCTTCGAGGTGAGCGCCATCACCAGCACCGCGCTGGCGAGTGCCGCCACGGTGAGGCGAAGCGTGAGGAGATGCGCGCGGTCGTCCTTCGGTTTCACCACCGGCCGGACCACGTTCTGTGCAAGTGCCACGGCCGGTGCCAGGAGTGCGCCACTCGCGGTCGAGAGGATCGCCGAGATCAGCGCGCCGAAGAACAGCACCTGGACGCCAAGCGGCATGCGCTCGAGGATCAGCGTCGGCAGGATCAGTTGCGAGTCCGACTCGATCAGGCGCGCGACCATCGGTGCATCGATCACCGAAGCGGCCGCGACCAGGAACACGGGGATGCAGGCGATGACGAAGTAGGCGATGGCGCCGAGGATGGTGGCGCGCACCGCCGTGTCTTCATCGCGACTCGCGCGTATGCGCTGGAATACGTCCTGTTGCGGCACCGAACCGAGCACCACGACCAGCGCCGCGGTGATCCAGCCGAGCACCGACTTGAGGTCACCTTCGGGCAGCAAGCGCATGCGATCTTCCGCCGCCGCGGCCTGCAAAACAACGCCCGCGCCGCCCGCGAGGTCGGACACCATCCACGCGACGTAACCCAGGCCCAGCACGATGACGCCGGCCTGTAGCAGGTCCGTAGCCGCGACCGACAACATGCCACCGGCCATCGTGTACGCGAGCACCGCGGCCGCACCAATCACCACGCCGGTGCGCGTATCGATGCCGCCATGGGACAGCACGTTGAGCGCAAGGCCCAGGGCCACGAACTGCGCGGCGATCCAGCCGAGGTAGGAAAACGCGATGCAAAGCGAAAGCGCCACCTCGGAGGCGCGATCGAAGCGCGCGCGAAAGAAGTCCCCGAGCGTGAGGGCGTCGAGGCGGAAGAGCGGGCGCGCGAACACGAGTCCCACCAGCACCAGGCAACCGACGGCCGCGAACGGATCGGCGACGATGCCACGCAACCCGTCCTTCCAGAAGGTCGCGGGAATGCCGAGCACGGTCTCCGCACCAAACCAGGTGGCGAACACCGTCGCCATCACGACTGGCGTGCCGAAGCGCTTGCCCGCGACCGCGTAATCCGAGGCGCCGCCCACGCGGCGCGCCGCAAGGAGCCCTACAACAACCGTGGCGGCAAGGTAGGCCAGGACAAGGGCGGCCAGCAACTCAGGTAGTCACCGGCCGCTGCAGGTCCTTGAACGCGAGCGAGCCGAGGATCATGCCGGCGAAACTCGCCGCCAGCCCCGCGAGCTGCGGCGGCACCAGGCCTTCGGGGTTCGAGAGTTCGTAGCCGATCCAGACGATGAGCCCGAACATGACGGCGAGCGTGCCACCGAGGTTGGTGGCGCGCCGCCAGTAAAGGCCGCACACCAGCGGCACGAAGGCGCCGACCAGCGTGATCTTGTAGGCGTTCTCGACCATCTTGTAGATGCTGGCCTCGGAATTGAGCGAGAAGAACGTCACCATCACGGTGAATGCCACCAGCACGATGCGCATCATCTTGAGGAACTGGCGGTCGTTCATCGACGGGAAGAATGGCTTGAGGATGTTCTCGCTGAAACTCACCGAAGGCGCCAGCAGCGTGGCCGAGGCGCAACTCTTGATGGCCGAGAGCAATGCGCCGAAGAACATGATCTGCGCGAAGATCGGCACGATCGGCGAGAGGATCAGGTTGGGCAGGATCAGCTGCGTGTCGCCGCCTTCCTTGAGCGCGCCTGCCACCATCGTCGGGTCGATCAGGCTCGCCGAGTAGGCGAGGAACAGCGGGATGAAGGCGAAGCAGAAGTACAGCACGCCGCCGAGGATCGAGGAGCGCGC